>CATAWQ010000001.1 GCA_949500635.1 uncultured Mycoplasmatota bacterium
GAGAGAGAGAGAGAGAGAGTAACTGCTCTCTAATTATTTTTAGTGTAGGAGGGGATATTCTATAGATTTTATCTATAGAATATTTTTGTATTTATGATAAATGTTGTTTTTTATAAAGACTCATCAAAAATGAAGGAATTAAAAAATAACAGTGTTGATTTAGTAGTTACCTCCCCTCCTTATTTTAATATAAAAAACTATGCATATGATGGGTACCAAAAAACAAAACATTCTTCAGTTTTAAAAAAAGATGTAAGTTATGCAAAAAAGTTTAATAAATATATTCAAAAACTTTTACCTGTATGAAAAGAATGTTATAGAGTTTTAAAACCAAATGGAAAAATTTGCATAAATGTTCCTCTAATTCCAATTTTAAAAAAATATGATAATAGATTCCATAACAGAACAATATATGACTTACAAGCAGAAATACAACATTCTATTCTTACTAATACAAGATTTAATTTGCTTGATTTGTACATATGAAATAGAATTAATTCTACTAAACGATTAATGTTTGGTTCATATCCATATCCATCAAATTTTTATGCACAAAATACAACTGAATTTATTTCAGTTTATGTTAAACCTGGTAAAGCAAAAAAAGTAAGTAAAACAATTAAAGAAAAATCGAAAATTACACAAAGTGATTGATTAAGATTTACAAGTCAAATTTGAAATATCCCTATCCCAAATAGAAATGATAAAGCATTTGGAAAACATTGTGCAATTATGCCAATAGAAATTGCCAATAGATGTATAAAGTTATATTCTTTTATAGGTGACACTATATTAGATCCGTTTGCAGGAAGTGGAACAACATTAGTTTCGGCAAAAAATAATAATAGAAATTTTATAGGGTATGAAATTTATAAAAATTACAAACCAGTAATCAATAAAAAAGTTTATGAAAAATAAAATATTTTTAATGGATGTTGTTGAATTTTTAAACACAATTAAGGATAAGAGTGTTGATTTAATAATAGCTGATCCACCTTATAACATTGGAATTGATGAATGAGATAAATTTGATTCTCAAGATCAATATTGAATGTTTATGAAAAAATGAATTTCATTATGTATTCAAAAAATGAAAATTGGTGCATCCATATATATATTTAACAATCAATTTAATTCTGCCATAACTTTAAATTTATTAAAAAATAAGTTAACTTTTAACAATTGAATTACATGATATAAAAAAGATGGATTTCATCCTTCTAAGAATAAATTTGTTAACAACCAAGAGACATGTTTATTTATGTCTAACGGCAATCCTAAAATATTCAATTTTGATAATGTTAGAATACCATATTTATCAAAGCAAAGGCTTTCAAATTCTTTAGGAATAAAAACTAAGCAAGGAAAATATTGAAAACCTAATCCAAAAGGAAAATTATGTACAGATGTTTGAGAATTTTCATCTGAACGACACAGCAAAAAAATTAATGGAAAGACAAAAAAACTCTCTCATCCAACAATAAAACCACAAGCAATGATTGAAAGAATTTTGAATGCATCTGCAAATAAAAACTCAATAGTTTTAGATCTATTTTCGGGCTCTGGTCAAACAATAATTGCTTGCAATAAATTAGGGATAAATTGTAGTGGGTGCGAAAATAATAAGTTATTTTATAAAAATATTTTAAGAAACATAAAAAATGGAAAAATTAATTAAAGAGTTAGAACGAATTTGCTTACCTCAATCTAAAATCCCAATTTTTATCAAAAATAGGTTGCTAGATAAAAATTATAGAGGATTGCATTTTTCTCAACATAACAGATGAAATTTAAATATGATTATTCGCATACTCACTGAACTAAATAATTTTACCTCTTCTGAAGACTTTATGGAAATTTTAGTAGGAGATGATACTGGGTCATATGAATGTTCTATAGATAAATATAGAAAATTTGTTCAAAATATAAAAGACACTCTAAATAGTGGCACTCTTAATACAATTAAAAAAAATATTTTTCCAGACCTTGCACGAATGGGACTAATTGAAAGATTTAATAAAAACTTTATTCTTATAAATGAACAACAAAAAAAACAATCAGTAAAATTTGTTAGAATAAGTAAATTAGGAAAAAAATTATTAGAAAAAAATGCTGATGAAAGACTAATAATATTTAGCATTTGTATCAAACGTTTGATGAATGGATATTTTACTAAAATATTTGATATTCTTTGTGAATCATTAGAAAAAGTTAAAGCTAAATTTTCTCCTGAAACTTGAATGTTATTTTTAACAGGAATTGATCAAATTTTCTCAGAAAAAAAATACACATTAGATAACATTAAAAATTATTTAATTGAATATCAAAAATTAAATAAATTTAAAAAATGTGCTTTTATTACTGCAATAAAAAATTATTGTAAGGAGTGCCATGCAAATAGAAAAAAATATAATTTATCAAAGGATTTAGATAGAGATTGACATAATTGAAAAAATGAAGCACAACAAATTATTAACATTTTAGCACTAACTGCGCATTTTGAAAAGGATAATAATTATAATTTATTTATTAGAATTGGAAAAGGTGGTGTTGTTGATTCTGAGAAAAATTTGGGTAGAAGTTTAATAGAAAAGAAAAAATATATGCAAATGCACGAAATAGAAAAAAAACCAGGTTTTAATCTCCATCATATCGTTCCTCTTGAGCAAGCTGATACAGCAGAACAATGAAAATTAATTGATTGTTGAGAAAACATGATTTATATTGATGCATATTCCCATAGTAAAATTCATCATTATAAAGATAAATTATTTTTTAAATTAGGGTATGATAAAAAAACTCATGATTTGATTATTAATTCTTTACTAGATAATGTAAGACCATTAATTGAAAAATATGAAGAAAATGTTATTTACAAAATAAATAATATTGAAAAAATGATTTGCAAAAATTCAGAATTATTGACCTTCAAATCTTCAAAATAATTTAACTCAAATAAAACATATTTATTAACAATACATTTATAATGCAAATACTAAGTCAAAAAACCAAATTTCCTGACAACTTAGTTTAATTCACAATTTATAGTATAATTTGGGTTTTTGTAAATTATTTATTCGATCTATAGCTTCATTAATTTTGTTTTAACTTAGTAATATTTATAGGGATGACTATCTTTTTCAATACTCTTCTAAGTTAACAATAATTGATTTTGAAAAAAATCCTAATAAATTTTTTTAATCTTATAAATATTCAAAATAAATCAGATGAATAAATAAAAGAAATGAATTTTTAATTAATAAAAATTATTGCTTTTGAATAATCTTATTAATAAATAAGAATATAAATTTTATATTTTAATTCTATTAGAAATGTCATCTAGTTTGTGTTGTTTTTTGTCTATTCGTTTTGTGTTTCTTTAGACTCTTCTAAACCTAATATCTTATTAGCTTCACTAATGCTTAAATTATTAGTTTCAATTTTATTTAATTTACTTGTAATTTTATTAGTTCTTGTAGTAATTAACTTATCGAAGTCTTCATTAGTCTTTTTAAATCTATCACTAATGTTAATAACAAGTTTGTTATAACGATCAAATTCTACTCTAATAGCTGCTAAAGTTTTTCAAATATTAGCTGATTCTTTTTGAAGAGCTAACGTCTTAAAGCCCATTCTGAAACTTGTGAGAATAGCACTCATAGTAGTTGGTCCAGCAATTACTACATGATATTTATTTTGCAATTCTTCAATCAAACCGTTTTTACACACTTCTGCATATAAACCTTCAATTGGTAAAAACATAATAGCAATATCAGTTGTTTTAGGGATATTAATGTATTTCTCATTAATGTCTTTTGCCATATTCTTAATGGTAGTAACAAGACTTTTTCTTCTTTCATTAATCAGGTTTTCATCACCTAATTGAATTGCATCATTTAATTGAGTATATTTTTCAAGAGGAAATTTAGAATCAATTGGTAAATATACATGTTCATTTTCCTCCATCCCAGGGAATTTAATGGCAAATTCTACTGGATCACGTTTTGTTCCTGTAACAATATTTGTTTCATATTGATCTCTAGTTAAAATTTGTTCTAATATAGCTCCTAATTGAATTTCCCCAAAAATACCTGTTGTTTTAACATTGGATAAAATTTTTTGAAGATTACCGACACTCTCTCCAACTCTTTTCATTTCCCCAGCAGATTTTTGTACTTCTTCAAGACGTTTACTTAATAAATCAAAACTTTCGTTAAATCTCTTAGTTATTGTTTCGGAAAGTTTTTCATCAACTGTTTGTTTAATTTCTTTCAGTTTAGATTCATTTAAATCGGTTAAATCTTTAAATTTGATATCAAATTTATTATCAATTTCTTTTCTAATCTCATTTAATCTTTCTTCAAAAAAATGATAATTATTATTAATATTTTCTTCAATTGATTTAATTTGTGTGGTAACAACAGTATCTGCAGTGTTATTTTTATTTTTATTATCTAAAAATAGTTTTAAAATAATGCAAGTAGCAATTAATGATATCAATACTAAAATTAATATGATGATAATGGTAGCGTTCATAATGATATTAATCATTATAAATATAATAATTATTAATTTTTACATTAGTAAACATAATTTTGTAAAAACTAAATTATAAAGTTATTAGTTAATTAAGTATTAAGCATTATATTTATTAAAAAAATCCAATAAGATTTTGTATCTATCTAAAGCTTCAGGCATCTCATTTAAAAACTCATGTCTACTATGAGGAAATAAAATTAAAGAAACGTGTTTAACTCTAGCTTTATTCTTATAAAAATTAAATAATTTCTTTACTCCCTTACCCATATTACCGACTGGATCATCTTCACCTGAAATTAATAAAATAGGTAAATCTTTATTAAGATTTCTAATATATTTTCTTGTGTATAGCTTCTTTAACCCTCTAAAGAAGTCTGCATAAAACCTATATGAGCAAATAAATTTACAATATGAATCAGCGTGATAACGTCTGTTATTATCTTCATCAACACTTAATCATTCTCCTTCATCAAAATTCTTTGCATATGAACCAAAAGAGAGTCTTTCAATTAACTTTGCTGGTTTCTTCTTGTTATTAAATAAGCACACGAAAGACCCTAAATATACTTGGAAGTCTTTTTTATAATTACTGCCACCAATTACTACTCCGTCAATTTTATCTCCATATTTACCAATATAACTTTGAGTTAGAAATGAACCATAAGAGAAGCTAAATACAAAGTATTTAACATTAGGATATTTTTGTTTATAGTAATTAGTGATAAACCCTTCATCCTTAACTGTATCAGCAAACATATCACCATCACAGTAACCTAAAGTAGTTTTATCAGTATTTCCGTGTCCTCTATGGTCGTCAGCTACCACCAAATATCCTTTTGAATTAAGAAATTTAGCAAATCTGTCATACCTTGCACCGTGTTCTACCATTCCATGAATGATTTGGACAATACCTTTTGGTTTTTTAACATTTAATCATTCATGAATTGTAATTCTCTTGTTATCTCAGCTTTTTAATACCATATATAACTTACAATAATATTATATTCTAATAAATAAGTAATTTAGGCTTATGCAAAGCATATTTTTATTAAGGAATTAATTTTACACTTAAATTTGAACATATTCAAATTATTTGAATATGTTTTTGTTGTTTTTTGAGTTTTTTCAAAAAAAAAAAAAAAAAAAACGAGTATAAATATATGAATAGGAGAAAAAATATGAAAAATAAAAAATTATTAAAAACTATTTTATGTATTACTTCAGGAATTGGGTTTGCAACATCAATTCCGTTTATGACAACTGCTTGCGCTTGTGGATCATCCTCTACTAAAACAAATATTTTACCTGATGATGTTTATAAGTATGATCCAAACGATTCTGCAATTTTAACAGGTTTTACAGATGAATTTTTGGCTAATCCCAATGCATACAAACAATATAACACTATGGAAATTCCTGCTAGTGTAACAAGTATTAGTGAAAGCGCCTTTTATAATCAACTTACATTACAAACAGATATCCCATTATTCATTAAGAACTTAATTTTTGCAGATGGGTCTAATTGTTCTTCAATCGGTCAAGCTGCTTTTGCGTTATGTAGCTCGATAAAAGATATAAAAATTGACAACAATTATTTTCATGATGAACAATTAGGAACAAAAGGTAAAGCAGTAATTACTGGAAAAAGAGGACAAATTTCTTGAAATGATTCATCTGTTGCTGTAGGAAGTTTGGCTTGTGGAGATATTGTAATTCCTGCTAATGTTAGTTCAATTGTAGATTATGCTTTTGGTGGTTGTTCATCATTAACTTCTATTGATTTATCAAAATGTAATAATCTATCTTCTATTGGGGAAGCTGCTTTTGGATTATGTAACTCAATAAATGATATAAAAATTAATAATAATTATTATCACGTTGAACAATTAGGAGCAAAGGGTAAGGTAGTAATTCAAGGAAAAATGGGAACGACTTCTTGAAATGATTCATCTGTTGCTGTAGGAAGTTTGGCTTGCGGAGATATTGTAATTCCTGATAATATTACTTCGATTGCAAATAAAGCTTTTCAAACGTGTGGAAAAATAACATCTCTTAATTTTCCAAGTAGTTTAGAATCAATTGGTTATGCTGCTTTAAATGGGTGCATATCATTAACTTCAGCAGATTTTTCTAATTGTACAAAATTATTAACAATTAGTAATAGTGCTTTTGAAGCGTGCCAATATTTGAATTTAGTTAGTTTCCCAAGTACTTTAAGCGAAATTGGTGAAGCTGCCTTTTCTAATTGTGTGTCATTAAATTCTGTGACACTCCCAAATAGTTTAATCAAAATTGGCAGGAATGCTTTTATGTTTTGTTCATCACTAACTTCTATAACGTTTCCTAATAATTTAATGGAAATTATTCAAGGAGCCTTTTACAGCTGTACTAAATTAGGTTATATTGCTTGAGATTTGCCAGATGGATATGATAATAGTATAAATATTGGAAATGATGTATTTGCTAATATTTCATCTACAGGAAAAGTTAAATCCTTAAATCAATCAATTAGTTCTGATGACTTCTTAGCTTGAATCCAAACTAAAGGAAATTTCCCATCTAGTGGTTGAGAAGCTGAAGTTTAATAATTAATTTAAGAGAATTATAAAATTGATACTAAGTCAAAACACTTTTTTAAAACACCTTATTTTTATTAATATATAATATTAATAAATCATTTATGTCAATCAATAATTGCAAAACTGTCTTTGTTTACAAGAAAAATCAATTTGATTCTGAATCAAATGGGTTATTAAAAGAAATTAAAAACTTTTTAAAAATCAACATTAAAAGTATTAAAGTATTTAATAAATACTTAGTGAAGAATGTTGAAAATTCAACATTTGATATTGCTTTAACATCTGTGTTTAGTGAACCTATGGTAGATGATTATTACTTAGATAATCTACCTGCATCTAAAGGTTCAACAACATTTGCAATTGAATATCTTCCTGGCCAATTTGATGCTCGTGCAGAAGCTTGCAAACAATGTTTATTGTTGATAAACCCTAAGAATGAAGTAGAAGTTAAAACAGCTAAAGTTTATCAAATAAAAGGGGGATTATCAACTCAAGATCTTAACAAAATTAAGAAATACTTAATTAATCCAGTTGATTCTCATGAAATTCCTGTAAACTCGACAAATTTTCCAATACATGCTGAAAATAAAGAAAAGATTCAGATAATTAGTGGTTTTACTAGTATGAAAGATGGAGATTTAATTTATTTACATCAATCTCTTTCATTAGCGATGACTATTGAAGATTTATTGATGGTTCAAGCGTATTTTAGAAAAGAAAAAAGAAATCCTACATTAACTGAAATTAAAGTTATTGACACATATTGATCAGATCACTGTCGTCATACAACTTTTAATACTAAAATTAATAAAGTTGAATTTGAAAAATCTAAGTATTCAGAATTATTTCAATCAACTTATGATGAATACTTAAAATCTTGTAACTATGTTTATGGTTCAAAGGCCAAGACTAGAAACATTTGCTTAATGGATTTAGCAACTATCGCTATGAAGGATCTAAAAAAACATGGTTTACTTAAAAATTTAGATCAATCTGATGAAATTAATGCTTGCAGCATTAATATCAATGTTAAAACAAATAAAGGTATTGAAAAATACTTATTAATGTTTAAAAATGAAACTCATAACCACCCAACTGAAATAGAACCATTTGGTGGTGCTTCCACTTGCTTAGGCGGTGCAATTAGAGATCCGTTATCAGGACGTACGTATGTTTATCAAGCTATGAGAGTTACAGGGTGTGCTGATCCTACAAAAGATTCAACTAACACATTAGCAGGTAAACTACCACAAAGAACTATTACAATAGCAGCTGCAAATGGTTATAGTTCATATGGTAACCAAATTGGTTTAGCTACTGGCCAAGTAGAAGAAATCTACCACAACAACTTTGTAGCTAAACGTTTAGAAACAGGCGCAGTAATTGCGTGTGCACCTAAAGAAAATGTTGTAAGACGTGCACCAAAAGTTGGAGATGTAGTTATTATTCTTGGTGGTAGAACAGGGAAAGATGGTATTGGTGGAGCAACTGGTTCTTCTAAACAACAAGTTAAATCTTCCATTACTGAATGTGGGGCAGAAGTACAAAAAGGTAACCCTGTAGAAGAAAGAAAAATTCAAAGATTATTTAGAAATCCAGATGCTTCTAAATTAATTATTAAATGTAACGACTTTGGAGCAGGTGGTGTTTCAGTGTCTATTGGCGAATTGTGTCCTGGAATAGAAATAGATCTTAATAAAGTAACTAAGAAATATCAAGGACTTAATGGAACAGAACTAGCAATTAGTGAATCTCAAGAAAGAATGGCTGTTGTTGTAAATAACAAACAAGCAGCACAATTCATTAAATTAGCTAATAATGAAAACCTAGAAGCTACTATAATAGCTAAAGTAACTAACAATAATCGTTTAATAATGAAATGAAATGCTGACACTATTGTTAATATTTCTAGAGATTTCCTAAATACTAATGGATTTACACAAACTACCGATGTTAAAGTAGTTGCTCCAAAAAACTTAAATGACCAACCGATTGCTAATGTTAAAGAAGCATGAATGTCAATGTTGTCTGATCTTAATGTTTCTATCAACACTGGATTGATTCAAAAATTTGACTCAACTATTGGAGCAAATACAGTTTTAATGCCATTAGGTGGAATTAATCAATTAACACCTGCTGAAGGTATGGCTGCACGCATTCCTACATTTGGTAAAAAAACTGATACATGTTCATTAATGTCTTTTGGATATAATCCATTTTTAGGAGAATGAAGCCCATTCCATATGGCTTATTACTCAGTAATTGAATCAGTTACTAAAATAGTAGCTATGGGTGGAGACTATAAAAATATTTATTTGAGTTTCCAAGAATATTTTAGAAAATTAGGTAAAGAACCTAAGAACTGAGGTTTACCATTTGCAGCATTATTAGGTGCTTATAAAGCACAAAAAGATTTATCACTAGCTGCCATTGGTGGAAAAGACTCAATGTCAGGAAGTTTTGAAAAACTTAATGTTCCAAATACTTTAATTTCATTTGCGGTTTGTGTTGATGAAGCTAAGAATATCATCTCTCCAGAATTTAAAAAGATAAACTCTCAAATAATTTTATTAAGTCCATTAACTAAAGCAGACTATACATTAAGTGATAAATCATTGATTGCTAACTTTAATGCAGTTAAGAAATTAATTGATGCAAAAAAAATTATCTCTGCATATTCATTAAAGCATAAAGGCATTGCTGAAGGAATTTCTAAAATGTGTATAGGTAATTCTATTGGGGCAAAACTATCTAACTTATCTAAAGATGAATTGTTTAAGATTAATTATGGATCATTAATTTTAGAAATTCCAACTAATATTTCTTTTGATAAAGAATTAAAAGGATTAAACTACAAAGTCATTGGTTACACAACTAAAGAACCTAATATTGTCTATGAAAAAATAAATATCAAGCTTAATGATGTTATTAATCGTATTACATCTAAGTTTGAAGATGTATTCCCTTCAAAAACAGAAAATAAATCTAAAGAAAGTTTAGAATTACCTGTTTGAAATTGTAAACAACATTCATTATTTAGTAAAGTAGTTAAAAAACCAATAGTAGTTATCCCTGTATTTCCAGGTACTAACTGTGAATATGACAGTCAACTAGCTTTTGAAAAAGAAGGTGCTATTGTAAAACAAGTTTTAATTCGTAATATGAATTCTAACGCATTATTAAGTTCTATTAATGAATTAGTTAAAGCCATAGATAAGGCACATATTATCTTTTTACCAGGAGGATTTTCAGCAGGTGATGAACCTGATGGCAGTGCAAAATTTATAGTTAACATTTTCCATAATGAAGCCGTTAAAAATGCAACAACTGCTTTAATCAAACGTAAAGGATTAATCTTGGGTATATGTAACGGATTCCAAGCATTAATTAAATTAGGTTTAGTCCCTTATGGAAAAATCATGAATATGAATGAATCTATGCCTACATTAACATTTAATGACATTAGACATCATATGTCTACAATTGTAAGAACCAAGGTTGTATGTAATAAGTCTCCTTGAATGCAAGGATTACAACCAGGAGATGTACGACTTAATGCGGTTTCTCATGGAGAAGGTAAGTTTGTATGTTCAAAAGAAGTTTTAGAAGAATTGAAAGAGAACAACCAAATTGTTACTCAATATGTTGATTTAAATAATAAACCAACAATGAAAACTCCATTTAACCCAAATGGTTCTATATATGCAATAGAAGCTATTACCAATATGGATGGTAGAATTTTAGGTAAAATGGGACACTCTGAAAGAATCGGAATAAACTTATATAAAAATATTCCAGGAGAGTTTGACCAAAAGATTTTTGAAAGTGGTGTAAAATATTTTAGTAGAGGTAAATAATGAAAGTAGCAATATTTTATGGTTCAAAAAGTGATGATCAAGTAATCGTTAAAGCTATTGACTTATTAAAAGAATTTGACGTAAGTTATGAAAGCTATATATTATCAGCTCATCGTGTTCCTGAAAAATTAATTAACACTATTAAACAAGTAGAGAAAAAAGGCTGTGAAGTAATTATAGCGGGCGCTGGATTATCAGCTGCTCTTCCTGGTGTAATTGCTAGTCACACATTATTACCTGTTATTGGTCTTCCTATTAATGCAGCTTTAGGTGGATTAGATGCATTATTATCAATTGTACAAATGCCAAAACCTATTCCAGTAGCAACTGTAGGAATTAATAATGGTTACAACGCAGCTATGTTGGCCATTCAAATCCTAGCTAACAAAGATTCTAAACTTAAAACTAAGCTAAATAAATTTAGAATTGATATGAAAAAAAAGTTATAAATATGCTTCTAATATAACTTGATTTTTAATTAAACAATACATTAAAACTTGTATTCTCTTGAAATTTAAATTGTATGTGGAAAATAGTTTAATTAACATATTCTCAACCACTAGATGGGAAATTTCCTTTAGTTTTTATTCAAGCTAAGAAGTCGTCAGAACTAATTGATGGATTTAATGATTTAACCTTTCCTGTAGGGGAAATGTGAGAAAATGCATATGTGTCAATATTTACACTACTATAATAAGTATCTGGTAAATCTCAAGTAATATAGTTTAATGATCTGGATTCAAAAAAGCATATGGACCAATTTTGATTAAACTATTTGGGAGTGTCACAGAATTTAACGACACACAATTAGAAAAAGCACTATCACTAATTATTGATAAATTTGTACAATTAGATAAATCAATGGAAGTTAATGATGAACATGCATTAAAAGCACTATTACCAATTGCTTCTAAACTGTTTGGTAAAACTATTGAAGAAATCGATGAACAATATTGAAAAGCATTAGTTGCAATCGAAGTAATATTATCAGGAATTAGAATATCTCCGCAAGCCAAACTTCCTACAGCAACAGATGAATCATTTCAAGAAATTTGTCCTCTTTTTCCAGTAATTACTGCTTTACCTTTTGTTCCTAATTGTTCATCATGAAAATAATTGTTGTCAATTTTTATATCTTTTATCGAGCTACATAACGCAAAAGCAGCTTGACCGATTGAAGAACAATTAGACCCATCTGCAAAAATTAAGTTCTTAATGAATAATGGGATATCTGTTTGTAATGTAAGTTGATTATAAAAGGCGCTTTCACTAATACTTGTTACACTAGCAGGAATTTCCATAGTGTTATATTGTTTGTATGCATTTGGATTATCTAAAAATTCATCTGTGAAACCTGTTAAGATTGTTGAATCATTTGGATCGTACTTATAAACTTCTTATGGTAAAATGCTTGTTTTAGTAGAGGATGATCCACAAGCAGTTGCCATAAACGGAATTAATGTGGCTAACCCAATTCCAGATGTAAGACATAAAACAGTTTTTAGTAATTTTTTATTTTTCATATTTTTTCTCCTATTTGTATATTTATACTTGTTTTTTTGGAAAATTATGAATCTCAATGTTGATAAAAATAAAGAAATATTAACAAATAAATAAAGTTATAAATTATTTCGAATTTTTATTTTGATTTGATAATATTCTCTTTAAAGGAGTGTATTCTAAATAAAGAGAACTTGCAATTGTAGGATTAGTAATTTTTCCCTTATAAGTTATTACAGCATTCGCTAACACAGGAGAATTTTCTAAGTCAAATGTGTTTTTTAAAATTTCTTGTAACAACTCAGTGTTAATTTTAGAAATTAATGAAGAAAATGTTTTAGGATAATAATGACTTACATTACCTACATTAAAGTGAATAACATCTGCTGTTGTAAAAACAGCTTTTGATAATTTTATTTGTTTAGATTCTGTTTGACTTGCAAATCCATAATCACTAGCTAAATCTACAAACACAGCACCCTTGTTTATCGAAGTAATCATTTTTTCATTAAAAATTGTATGTGTAGGTTCATTAGGATTGTTAGCTGCGCAAACAACAGCATCTGCTTGCCTTAGCATTGAAAATAATTTTTCATATTCATATTTAAATACTGACAAAGTACAATCATTAATCTTACATAATTGTTTGTACTCATCGTTGCTTTTAACTTTGTCTAAATCACTCTCATTGTAATCAAATACAACCACATTACTTCCTAAAGCAAGCGCTGATTTAATTAAAGATTTACCAGCAAAATTTGATCCACCAATAACAAATAAATTAGAATTAAAGTCCTCAATTTTACCAAAAACTTTTCCTAATCCTTTCTTTTGATATCTAGATAAATAAAAACCAATAACGCTAACTGCTAGTTGACCTTTTAGTTTTTCAGAAACTTTAAAAACAGATCCTTCCTTTGTAGGTTGAATAGATTTTATCGATATCATAGTAGTATTGTATTTAAGCAATTGAAAAAGATACTTGTTTTCATTTATTGGATTAGCATAGTTTCAAACAATTTGTGTAGGACTTAATTTCTTTAAAATCTTAGAACTAATACGAGCAATCTTGCAAATTACATGGTAAGAAGAAATGTCAGACATGTAATTCTTTTTAATAGTTGCGCCAGCAGACACATATTCATGATCAGGATATCCTAAACCACTACCATAATTAGGTTGAATATAAATTTCTGCACCTTTTGAAATTAAAGTTTTGATATCATTAGGAATCAATAAAACTCTTTGGTTTTTATTTTTTTCTTTTAATAATAAAATTTTCATATTATTTAGATTATATATAAAGCATTATTTAATTAATGACTTTAAATAATATTCAATAGCAATCATTGCGCGAACATCATTATTACAATACTTTCCTAAATTCTCAGCATTAATCTTTCATTCATCACTAGATAATTTATTAAAGAATCTTCTTGTAGAGGCGTTTTGTGCTTCTGTACCATTGTGAATACCAACTAAACCAGTTTTATAATTAACACAACCTGCTGCATTAAAAATATCTTTTGCGTATTTTTCTACTAGTGGTAAAACCTTTTTAATTGAGTAAAAACCTTTAAGTTCTTTAAAAACAATATGTTTGTTGTTTTTACTAATATTGAACGAATCAGCAATATCAACAATATGATTAATTATGATTTTTACTTTTTCAATATATTCAGGTTCATTAATATATTCAGCCATTTCTTTAAGCCTGGTCATTTCAAAGTTTTTATTAAAAACAATATAGTCATATTCTTTGCATTCTTCTAAATTTTTAGAAGGAAGGCAAGTATCAATAATGACTTTAAAATCATCCTTATTTATTCCATTAATAGGATCAATAACAACTGGCGGAATTTCTTTAAGATGATGAAGGCCTTTACCATCATCAATTATTACAGAGACTTGGTTTACTGTTTGCATAAATGGTGGATACTTATCCACAACTCTAATTGCTAAATTTAAAGATTCAAAATCAAAATAAACTTTTTTGTTCCTAATACTTTTAATAAATTCAATCGCGTGTTCAGAAAAATATGGAGCATTACGAGATTTAGAAACCCCTAATAAATACCCTTTTAACGCTTCTGGTTTATTTCATGCTTTTCCACTAACAAGAGTAAATTTGTTTGTTTCAAGTAAATTAATTACAGTTTGAAACGGAACATTTTTCCCTTTGATCATTTTATATATTTGACATGCAATTTCAAACCTGCATAAATTTCCAGAAAATTGAAATGGTAAGTAGTCTGGGTTATTTGAAAAATAATAATAGTCTCTTAACAGTAATCAAAAATCCACATCTTTATAAGATGATTTATAAATATTGTGTGGTTCATATTTAATTTTTGAAGCATCCGGAATTGGTTTCTGGATTAAATCATATAGATGATCAATTGTGTTTCAAAATTGTTTAATGTTTGTGCATATTTTTGTTAAGAATTCACTTTTACCTTTACCTGTTTGTATTCTTTCCTTTATTGTTGGAACCTCTTCTAATTCTTTATCATTATCTTCTCAAATTAAATTCTCTTTAGCATAAGCTTTTTTCGCACATTTATCTCTTAAGGAAAGAATCTTATACTCGTTTTTATCAGTATGATTTTTAAAACTTTTAGCCGTTTTACCATCATGACATTTATCAGTCAAAACAAAAGATACTTGTCTAATAGGTAATAATTCATATTTAACAATACATAAATAATAATTTTCTAAAATTATGTCCATTGAATCTTCAATAATATTAACTTGGTAAAACAAGTCGAGGATATGAACAAATCTCGTACTAGTAGTGCCTTTGGTTTCAATAATATAAAACTTACCATTTTTCTTGACTATTGCATCAGGTTTGGTTATTGATTTGTTGTTTTTACTTATAAAAACACTTTGGAAAATAATGATGTTATCATTGTTAATTAATATTTTTTTTGTCTCTTCAAATGCTTCTTCGTTTGTTAAATATTTTTTTGATAAATCAATTGTATTACAATCAGAAAAATGTTTAGAAATAAAAATTCTTGATTCATGATCAATGATATTTCCTTCATAAATTTTTGGATCTGTATCAGCAAGTTTTTTTATTTTATCATTAGAAACAGTTTCTTTATACTCTTTGTATAAAGAAAAATAATCATCTTCTTCGTTTTTGAATGACTCATCATCTGCATCATCAAACTCATTAAATTCGTTGTTACTCTGCTTTATTTCTCTAATAATTTCTTCATATAAATAATCATTAATAGAAATACTACCAACTAATAATTGGTCTTCAGTTCTATTAAAACTGTTTAAATAAAAGTATTTGGTAACATATTTTGTCATATTACAAAATCTTTATATTATTTATTTTTGTAAATTGAATAAATTCATCTTCTCAAACAGATGATACAACTTCTGCTATGTGTAATTTATCTAATAGATACATATATATATTAGACAAATCAAATACTATCAAAAATCTCCGTTGTTCTACATCTTCCCTTACAAAAATATCTACCAAATGTAATTTTAATAATCTAATTCTCGATTTAATTTTTGGAATGTAAATATACAAAGAAGCGGTTGTGTTATTTTTAGTTAAGTCTTTATTATTACATTCATTAAATTCATTTAAAGAAGTATCATCAACTCCTAAAATTAATGTTGGACCATTTGAGTTTAAATACATATCTATGTATTCTGAATATTGTTCTTTTTTTATTCTCTTAGAAATAATATCATTGATGTTAACAACATTTATATTGTTAACATTCTTATCTGTGATGTTATATTTCTTTAATGATTGTGTGTTAAGAAGAATATTAATTTTATTTTTAAGAAATTCAATTAAGCTTTTAGCAGAATCTTTAAATTCATTTTGAGTGGTTTGTTGTGTTGTATAAAGATACAACACATCTTTAATCATTGAATCTGTGTTAGTTAATTTAGAGTCTCTGTCAATTAATTTTGTTTTAGCAACTAGTGAATGATTAGAACTAATATTAAGCTTATTTTCAAGTTCTTTGAAATAATTAAAGTTTTCATTATTTATAATGTAAGGCAGTTTTGATGAAGCATTATCAAAAGATATCTTGCGATAAATATATCGATTCATACTATCATTATCAACTTGAGAAATCAATGGATAATCAACCTGAATGATATTAAATTTTTGCTGTAACATATTAATGAATTCAAAATTAAAATCATTGATAAAACTAATGGTTTTGTCTAAGTCGTACTTTGGTTTGTAATTAATTGGAAAATATGCTTTAAGGTTATTAATCATAATTACTTTTCATCACGCATGTGAGGAAACAATAAAACATTACGAATTGTAGTGTTATTAGTTAATAACATCACAAGACGATCAATTCCTAAACCAAATCCACCTGTTGGTGGTAATCCATATTCAAGAGCTTCAATAAAATCATTGTCCATCTCGTTTGCTTCATCATTCCCTAAGTCTTTTTCTTTTATTTGATTTTCAAAACGTTGTTTTTGATCTATTGGATCATTTAGTTCACTAAATGCATTAGCATATTCTTTACCACAAATGAATAATTCAAACCTTTTAGTGTATCTTGGATCTTTTGAGTCTTTTTTTGCCAATGGAGATACTTCGATTGGATGACCATAAACAAATGTTGGTTGAAGACAACGCTCTTCACAATAAGTTTCAAAGAATTTATTAATAATATGGCCTCTATTTCTTTCATGAGGCAACAATTCAATATGTTGATTGTCAGCAATTTCAATTGCTTTAGCATCAGAATTAATTTGATTAAAATCAATATTAATAGCTTCTTTAATAGCATCTATCATATTGATTCTTTTAAATTTTTGATTAAAATTAATGTTAACACCTTTGTATTCTAAATTTTGTTTATCAATTTTTTTTGTAACATATTTGATAATTTCTTCCAATAAATCCATTTGGTCTTCCATAGAAGAATATGCAGTATATGCTTCAATAGAAGTAAATTCAGGATTGTGCGTAGCGTCCATTCCTTCATTTCTAAAGTTTCTACCTATTTCATAAACTTTTTCAAAACCACCAACCACTAATTTTTTAAGAGCTAATTCTGTTGCTATTCTTAAATAATATTCACGATTAAGTGCGTTATGATGAGTAACAAACGGGCGAGCGGCTGCTCCTCCTAAAATTGATTGAAGAATAGGTGTTTCAACTTCAATATATCCTAATGAGTTTAAATATTCTCTAATCAATGAAACTATTTTGCTACGCAAAACAAATGTGTTCATTGACTCACTGTTCATAATTAAATCAACATAACGTTTTCTTGCTCTAATTTCTTCGTCTTGCAAACCATGAAATTTTTCTGGTAATGGTTTTAATGATTTAGATAGAATTACTAAATTATTAATTTTAACTGTACATTCACCAGTATTTGTTTTCATTGGTGTTCCTTGAATACCAACAATATCACCAATATCTAATACTTTGGAAAATAAGTGTCAAATTTTTGGATCAGAAGTTTTCTTATTAATATAAAGTTGAACTGTACCATCGAAATCTTTTAAAACAGCAAAAGTTTGTCTGATAGCCATAATTCTACCAGCAATTTTAATTTCATCTATACACTCGTGAAGTTCCTCTTTGGTGTTATTTTTATATTTTTCTTTAAATGAAGAAGAAGTAAAATTACGTTCAAATCTTTCGTGTTTGAATGGATCATTCCCTTCATTAACCAATTCAGTTAGTTTATTTCTTCTGCTTTGTTCTTGGTCAGTTAAATTGTTTTCCATAGTATTTATATTATAAAAATAAAAATATTAAGGGTAATAAGTTATTTAAATAGAAATTAGTGTTTTATTGTTTTTTAATTATTTACAACTATTAACATGAAAATATCAAGAATAAACATACAATTTTATCTAATTACGATCTCTTATAAAAATAGTTTTATATGAAAATAAAACTGAAATACAAAATGACTAGATTATTTAGTTAATTCTTCTTGAGGTTTATTAGTATCAGGTTTTGGTAAATCAATTTTAACATTTCTAAATCTCATAATAATTTCTGCAGTTATCTTTTGATCTTGAATCATTTGTTTATAACCTTCAAATTGATCCTTGTTTTCTAAGACATCCCTAATTGGGTTATTAGTCATTTTGTAATAATTTTGCAATGAGTTTTTGGTTTCTTCATCTGTAGTTCTAATGTCTCACAATTTCGCTAATTCAGAGAAAACTAAAGTTTTCTTAAGAGTAACTTCAGTAATTTCATTAATCTTTTCTGCTGGAGCATTTTTGTATAAAGTTTTTACTCTTTCGGAATATTTTTCAATTTCATTTTTATCAATAGTAAATTCATAGCATGTAACAATGTAATTCATAATTGCATTAAAAACATTATCTCTAACAACTAAGTTGAAAACTTTTTTCTCAACTTCGTCTGAAGTAGCTTTTGGATTTATATTTTTCATTTGATTACGTTGAACTTCAAGAGTATCTGGATTAGCAAATAATTTTTTGATTTCAAATTTTTGGTTATAGTCTAAATCCTTGATTTTTTTAATTGTTGATAGTAACTTTTCCATATTATTATGATTATATATTAAACATGATTTATTATATTTTTAACTGGTTTGTATGAAAACCTATGAAACCCTTTAATTGCACCATACTTCTTGATTTCTTTGACATGTTCAAGTGTTCCATATCCCTTGTGCTTGCTAAAGTTATATTGAGGATATTTTTTATTAATTTTAACCATATAGTTATCACGTGCTACTTTAGCTAAAATAGAAGCAGCAGCAATACTTATTGATTTAGCATCTCCTTTAATAATTGATTGCTGTTTAATATTCAAATTAGGAATTTTTTCAAAATCAATTAGTGCTACATCGGGAACTGTCTTTAATGAAGTCAGTGCGCGACGCATCCCCACAATAGATGCTTCTTTAGGATTTAGTTTATCCACTTCTTCTGGATCAATAAAAATTATTTGATAATCTAATGCATCTTTGATTATAGTGTCAAATAATTCATGTCTTTTTTTAATAGATAATGTTTTTGAGTCTCTAATATTATCATTCTTATATTTTATTGGTAAAATGCATGCTGCCACTACTAATGGGCCTGCTCAACAACCACGACCAGCTTCATCAACTCCAGCGATGTATTTAGCATTTCTGAGAAAGAGCCTATTTTCATAAAGATACATATTAGTTTTCATAGTTTATTTTACAAATCTTTCCATTCATAAACATAGAGTATAAATATTCTAAAGCTCTTTGTTTATCTAGTTTATTACCATCTAAAATATATTGATATTTCTTGCACACTAATTCTAAAAATTGTTCAAAATTACCAAATTCATTTAATCCAAATTTTTGTTTAATTTGATTTGGATATTTTTTGCAATAAAATTCATAACCAAATTTAATTACTTCATACATTGGAATGACTTCTTTTTTGATACAACCTATCAAAGATAGGATGTATCCTGTTGTGTTGTTATCAATATTTTTAAATAATATTCCAGGAGAGTCATTTAAAAATATCATATTATCTATTTTAACAAGTGTCTGCTTTCTTGTAACTCCTGGATAGTTTTGAACTAATAAATTATTTTTATTAAGTAATAAATTAATAAATGAAGACTTACCTATATTGGGTAACCCTAATACTAAAATATTAAATTGAGGATTTAACAATCCTTTAGATCTACATTTATCAATTTTAGATTTTAATTCTTGTTTAATTTTATTAATGATAATACTTCTTGTTTTTTTGTTATTTGTTGAAATGTTCAAAAAATTATTATCAATTACAGCAAGATCTTGTTTAACAGCGACTGTTAATACTGGTAATTTAAAACTTCCTAACAATTCACGATTACTTGAAATGTGTGGACAACGTGCATCCACTATTTCTATTAACATATCAAAATTTTTCTTTTTTGATTGTAAATCAGCAATGGCTTTGGCCATATGCCCTGGAAATCAATTTATTTTTTCCATAATTTATTCTTCCGTTGATCCTTGCTGTCAAACGTTTACAGTACCATCAATATCATCAATAATGGTTCCAACAATCAAACAACTGTTATCGATATCTCTAATGTTATTAATTAATTTTGGTAATTCAATATACATACAAACAGTCATTAACATTTTGTGTTGTCTTAAACTATATCCTCCAGTGTTATCAAAAATTGATAATGGATGAGTATAGTTATTTTTGTATAAATAATTACGAATCTCAGATTGATTATCTGAAAAAATTTCTACTTTAACGTTTTTATTTAAAGGGAAATATTTATTTAAAGCAAAACCAAAAATAATAATGCTTAAATAAGAAGCAAATAAGTTTGCTGAAAAGAAAAAATGTCAGCTATAACAATTAGAATCAATAATTCCAGCTGATAAATATGAACCCATTGTAGATCCAATAACCATTGAAATAGTATTTATAGTTACTAACATACTACTAATACTTTTACCTTTTTTAGTAGCATAATAAATTGAGACAATATCCAATCCAGCTGAACAACTTCCAATTATATAAACGATTGAAAAAGCTGTAGATGATAATAAACCATAAATAGATGCAGTTAAAAATAAAAAGAAAGTTTTAATTGGATCATGTTCTGTATCAAATAATTCAGGATGACCATTAAAATAAAAAGGCATTACATATACTTTATTTTCTGCTAAAACATTTCTAGATTCTGCAATTGTTTTTCCAAAAATAAATACATCATTAACACCTTTAATTGATGATAATCCAAATCCACACAATGTATTAAAAAGTAAATAAACTAATGTAAGTTTGGTAAATGTTTTACCTACTTTAAAATAAGAAAAAATAAATAATGGAATATTTAAAATAAAATATGTTATTCAAAACAGTAAATTAAAAACTAATTCTGCTGTACTTTTATCTACACCATTATGATTCATAATAGTAAAAATTAGTCTTGAGAACCCTTGAATAATAGCAGATAGACCAGTGTTGTAAAGACCAGTATTTTTAATTAAGAATTGAACTATAACTGCCATAAATATTCCAATCAAAATGGCAGACACATAACGTTGTCAAGTAGAAAGTTGATAAAGTTTTTTAAACTTTATGCTTCCATTTTTGACTTTAACATGATGAAAAGAACCAATCTTAAAATTTTTAGTCTTTGGATTCTTGCTAATTGTATCCATGAATAATTTAAAAATTATTTCTTAGCTTGTTTAATACGAGCAGATTTTCCTGAACGTTCTCTCATGTATGAAATATAAGCACGTCTAACCTTACCACGTCTGTTAACATCGATCTTAACAATTAATGGTGAGTGGTAAGAGAAAGTTTCTTCAACACCAATTCCAGAAGATTCTTTACGAATAGTAAAAGATTTAGATAATCCTTTACCTGTTACCTTTAAAACAATACCATCAAATCTTTGAACTCTTGTCTTGTTACCTTCAATGACTTTAACGTGTACAGAAATTGTATCTCCTGAACGGAATTCAGGTAAATCATTTCTCATCTGAGTTTTTTCTAATTGATTTAGAATTTTTGTACTATTAATTTTTTTCATGAATTATTTTCCTTTCTTTATGATATCTTTACGCATATTTTTTGTTTTTATTAACCTTTGTTTATTTCTAAATTTATCAATCTTTTTATGATTACCTGACAATAATATGTCTGGTACTTTATGTCCTTCAAAATCTACTGGTTTTGTATAAATCGGATAATCTAGTAGATTGTTGGTGAAAGACTCAGATTGTAGTGAATCCTTAGAGATTACTCCTTCTAATGTTCTAGTAATTGAATCAACTAAAACCATTGCTGGAATCTCTCCTCCTGTAAGGATATAATCACCAATTGAGATTATTTCATCAACATAATGAATAATTCTTTCGTCGAACCCCTCATAATGTCCAGCAATAATAATCAAATCTTTGTATTTAGCAAATTGCTTCACTTTAACTTGATTGTATTGTTTACCTTGTGGCGACATCAATACAACATGTGAGTTTTTTGTTTTAATTTGTTTTAAACAATCAACTATTGGTTGTAATTTAAGTACCATTCCAGCACCACCACCATATTGGTAATCATCAACTTTTTTATGTTTATCTTTAGAAAAATCTCTAAAATTAATAATTTTAATCTTAACTTTTTTATCATGAATTGCACGACCTATTATTGAAGATTCAATAATGCCATTAAACATTTCAGGAAACAAAGTTAAAATTGTAATACGCATTACTATTTTGCTTCAGTTTTTACCTCAGCAGTTTTTATAGCAACATCTTTTTTAGGTGCAGCTTTTTTAGATTTTTTTGATCTGCGGTGTTTTTTAACTTTTTTAGAATTTTTAGTTTTTAAAAATTCCCCTCAAATACCATTGCTCTTAAATAAATTAAGAATGGTGTCAGTTGGTTGAGCACCTTTAGATAAGAAATCTAAAGTTAATTGACTGTTAATAACAGTTTTACCTGAAAATGGTTCATATGTACCTAATATAGCAATAAAACCACCATCTCTTTTTGTTCTAGAATCAGTAGCTACTATACGGTAAAATGGATCTTTATGTTTTCCAAGTCTTGTTAGTCTAATTTTTACCAAATTTATTTCCTCCTAATTTTTATGTGTAGAGTATTATATACAAAAAAATAAAACCATATTAAGTATTTTTACTTTATATGGTATTTTATTCTTTAGTAGTAATTATTGGTTTCTTATTTTTAATCAATTGAATAACCTTATAGATTATGAATAAAACAATCAGAACCACTGCAATAAAGCCAAAAATTGATAATGTGCCTACTCCTATTGGATTTGCTGATCTTAATAAAAAACCTAATAATTGATCTACTATTCCTAAAATAGAAAATAAAATAATTAACCCTACATATATAAAATACATAGTATTTTTAAACACAGGGTTTTTAACAAATTTAAAGATATTAGTTTTATTCATATAAATATTATAAAAATAATAAACTACACATTGATATCTTTTAATTTGAATTCTTTATTATTTAAATAATTAAGAATAGATGCATTTGTTTTAAAGCAAAATTTAATTTTATATGCACATAAGTGTTGATAACCTTTGTTTTTTTTAACACTATCATTAGAATATTTTCGTTCACCTACTAATGGATGACCAATAAAAGCCATATGAGCTCTTATTTGGTGAGTCTTACCGGTAATTAATTCAATTTCTAGCAAGCTCGTCTCCTTATTATGAGAAATGGTTTTATATTTAGTGATAATTTGTTTAGAATCTTTATTTAGAGGTTTCTTTGAAACCTTAACCATATTAGTTAGACTTTTTTTTGTTAAAAAACCTATAAGCTTGCCTTGTTTTGGGTCAACAATTCCATGAACTCTTGCATAATAAATTTTTTGAATTTCATGATTTTTCATTTTTTCATTAAGAATTCTTAATGCTTCTGCATTTTTAGCTGCTAAGACAATCCCGGATGTATTACGATCAATTCGGTTTACAAGACTTGGAATGAATGAATTTTCATTTTCATAATCTCATTCATTCTTTTTAATTAGATAATTTTTGATTCTATTTAATAATGTGTCAGGATTTTTTGTATCATCTTCATGAACAACTAATCCAACAGGTTTATTGACCAACAAAATGTTGTTATCTTCATAAATAATGTCAATTGGTTTATTTGTTAATAAATAATCTTTCTTATTATCATTTGATAATAAATCATCATTAATGTAAAGATCAATTTTATCATTAAATTGTAATTGATAGTTAATAACTGCTTTTTTGTTATTAACTTTAATTCTCTTAATTCTTAAGTATTTATAAATTTGAGTTAATGAAAGTTTAGGAAAAGCTTTTTTAACAAAATTATCTATTCTTTGATTAGCATCATTTTTATTAACTATAACAGATTTCATTTTAATTAATTTTACTTAAAATTATTCCAGTAGCTACTGCTACATTTAAAGATTCAACTTTGGGGTTTGTGTTTATATATATTGATTTATCACAAACTCTAATTTCTTTATGATTTAATCCATTACCTTCGTTTCCAAAAACAACTGCCATTCCTTTAGTTAACTTGACTTTATTAACATCAGTTGATTTTTCATTTAATGATGTGGCATAGACTTTGATGTGATTTTTTTGCAATAAAGAAATTACATCAAAGTAATTGTAATAAATTGCAATTAGAGTAATACCAATATATCCCATGGCGCTTCTAATAGTTTCTGGATGAAACAAATCTACTGAATCATTAGTAATATAGATTCCATCAATATCAAATGCACACGCTGTCCTAATTATTGTTCCTAAATTACCAGGATTTTGAATTTTATTTAAAACTAAATATTTACCATCAGGTTTAATTTGAATCTTATTTATTTTCTTTTCAAAAATTGCAATTGTTCCATCTGAATTTTTTAACAATGAAATAGACCTTAATATTTGATTGCTAATCAATCATGCATTAGGTAATGACTTGAAGTCATTTAAATACTTGGAATCACGAGTAATTAATAAATAATTTAATTTATATCCTTGGGAAATAATATTTTTAATTACTTTTGTTGATTCACAAATAAACATGTTCGAACTATCTCGATATTTTTTATCAGAAATTAATTTTTTAGCAAATTTAGCAAGCTTGCTGCTAACTATTTTTAACGTCATATAAACAATAATATTATAAGTACATATTTTTTTTATAATAATATTAACTTTTGGAGACGTACTCAAGTGGTTAAGAGGACACCCTGCTAAGGTGTTAGATCGTTCTACGGTGCATGGGTTCGAGTCCCATCGTCTCCGCCATTAATAAAAACAAATGCAAGAGTCATTCTTGCATTTTTTATTTGCCAGCTTTAGCTGTTAATATTTCAGCGCCTTTTTCGGTAACCAAGATTGAATCTTCAATTCTAACCCCACCAAACCCTGGTTCATATATTCCTGGTTCGATAGTTATTATAGAATTATTTAAAATAGGCTTATTGTATGTTTGTTTAACATTTGGTAATTCATGAATTTCGATACCAACTCCGTGTCCAGTTCCATGACAGAATAGATCTGCATATTTTTTATTTGTAGAGATACAATCTCTACATACTGAATCTAGTTTACTTCCTAATATACCTGCTTTTGCTGCAGCAATACCTTTTTTATTAGCTTCTAAAACAAGGTTGTACATTTCTAACATTTTATTAGAAGGATTACCTAATCAAAATGTTCTTGTGATATCTGAACAATATCCTTTGTAAACACAACCAATATCACAAGTGATAAATTCACCCTTTTTAAGGATTCTATTAGTAGATTGATGGTGAGGATTAGCAGTATTTTCACCAAAAGCAACAATCAAATCAAAACTGGTAGCTGTTGCTCCTTCTGCTATCATCTTAATAGTCAACATTTGTTTAACTGATAGCTCAGTCATTCCTGGTTTAATATTTTTTTTAATAAAATTAATTGCTTTGACAGCAATCTTCATTGACTTTCGTATAAGAGCGATTTCTTCGTCTGTTTTTTGTGCTCTTAAAATCATTGTATCAGTAGCAATTAATTTTACTTTCAATGGTTTTAACACATTGTTAAAATCAATATAAGAAATATAATCTTTTTCAAACATCAATGTTTTAATATTAAGCTGCTTAATTAATTTGTTTAAATCACCTGGTTTTTCATATAAAACACATTTAATGCTTTTTAATTGACTTTTACAACATTCATAGTCACGTGCATCAATTAAATAATATGTATTATTTTTAGTTACAATGACATAACCAAAAGTAGTATTTACTCCAGTAATTCAAAATCTATTATAAGTGGAAATAAAAATAAAACCATCGGCTTTATTTTTATTTAATAACTCTAAAACTTTAGTTTCTTTGTAAGAAAGAGAACTAGCGTTCATTACTTAGCCTTAGTTTCCTTGTGAAGAGTAGTTTTTCTGCAATGTTTGCAAAATTTCTTAAGTTCTAATTTTTCTGGTGTAGACTTAGGATTACGGTATGTCAAATAATTAATATGCTTGCATACAGTACATTCAAGTCTTACTTGTCTTTTAACTGCCATAATTTGTTTTATTACTTAAAATATTATAAACATATTTTACATTTTATATTTTATAAATATAATAGACACATAAGAAAGGAATTAATGTATGGACCTGTGGAGTTGCATTTATATATTGATAGATAGTTCATTCGTTAATTCTATCTATTAATTTAAATTGTAAATCTCATGGTCTTTCTATACAAAAAGAAAGATTATGAAAAAACAAAGAAATAGAAGTTTTAAAAAACCTACAATCTCTCAAACTTACAACAAAAAGTTGTTAGAGTTTTCCAGTCAATCTATTGACAAAACTATAAAACAACTAAATTCTAGTAATACGGGTTTGACACAAAAACAAGTAGAGGAGAATTTAGATAAACTAGGTAACAATTCTGTTGTTGCAAAACAAAAATTTCAAAAAACAAAAATATTACTTTCTGCGATCTTTACTCCTTTTTCTATTGTATTAATGGTTATTGCATTATTAAATATTGTAATACCCGGACCTAATCATACAATTAGTAGAGACAGTTGAATTTGCTTTGGTATCATCATAGGAATGGTATTAATTTCTTCTGGAATTAGATTCTTTCAAGAGATTAGAAGTTTTAATTCATCCGAAAAACTTAAAAAGATGATTACAACTACAACTGCTGTTGAAAGAGAAGGAATTAAAAAAGAAATTCCAATTGAAGATGTATGTGTAGGTGATATCATTCATTTAGCAGCTGGAGATATGATTCCTGCTGATCTTAAAATCATTAACGCTAAAGACTTATTCGTTTCTCAAGGGGCATTAACTGGTGAATCTGAACCCATCGAAAAATTTGCTACCAATAATTTAGATTCTGAACAAGCTTTAGATCGAAGTAATTTATGTTTTATGGGTACAACAGTATCAAGTGGTACTGCTAAAGGAATAGTAATATCAATTGGGCAAGGAACATATTTTGGTAAAGTAGCTAAAAGTATCCAAAACAAAAAACCTAAAACCAATTTTGACAAAGGTATTAGATCAGTAAGTACTTTATTGATCTTCACCATGCTAGTATTAGCATTAATAATTTTTATTTTAAGTGGCACTATTGTTAATAAAAACGGGTGAGTAGAAGCTCTTGAATTCACATTGGCAGTTGCAGTTGGTATTACTCCTGAAATGCTCCCAATGATTGTTACAGTTAACTTAGCTAAAGAATCATTTAAATTATCTAAGCAAAAAATTATTGTAAAAAAAATAAATGCTATTCAATCATTCGGAGCAATGGATGTCTTATGTACTGATAAAACTGGAACATTAACAGAAGATAGAATTGTTCTTGAACGTCATATTAATTTAAATGGTAAAGAAGACAATCGAGTACTAGTTTATGGTTTTTTAAATAGTTATTACCAAACTGGTTTAAAAAATCTATTAGACTTAGCAATTATTAGTAAGGCTAATGAATCTGGGTTAAATGAGGAAGTACTAAATTTTAAAAAGATTGATGAAATTCCATTTGACTTTCAAAGAAGAAGAATGAGCGTTGTCTTACAAGACAAAGCGGGAGAAACTCAATTGGTAACAAAAGGTGCTATTGAAGAAATTGTTTCTGTATGCTCATATGCTGAAATTAATGGAGAACGTAAACCATTAGATGATAAATTAAAAATAAAAATTAAAGAAACTATTAATGATTTATCAGAGGAAGGTATGAGAGTAATAGCTATTGCCATTAATAATCAAAAATTTAGTAAGAAAGATGGTTTTAATGTAGGTGATGAAAAGAATTTGTGTTTAATTGGTTATATCGCATTATTAGATCCGCCTAAAATGTCTGCATCTGGTGCTATTAAGGCAATGCAAAACAGAGGTACAAAGGTTAAAGTATTAACTGGTGATAATGAATTGATTACAAAATATATATGTAAAAAAGTTGGGATTAAAGTTGACAAAATTTTATTAGGTTCAGATATTGAAAATATGAGTGATGATGAATTAAAAAACATTGTAATGGATGTCAATGTTTTTGCTAAATTATCTCCTGAGCAAAAAGAACGTGTAGTACTAGCTATTAAATCTAAAAAACATATTGTTGGATTTATGGGGGACGGTATTAATGATGCTCCTGCTATGAGAGCAGCAGACATTGCAATATCTGTTGATACTGCAGTTGATATTGCGAAAGAGTGTGCAGATATTGTTCTATTAGAAAAGAATCTTATGGTTCTTGAAAATGGGATCATTGAAGGTAGGAAAACATTTGCCAACATTATTAAATACATTAAGATGACAGTTTCGAGCAACTTTGGAAATGTATTAAGCATGTTAATTGCTACTATTTGATTAAGATTTGAGCCAATGCAATCAATCCAAATTTTAATTCTTAATATGATTTCTGACTTCTGTCAATTCGCTTTACCATGAGATCATGTGGATAAAGAGTATTTTGAAAAACCACAAAACTGAAATGCTATAAGTATTTTAAAGTTTATGTTATTTATAGGTCCAATTAGCACCATATTTGACATAACAACATTCGCCATCATGAGATATGGATTAAATTGAGGTGGAAGTCAAGAAACACTTAGTTTATTCCAAACCGGTTGATTCTTAGTTAGTTTGTTAACTCAAATGGGAGTTGTTCTTGTGTTAAGAACAAGTAAAATTCCATTATTTCAATCAAGACCAAGTTTGCCAATCACATTATCAATTACATGCTTAACATTAATTGGAATAATGTTTGTAATAATTCCAAACCTTAACTTTGGAGGTTTCTCTTCATTATCTCAATATTGTCCAGAGATGATTGGTTATGCACTAGCTATTTCTTTCGGTTATTGCTGTGCAGCACAATTAGGAAAAAGTTTCTACAAGAAAGCTTTCCATGAGTGATTATAATAACTATATGAAATACAGTTACACCCCTAAAGGAGTTTGTTCAACACAATTTGATTTTAATATTGAAAATAATATCATTCAGTCATGCAAGATTACTAATGGTTGTCCTGGTAATACATTGGCTGTTAGTAAATTAGTTATTGGTAAATCAATTGATGAAGTAATTAATATTCTTAAAGGTATTGACTGCAGAGGCAGAGGAACAAGTTGTCCTGACCAAATTGCTAAAGCATTAATTGAATATAAAAATAATAAAATCCTCTCAAAGAGGATTTAATTAGTATTTACGTTTATTGTATCTTGCAGCTTCTTTAGATTTTTCTTTAGCTCTAAGACCTGGACGTAAGTAATATTCGTGTTTACGTGCGGTTCTTCTAGTTTCACTAGTAATACGACTAAATTTCTTTAGTGCATCATTTAATTCACCGTCTTTAACTACTACTTTAGACATCTTGTTGTTTTCACCACCTTTAATATTTGTAAGTAATTATATATAAAATTTATTTTTTTAATAACTCTTTTAGTATCTTCATTGACACAACTGGGTTAGCTTGTCCATGAGTCTCTTTCATTAATTGACCAATAAAAAATTTTTCTGCACGTTCAGGACGTTCATTGTATTGTTGAACCATTTTAGAATTATTTTGAATAATTTTATTCAAAATATCAGTAATTATATTGTGATCAGTAATTTGCTTAAATCCTAATTCTTCAATTAAATTTCTTGGTTTTTTGTTTTCCAAAATAATCTTTTCAAAAATTGTTTTAGCTTGTTTACCATTTATTTCGCCTTTATCAATTAATAAAATCATTTCGATAATTGAATCTGTTTGTTCGCTAGAAATTATTTTTAATGATTTAGCTTCTTTTTTTAGAATAGCAACTAATTCAATTACGATTCATGTAATTGCTTGTGTAGGATTGTTAGAATCTATTGTTACCTTATTAAAAATTTTGTAGAGATCATAATCATCAAGTAATAAATTTATTAAAGAAGGATTAATATTTAAATCTTCAAGTTCTTTTTTAATAACACTCGGATATTTATTAATCGAACCAATTGCATTATTAACAAAATCAGTTGTTAATAGAATGTGAATAATGTTAGGCTCAGTAAAGTATGAATATTCAATTGCGTTTGTTTTAGCACGCATAAAAACAGTTGTTTTTGTTGTATCATCTCATCTGCGTGTTTCTTGTTCTATTTTATTACCAGTTAACAACAATTCAGACTGACGATCAATTTCATAATCAATTGCTTTCATGATGTTATTGAATGAATTGATGTTTTTAATTTCAACTTTAGTACCTAATTTGTCAAAACCTCTTGGAGCAATAGAAATATTAATATCTGCTCTCATTGAACCATCTTCCATTTTAGCGTCAGAGATATCTAAGAAAGAAACTATTCTCCTTAAATTATTTAAATATTCATATGCTTCAACTGCAGAATGAATATCAGGACGAGATACAACCTCAATTAAAGGAACACCAGCACGGTTATAATCCAAACAAAGTTTATCTCCTAACATTATTTGCTTTGCAGTATCTTCTTCTATGTGAATTCTTTCTACACCAATTGATTTATTAGAAATATCAATTTTACCATTTTGTCCAATAGGATAAAATTGTTGTGTAATTTGATATCCCTTAGGTAAGTCTTGATAAAAATAATTTTTTCTATCAAATCTTACGTTTTGATCAATCTTCATATTTAATGCAGTCGCTAATCTAATTGCTTTTACAACAGCATTTTCATTAACTGAAGGCATTACACCTGGTAACGCTAAATCAATTTCATTGATGTTAGTATTAATCTGATCATTGTGATTATTTTTACTAGGAGAAAACATTTTACTCTTAGTATTAAGTGCAATATGCACTTCAATACCTATTGTTGGTAAAAAATTATTCATATTTTTCTCCTAATATTCCTTCAATTGTATAAGCTATGTCAAACATCTTTTGATCTTGTTTTTGTTTACAATTAATATTTATTCCATAAGGCATATTATCGAATTTACCACAAGGAATAGTAATTGATGGCAAACCTGCAAAATTTCCTAATATTAAACAATCATCAGCATGAGTACAATGACATAAATCTTTTTTAATAGACTCAATTTTCGGGGCAATAGATGAAGCAGACGGAATTAATAATCCATCTACATCATCTAATAAACTATTAACTAAGTTAATGAGTAATGTTCTCACTTTTTTGGCATGAATATAAACTGACTCAAAATTAGTATCGCTTGTTACATATGCACCCATGATAAAGCGTTTCTTAACTTGTTTATTAAAAAAAGTATTACGATTATTAAATACAATAGATTCATAATTATCACCACCAACATTTTCACCAAATGGAATCCCGGTAAATGATCCATAACAACTCAAACCTTCGACGTTACTTATCACTTGATAAACTACACCTATTGAATCTAATAAAGAAAAATCAGTAGATTTTTCTACAATTGTGTGTCCAGCTTTCTTTATCTTATCTAAGGCATTTAAATAAAGTTTTCTCTCATTAGGAGCGATAGCATCTTCTATTCCTCTAATGATAGCAATTTTCATATTTTTTAATTCTTTTAAATTATCAAAAAAATCGTGTTCTAATTTTTGACTTGTATAATCTTTTGGATCAAATTGACAAATTTGATCAGCTACAAGAGCACAATCAGAAACTTTTTTAGCAATTACACCCACATGATCAAGACTTGGAGCATATGGTAAAACACCATAACGTGAAACTAAACCGTAACTTGGTTTATATCCAACAACCCCTAAAAATGAAGCGGGTCTTCTAATAGAATCACCAGTGTCACTACCAATTGCGAAATCTACCACACCAATAGCCACTAAATTTACGCTTCCTGATGAACTACCACCTGAAATTCTAGAAAGATCTAAAACATTAGATACTTCACCATAAGAAGACTCTAACCCAGTCCCTGCCATTGCAAACTGGTCTAGATTAGATTTTGAAGTTAAAATAGCATTTGACTTTTGTAATAACTCATATAGCGTAGCACTATATGGAGGAATATAGTGCTCTAGCATCTTACTAGCACCCGTAGTTCTAATTCCTTTTGTTGATACATTATCTTTCAATGTATAAAAACAAGCACTTAATGGATTATCAGTTAATTTAAATTTTTTTAAATTAACATTAATAGGGGTAATAATAGAATTAGTCTCTTTAATACTTTCTACTTTGCTAAGGTAAGATTGATATAATTCGGAAATATTAACTTTTCCAGATTTCAGATCTTGATATTTTTTGATTATTAAAGAGCGTTTCATTATTTTACAGTGATATATTTTTCTAATTTATTTTTAGCATTTTTAGTAAATTCTTCTGGATGATCCACATTTACTGGTTCATCCTTTCTTAATGTATTGCATGAAACATCAACACAATAATGTGTCTGATGTGTATTAGATACATTAATAGTTTGCATTTTTTCTAAATTTTTAAGAAATCTTGAAAAATCCTTAGCAAGAACTTCTGCTTGTTCTTCATCAAGATCAAATTTATATTTTCTAGCAATTTGTTTTAATTGTTCTTTAGTCATGTTAATCAATGTGAATTGGTGTACGGATACTTTCGATAATATCTTTATTGTAATCATATTTCATCGAAGGCGAAACAATCCGATATATAGGGAAAATAATAATAATGTTAATTGGAATCATAAAACATAACATTAATAATCTAAATACAAATCAGTAATCATATGGCAATGTAGAGAACTCTAAATCAAATACCGGCATGATTAATATTTCAACAATTGCTTCACATGTAAATACAGTTACTAATACTGGAGCAAAATAATTAAATCAAATAGTAATTTTGTCAAAGTCAATCTTCTTTGAGATTCTTTTTAAATTACCTAATGCTAACTGTCTTTTTTTCTCTGTCTTACAAACTCAATTAATATGCTTATCTGCAACAAATTGTTTATTATGTCTACGCATTAATTTATGTTTATATCTTTTAATCGGAGCAATATATTTAGCATCATAAATAAACTTCTTAAAAGAATAAACAAGCTTTCAAAAATCTAATGTTAATCCTAATACTCATAAACTTACAAAGCCAACAACAAAAACGCATGAAAAAATAATTTCTAATGTTTGTTTTTGAAACTCTATGTCATGACCGAATAAACCAATATGATAAACATCTATTTTATTCATAAAAACAATAAAACAAAGCAGCAATGAAAAAGCTCCTGTCATAAATAATGAAGACAATGACAAAAATGGTAATTCTCTATTTCTAGACAAAGTAATTATTGTTCTAATAATTCCTGAAAAGTATCCATATGCCATAGCTACTATAAAATAACCATAATGGAACATACCTGCCGTGATACCTACTGTTAATAAATCTGTAAATGCACCAATAAACAATCCAATAATGGGTCCAAATAATAATCCACCAATCTTAATAAGAACACCTTCAATAGTACTTCTTCAACCAGGATATGCTCTAAAAATTACAGCCATAAATCCAGCAGACAAAATTGTTAACAACAAAATTGAAGCAATGGAAATAGAAATTACCATTGCAACATTTGTAATTCCTCTTACTGACATTTTAGGGAAAATGTAGTAACGTTGTTTTTTAAATAAACGATAGTAATTTTTTTTAATAAATAATAAGAAAATTGTTGCTAGAATAAATGCTGCAAAAACAGCAATAACATCTATTGAGTTAATTGAAGGCTGATTTTCACCATCCCCAGATTTAAAATAAGCTAGGATATTTAGCATATATTTATAAATTATTATATTTATCAAAGAATTATCTTTTTATTATTTTTTTTTAAAATTTCATTAATCTTTGAAAAATGCTTACATCCATAAAAACCATAATGACAACTTAATGGGGACGGATGGGCCGCTTTTAAAACATAGTTGTTTTTATTTGCTAATAGTTTTTCTTTTGCTTGTGCAAAATTACCTCATAAAACAAAAATAACTCCATCAAGATTTGTATCAATTTCCTTAATAATATTATTTGTGAAAGTGTCTCAACCAAATTTTAAATGAGAATTTGGTTTATCTCTTGTAACAGTTAAAGCATTATTTAATAATAAAACACCTTGTTTAGCTCACTTAGATAAATCACCGTCTACTTTTACAACATTAAGATCAGATTTTAATTCTTTGTAGATGTTTTTTAAAGACATAGGTAATTTATCATTACTAGTAGCGAATGCTAACCCATTAGCCATTTTAGGGATGTAATAAGGATCCTGACCTAAAATTACTACTTTTGTATCTTCAAAATTAAAATAATTAAAACAAGCAAAGACTAATTCTTTTGGTGGATAACAAATGTTTGTAGCATAAGATTCATCTACAGAATTAGAGAGTTTATTTCAATAATCTTTTTTGGTTTCTTTATAAATAATTTCTTTCCAAGAGGTAGTAATATTAATCTCCATTAGTATGTAATCAAGTCGTTAACATTACACATTCAATTATTACCACTCTTTGTTGAGAAGAAATATTTTATTCCATTTAGATTAGATGCAGGGTCAGATTTACGATCAGTTAAGAATTTAATTAATTTATTTTCTTTTTTTTCTAATTTTTTTGAATCCAAAAAATATACAGAGGAATCATCTTCAGATTTAGGTGAATATACATCCTTATCTAATAAGAAATATAAAGGATAAATTCCTGTTACTCCTGTAAATACAGGAATTTTTTCCTTGATTTCTGTTCCATCATTTTGTTTATTAGTAATTGTATATATAACATAAGAAGCTAATCCAACAAATGTTGAATTATATATATCACTTCCAGTAATTAAATTTTTCAATGAAGGTTCCTTGTTAAATTCATCAAAATCAAAGTCAGAAGTAGAAATATTAGATTTTTGAATATTGACATTCATATTTAATGAGCTTACTTTTTTTGTTGTTTGTTTTGTAATATCAAAATACTTATCTCATGTTTTACTATTTAAAACGGCATTATCAACTATTGATTTATCAGAAATTAATCAATTGTTAGGCAAAAAATCTTTATTGGATGGATTAGGGTTGTATCAATTAAATGTCATTTTATTCATATTAAATAAAAATGGAATTGGTCTATAGCTTGAAACAATTTGTTTAGTACTATCATCTGGATCTTGTTTTGTTTCAGCATATGGGTATGATGTATCTAACATGTTAGTTTTATCATCATAGTTTGTTAAAAAACCGAAATGATTATCTCCTAATCCGCTACTTAATACTTGAATATCACAAGCAGATTGACCAAATTTTAATTTTGATTTTGAACTTGAAATAGAATTAGATAAATCGTAGTTATATTCAAGAAATTTTTTAGCACTATTTGAAATTAAAATATCTAAACCAGTTACACCACCACCATACATTTTTGCAAGATTATCAGTTTTATGATCACTATCAGCAATAAATCCGTCTACCAAGTGAAGTTGATAGTATAACATATAACTAAGTAATGTAGAGGCGTTTGATGAAATGCTATTAATTGCTGAAGTAGTTGCACCAATGTTATAGTTTCTTGCAGTAAAATGATTTATCTTTTTAGTTTCATCGCTCGGATCTTTAGTAGTATAAGTAAATTTGAATGCGCTTTGGTCGCTAGAAGAATATCATTCTTCTTGCATCATAGGCAAATTAGAAGGGTCTAAATCACTTTGTGATAAATCATATGGCTGAGCATAACTATATAAAGTAGTTGCAGAAGAAGCAGAAGAAAGATTCAAGTAATAATCATAATTACTTGGAATGTAATCAACATTGTTGTTATCAACATCTTTCATTGAAGTAGCAATGTTTCTAAAGGGACTATTTGCTTGGTTTGGGCCTCCAACTAATACTGGCAAATAATATTGAGAAATCTTACCACAAGATGTTAAAGTCATTGTAGGAATAACTAAAGTTAACGCCAACCCTAATAAACCTATTTTTTTTATCTTTTTACTTCTAGAAATAGACATATTTAAATTATATTCTTAATTAATATTATTTTGACTATTATCAGAAGTAATAGGTAAGAAAGTACTTGATGTTTTATCAAATACTAAATTTATATTTGCGATTTCACCATTACGGTGTTTAGCAATAATAAATTCTACAATAACGCTGTTTGTATTTTGAGAAGTTTCATTTTGTTGAACTACGGATCCTTCTTCAGTAGGATCAAATGTTTCATTTTGTTTATATTGTAAGAATGTCACGATGTCTGCATCTTGTTCAATAGCACCTGATTCTCTTAAATCTGATAATTGTGGACGAGCATTTCCTTTAACGCCTGCTCTTTGTTCAATAGCACGAGATAATTGAGCAATAGCAATGACAGGAGCATTAATATCTTTATCACGAGCAATCCCTTTAAGAGTTCTTGAAATAAATGCAACTTCTTGTTGACGATTATTTTGAGTAACACCTTTAGGTCCTTTCAATAATTGTAAGTAATCTAAAACAACTAATTTAATGTTGTAATCATTACTAATTTGTTTAAGTCTTGATTGAACATCAAGAATTGATAAATCACTTGAATCATCAATTAAAATTGGTAATTCTTCAATTGAGTTAATTGTCTCATTAAATGAACGTCATTCAAGATTTGAATAATTTTTAATTCTTGATAGTTTAACAGGTAAACTTCCTTTAATGCCAACCATTCTTGAAAATAATTGATCTGCACCCATTTCTAAGGAAAACATTACTACAACATCCTTTTTACCATTTTCTGATTTTTCATTCTTTTGAATAATACTATCTGCTGCATTAATTAAAAAGTTTAATGCAAGAGCAGTTTTTCCAACACCAGGACGAGCAGCTAAAATAATTAAATTCCCGTCTTGAAAGCCGTTAAGAATGCGATCAATGTCTTGGTATCCTGAAGTAACACCTAATAATTCAGATTTAGAATTAACCACTACTTGAATTCTTTGTTGATAAGTTTCAGATACTTCAGTCATATTTTTAAATTTAGCTGATTTTTTAGCTCCAATAATCGACATAAAATTACGTTCAATTTCATGAATTTGATCGTTGAATGAAACATGATCTATTTTTGTATCAAAAATCGATGAAGCAAATCTATCTAAATTTCTCTTGATAGCTTGTTCTTTAATTGTATCAATTTTATCATCAATGTCGACAGATACTATAAATTGTCTATTAATATTGTTAATTGTTTCTGAATAATTAGAAAATTGCAATTCTTCGTGAGCATCTAAATATGTAGTTACGCTATTAGCATCAACCGCTTTAGCTTCACGCTTTAGTGCGCTAGCCACAGAAAAAATAATACCTAATTGATTGTTAGAAAAATCTTTAGGTTCTAATTTAGACATTGCATTATCTAAAGAAGCAGATTCATTTAGAATACTACCAATAACCATAATTTCAAGTTTTTCTATTGATTGGTCAATTGCCATATTAGATGCCTCCCTGTAATTGAATTATTTGTTTTGTTCTTTAACATTTATTTTTAATTTAACAATAACGCCTTTATGCAATTCAATTTGAATAAAATGAATTCCTAAATCAAATGTCTTGTCATCATTAACTATCATGTATTTGTGAATAGAAATACCTTTATTTTTTAGTTCATTAATAATTTGAATAACTGAAACACTACCAAATGCTTTACCATTTTGAGCATTTAAATAAAAATTTAATTCTACTTTTTCGATCTTTTCTTTTAGAGCAACTGCTTTATCGTACTGCTCTTTTTCAAAATCTGCTTCTTTTTGTAAAATAGATTTTAAGTTTTGCATATTTTTATCATTAACTATTACTGCAATACCATTGCGGATAAGATAGTTTTTTGCATAACCATCTTTAACATTAACAATATCATTAATCTTTCCTAAGCCTTTTACTTCTTTTTTTAAAATAACTTGCATTAATTAAACTCCTTTAATTGTTGTTGTAACATTTAATTTGTTTCAAACTAAATAATACATGTATGTTAAGAAAACACCACCAGTAAAGTTTCCTAGTAATGACATCAAAATACATTGATAAAACATTTTACCTAACAATCCTAAATTACCATTAAAAATTCCATAGAAGCCACCGATTGTTGTAATAAACATATTAGCAACAACGTGTTGGTAACTACAAATAGCGAATGCAGTAATCATAATTAGTGTACTTAAAAATCCAACAACTTTATTTTCAAATATAGAAAAAGAAATTACACAACCAACAACTAAAAAATTAGTAATGATAGCTGATAAGAATGTTTTTCATCAATCTAATTCAATCTTAGTCTTTGAAATTTGTATTACAAGATCAGTCGTACCCTTTGAGTCAAGCAAACCAATACCATAAATCATACAAGCCATGAATACAGAACCTAAGTAATTACCAATAAATGTATAAAAAAGATCAATATAAAATACTTTTCTTGAACATTTTTTTGTTAATACTCCTGCATAAATTGCACAATTAGCAGTAAATAAACAAGCACCTACAAACATGCACATTAAGATACCAACACAGAAAATAACTGATCCAAAGAACTTTGTTAATCCTGGAGTTGTACTGTTAGTATCGTTCCCAACAATCATAATCATTGCTACATAACCCATAGCAACAAAAATACCCGCTAGGAAGCCAAGTATAATTTTTTTTAATCAATGAAAATTTTGTTTAGCAATTCCACTTTGTTCAAATTTTTCTCAATTTAAATTTGGCATGTTTACACCTTAATCTTTTACAAATGGTAATAGCGCTACAATTCTTGCTCTTTTAATAGCATTAGCTATCATTTTTTGGTGCTTAGCACAACAACCAGTAATTCTACGTGGTAAAATTTTACTATTGTATGCTAAATATTTACTTAGTAATTCAGTATTTTTGTAATCTATATAAATTACACCTTGTTGACATAAAACACAAGGTTTTTTCTTCATAAATATTTTAGATTTACGTGGTTTAGAATTTTTCTTATTAATTTGCATATTATTTGTCTCCTTCATTTAATTCATCATATCATTCAATTTCATCATTTGTTTGTGGGGCGGGCGTTATCTTTTGATCACTCATTTCATTGCTAGTAACTACATTCGTTTTAAACGCATCATCAATAGATTTTTTTTGTTGATCATTTTCAATTGCATTACCAAATTCGTTAGTTTGTTTTCTAGAACCTATTGAATTTATTGTATTAACAATAATTTCAGTAGTATAAACTGTTTGGTTAGATTGTTTTGAGATGTAACTACGTCTTGTTAATTCACCATCAATAGCTACTAAATCACCTTTTTTTAAAAATGTATTAATAAAGTTTGCTGGGTTTGCTCAAGCAATACATGGAAAAAAATATGTTTCATCTTTCATTTTATTACTATTAACAGCAATAGTAATCTTGGATTGTGAAGTGCCCTTTGAAGTAACAGAAGCAATTGGGTCTGCAACTAGCCTTCCAACTAAAAATACTTTATTCATAATTATTTTTCTCTTTTGTAATCAACTATAGAGTTAATTTCTGTTAATTCTTGCATTTGCTTTTCTCTAGCTTCTTTTTCAGCAGCAATTTTTGCCATTTTCTCTTTATATTTCTTAGCTTTATTTTCACTACGTTTTACTTTCTTAGAGTTTTTCAAAGCAGTAGCACCATAGTCTTTATCTAAATTAATGATTAAGTTTCTAATTATTGCTTTGTCTAATAAAGCTAAACGTCTAAATTCAGCAATTTTAGATGTATCAGATAACGTAAAATTAAGTTGAATATATCATGCTTTTGCGTTTCCATTGATCTTGTACGCTAAATCTTTAAGACCTAAAGATGTCTCTTTATAGTCTTCTTCATTGCTAAATAGTTTTGTTAAACTCTTAATTGAATCTAATACTTTAGATTCTTCAAGGTTTCCATCAACTAAAAGCATTATTTCATATTTTGCCATAGTTATAAATCCTCCTTTATGGGCATGCCTAATATATTAGGCAAAGAAATCATTTAACTAATACTTTATTGGTTAAATGTTATCTTATTATATATAAATAAATACTAAGTTATTCAAATTATATAATATTAAACAAAAAAAAGACCATAATGGTCTATTTATTATGAAAATTTAACTAACGGTTGAATCATTCAACTACATATGTTTCATTAATTTCTTGGTTAAGCTCTTTCCTCTCTGGATATCTTAAATATCGACCAGAAAGTTTAGAAAAATCAGTCTTGACAAATGGGAGTGTACCTCTTGTTTCGTTTTCACCTAAAGCTGCCATTTTTTTAGAATTTTCTTTAACTTCGATTGTCGAATTTAGAGGAATAATTGATGAAGGAATTGAACATTTTTTACCGTTTAACAAAATGTGACCATGACTCACCATTTGTCTTGCTGCACGTCTCGTTTTAGCAAAACCCATACGGTAAACTAAATTATCTAATCTAGATTCCAATACAATTAATAAGTTCATACTTGTAGAACCCCTCATTTTCTTGGCAATTTGGAACAACCTTCTAAACTGACGATCATTCATTCCATACATTAAAGCAAGCTTTTGTTTTTCTTGCAATTGTTGACCATAACCAGAAACTTTATGTTTATCTGCACCATGCTGTCCAGGGGCATATGTTCTTTTCTTTCCCTTTAAAAATTCTTTATTATCTTCTAAAATAGAAAAACCTAATCTTCTAGATTTTTTAAAAATACTTTTTGTATATCTTGACATTTACTATATTACTCCTTATGTGTAAAGTGCACATAAGAAACCGATTTTAATCCTAGTTGAATAAATTAATACTAATACTTTCGGTAATTCAGCATACTTACTTGTAACAGCTTACCTATCAATTTATTTAACAACTATATTAAATTGCTGATATGTGCTAATTTATTATATTAATTTTATAAGTAATCTATGAAATATTTTATTTTATCACTTTTTCTTTATATTATTTTTTCAAATTTGTTGCAAAAAAAAAAAAAAAAAACGAGTATAAATATGTAAATAGGAGAAAAAATATGAAAAATAAAAAATTACTAAAAACTGTTTTGTGTGTTACGTCTGGAATTGGGTTTGCAACATCAATTCCATTTATGACAACTGCTTGTGGATCATCCTCTACTAAAACAAGCATTTTACCAGATGAAATTTACGACATTGACCAAACTGGTGTTTTAAATGGATTTAAATCAGGTATTAACTTAGATGAATATAATGATGGAATTTGCGATACAATGCAAATTCCTGCTAGTGTAACACGTATTCGTGATAGTGTTTTTTATAATAACAATATCCCATCATTTATTCATAATTTAACTTTTGAAAACGGATCTAATTGTTCTTCAATTGGTTACTATACTTTTACTAATTGTACAGGATTAACTTCTGTAGATTTATCAAGATGTACAAATTTATCAGCAATTGGAGATAGTGTTTTTCAAAATTGTACAGGATTAACTTCAATAGATTTATCTAATTGTACAAATTTATTAGCAATTGGAAATAATGCTTTTAAATTATGTAATTTATTAGCATCTATAACCTTTCCTGATAGTTTAACTCAAATTAATGAAAATGCTTTTAATGGATGTTCTAACCTTTCTTCCATAACATTACCTAGTAGTTTAACAAAAATTAACTATGCTGCTTTTTATGAATGTATAAATTTAAACTATATTGCTTGAGATTTACCGAATCAATACTCAACCAATATAAATATTGGTGGGAGTGTATTTAGTGGTATTTCATCTACAGGAAAAGTTAAATCTTTAAATCCATCAATTAGTTCTGGCGACTTTTTAGCCTGAATTGAAACTAAAGGAAATTTCCCATCTAGTGGTTGAGAAGCAGAAGTTTAATAATTAATTAAATAAATACAAATAATTAATTTAGTAAAATTTTACTAAATTAATCTGTTTAATATTTAAAAACATAAGTTATATATAAACAAGTTATTTAATTTCAATAACTTCTGTTTTTGCTTTTACATTAATATTGTTTTTTAAAGTTTTAATCTTTGCAGAACCTATTGTTTCATTCAAGATAATTACTGGAGTGATAGGATCTAATTTATTAGATTTAATCATATTTAGATTTGCAGTTACAATTTTATCTCCTACATTAACTTCGTCTCCGATTTTAACACTATATTTAAAGACATTTTTATCAGAAAGTTTAACTGTATCTATACCAATATGAACGAGAATGTCATATCCCTCTTTAGATCTAATAGAAAAAGCATGGTTATTAACTAATGTAATAGTTCCATTAATCGGTGAAACGAAATTTCCATTACTTGGGATGATAGCAAAACCTCTACCCATAATATTTTGGCTAAAAGTCTCATCATTAACTTTAGTTAAAGGAACAACCTTGCCATCAACTGGTGCAAACACTTTCATTAATTGTTTAATAGTTTTAATTTGTTTTGTGTTATTAGATTTAACTACTTTTTCAAACTTTTGATTATCAATAGTAGGTGATTTTCCAGATATTATATCTTTCATTTCATTTTTAATTCTATCTGCTTGTGTACCAAATACAGCATATACAGATTGCTTTGAAGGATTAACAACACCACGAGCGCCTAAATCCATTAATTGCTTTTTATCGACTTTATTAGGATCGATAACTTGAATACGTAACTTAGTTATACATGCATCAACATTCTTAATATTTTCTTTACCACCATAAGCATTAATTACTGCATTTGATAATTTGTTAATTTCAGATGTTTTACCTTCTTTTGCTGCCAAATAATCTTTTTTAGAGAATAAGTTAACACCAGCACCGTCTCTTCCTGGAGTTTTAATATCGAACTTTTTAATAAAATAATAGAAAGAAAAATAGTAAATAGGAATTAAAACAAGCCCAATTATAACTGCTCAATAGCAATTAGCGCCTGCACCCAAACTGTCAGGTAGCACACCATAAATACAGAAATCAATCAATCCGCCAGAGAAAGTCATACCCATATGAGCACCTAAAAGGTTCATAAATCAGAATGACATTGCACAGAAAAATGCATGGAACCCTCAATACAATCAAGGAGCTAAGAATAAGAATGTAAATTCTAATGGTTCAGTGATTCCAGTTAAGAAACTTGTTAAAGCAGCAGAAAAAATAATTGAGCTAGCTACCTTACGATTATTACCTTTTGGAATAACAGTCACCATTGCTGCAGCTGCTGCTGGTAAAGCAAACATCATAAAAGGATATTTGCCTTGCATATATTGACCTACATTAACAGTTGAAGAATCATCTACTAACTTAGGTAAATTTTCAAATGTTAAATGAGTTTGAACACCATCAATTGTAACAGTTTTACCAGCTATTTGAGATAAGATGAATCAACAAGATTGATCACCACCAAAAGTAGATCCATCTTTAAATGATGTAGGAGATATAGACTTAGCAAATTCAATTCAGTTAGCATAAGTGTGTCCATCATAAACAATTTGTACAGGAGCATCACTAAAATTAATTTGTCCGCCAACTGCTGTATATCATAATGGTGTATAAAATGCGTGGTGTAAACCAAATGGAACTAATGATCTTTCAATGTATCCAAATATAAAAGAGTTAAATCCATACGTTTTATCTCCAATATAACCTAATCCATATCCTAAATAGTACAAACCTATTCCGATTCCTGGTCATACTAAAGAAAATAAAATTGATAGTGGAATCATTACTATGAAAGTAATAATCGGAATGAATCTTATTCCAGAAAAAAATCCAATAATTTGAGGAAGTTGAATATTTTTAAATTTATTGTATAAAAATGCTACAACAAATCCAACGGTTAATCCACCAAATACTGATGTGCATAACGATTTAATACCAACATTTGAAGTGAATATAGCATTAAACATCGTTATCCCTTTATCACCTTCAAATGTATAAAACAAGAATCTATATCAGTCAACTATCACTTTACCATCAGCATCTGTATGTGTTTTTGTAATAATAAATGCACTTTGTAATGCACAAAATACAATTCAACCAACAAATGAAGATAAACCAGCAACACCAATGTCCCCTGTAAATGTAATAGCAATCGCAACAGCAAATAACACAGCTAAGTTATCAAAAATAACTTGGCCAGGAGCTTTAATTACCATTCCTAAAACATTACCAAAACTTCCACTAGAACAATTTGAAGCAATAGCATTACCTATTCCTAAGAATAAACCAGCAATTGGTAACATAGCAATTGGTAGCATTAAACCACGAGAAAGTTTAGCAATAAACTCTCTTGCGCTACTACCACTCTTTTCTTTTTTTGCAGAGTGTTTTTTATTAAAGAAACTTATCTTCATATTTAAATTTAAATGAATAAAATAATTATATCAATTGTTGTTTAATTATAAATTAAATATTTTACTTTAATTTTTAGTCGAATTTAATTAGTAATTTTATTAGAGATAACTCTCTTTTTTATAACCAAATGGTTAAATTCGTTAAAGTGTAATTTCCTTTGATGATTTTAATAATTTAACATAATAAAAAACTTCAAAATGCTTAAAGTAACAAACAAAAAGACTAGTCTTCACTAGTCTAAATTTATTTTATTTTAAATGGTGGAGTGTGAGGGGATCGAACCCCCGACCCTATGCTTGTAAGGCATATGCTCTCCCAGCTGAGCTAACACTCCATTGGTGACCTGTACGGGATTCAAACCCATGAATGCACGCGTGAAAGGCGTGTGTGTTAAGTCACTTCACCAACAGGCCAATAATGGCGGCCACAGTAAGGATCGAACTTACGACCAACCGGTTAACAGCCGGTTGCTCTACCGCTGAGCTATGTGGCCAACGTATATATTAATATACCACAAATTTATATTATTTCATAAAAAAATAAAAAACCTAATTTCTTAGGTTTCTTATTTGTTACATGATATTTACAAATGAATTATTAAGTTGTTTTGAGTCTATATTCAAAAGAAGTTAAGAGACTTGCATTTTATTAATTTAATTATTTAAAATTACAAATTTGTTTTTAAATCCATAATTTTTGATAACCAAACATTTTAGATGCTTGTTTTAATAATTCCTTAATTTATTTTTAGACGAATCAAATCCTAACCTAGAATCATATTAGTTTAAAAATAAATAATTCATTATTTTAAATTCTTTTTTCCTATCAAACTCAGAAAGAACTATGACAATTCTATCTGCAATACTATTAAAGCACAGAATATTATTATTTTTAAAAAATTTTTTTAAATAATATATTTATATTATTTATTATCATTAATATAATATAGGTACTAATCAAAAAGAATAAAATATGAAAATTATTAGTAAAGAATCAAAAAATAATAAAACTGAAATAGTTGTTAGAGCAGATAGTAAAAAATGAACTGATCAACAAACAAAAAGTTATAAGACCTTAGCTTCAAATTTAAATATCCAAGGTTTCAGAAAAGGACATGTTCCTGCTGAAGTAGCTAAAAGTAAAATCAGTGAACAAGAAGTTTTAAATCATGCCTTAAAACCAATGGTTGATGAACTATATCATGAATTAACTGCATCAAAAGAAATTGACAAGAAAAAAATTATTGTTGATGCTTTAAATATAGATATTAAAGAAATTAAAAAGAACAGTCTAGAAGTTTGTTTCATTTTCGAAAATTATCCAGAAATTGAAGTTCCTAAAATAACTTTGTTAAAAACTAAATATACAAACCCAATTGTAGATGACAAAGAAGTTGAATCTGAAATTAATCGTATGACTAAAAATGATTGAATGTTGACAGAAAAAGACTCTCAAATCATTGCTAATGGTGATATGGCTAATATTGATTTTGAAGGTTTTTTAGATGATAAACCATTCCCAGGTGGAGCAGCAAAAGCATTTGATCTTGAAATTGGTTCAGGATCATTTATTCCTGGATTTGAAGACCAATTACTAGGTCTTAAAAAAGGTGACAAAAAAGATATTTTTGTTACTTTCCCAACTGACTATCACGAAAAATCATTAGCTGGTAAAAAAACTAAGTTTACAATTACAGTGAATAATATTAAACAAATCACTAAACCCGAGATTAATAATGAATATGCTAAAAAATTTAATCTACCTAATGTGCACACATTAGAAGACTTAAGAAAACACATTAGAGAGCAAATTCTTGAAATGAAAAAAATACAAGCAAGAGATGCTGTAGTTCCGTTAATTTCTCAAGAATTAATTCAAATGACTAAGGTCAGTTATATTCCTGAATCTTTACTAAAAGATGAGAAAAATAGAATTATTTCTGATACTAAAAATCGTGCACAACAAGCAAATGTTGATTACCTTAAATACATTAATACTCAATTAGGTTATAAATCTGAAGCTGATTTTTTAAAGAATGTAGATGAAACAGCTACCAAAAATCTTATTCTTGTATTAGCTATTGAAAAACTTATTGAAGATATGAAAATTCAAGTTACAGATAATGATCTAAATGAATATTTTAAAAAAATATCTCAATATTACGGTACGCCCGTTAATCAATTAAAACAAACTTTCGAAACTAGACTAGAAGGTCTAAAAGTCTTCTTAACTCAGCAAAAGTTATTTGATGAAATTATTAAACAAATTGCTCCTAAAATATAGATTTATTCCCAATAGAATGATTTGAAATAAAGATAACATCCTTCAATTCATTTTTAAATTCTGATAAAAATAAAGTTTTAACCCCTTCGTCAAATGTTGCTCCAATAAACGGACAACCTACACATGCACCTAAGATTTTTAAAGTTAAGACTTTATTTTCTAAACTAACAAATTCTATATCACCACCGTCTGCATTAATATACACTCTCACAGTTTCGAGTAAATCTTTTACTCTTGATAAAATGTCATTTGATTGGTTTTTACTCATAATTTAAATTGATTTATATTTAAGTATATAATATTTTTAATGAACATATTATCTGATTATTTTAAAATAAATAAAGTTTATAATTGCTTGGTCATCAAAATTAATCCAACATATTTAATTTTGTCAGTTTCAGGAGTAAATGGTATATGTCATATATCAGAAGTGTCTGATTACAAAGTAAATAGTCTCAATGATTTTTTCAAAGAAGGTAATGAATATGATTTCATATTGATTAAATTAGATGAAGAAAAAAACTTATACAATTTTTCATATAAAAGAATTAATCCAAAATTATTAAAATATCATAATAAAATCATTCCCACTACTTCTGGTTTCGAAAATTTATATAACAATACATTAAATAAATTATATAACAAAGATAAGTAAGCACTCTTAGCTCAATTGGATAGAGCATTTGGCTTCGGACCAAAAGGTTATAAGTTCGACTCTTATAGAGTGCGCCATTAAAATAAAACTCCTGGTTTTTCCAGGAGTTCCCAAATTGCAATTAAAAGTGCAACACCAATGATAAAATAATGGTGTGCACT
>CATAWQ010000002.1 GCA_949500635.1 uncultured Mycoplasmatota bacterium
AATCTTTTGTGTTATAAAAATATTAAGTGTTGCACTTTATATTTCAATTTAGAAAGACATCCACCTGGAATGTCTTTTTAAACAAAATTCTAAGAGATGATTAGAAGTTTCTATGGAAAGTACGAGAAATAACGTCATCTTGTTGAACTTTAGTTAATTTAACAAAGTTAACAGCATATCCACTAACACGAATTGTTAATTGGGGGTATTTTTCTGGGTGTTTTTGAGCATCTAGTAAAGTTTCCTTAGTTAATACATTAACATTTAAGTGGTAAGCACCTTTATTGAAGTATCCATCCATTAAGTTGACTAAATTTTCGTCTCTTACTTGATTATCTTGATTATTAATATCTTTATTTTTATTCATATTTATCCTCTTTTTATATTTATATATTATTTTTTGCTCTTGTGTGTTTTTTTGCTCACACTTTTTTTGGTTTTAGATATTTTGTCAACATCTAAATCTCCCGCCATAACCACTAATTGGTCATCTTTACCCAAAGCACCTGGGATGATTGAGAATGTATTTGAAATACCATCAGCAGCATGCTTGAATGGGATTTTTGATACTGAAGATAATGAAGCAACAGCTCCTGAACCATCACGTCCATGCATTGGATTAGCACCAGGAGCAAATGGGATGCCTGCTTTACGTCCATCAGGAGTAGCCCCTGTGTTCTTACCGTAAACAACGTTAGAAGTAATTGTAAGAATTGAGGTAGTTATTTCAGAATTTCTATATGTGTATAGTTTTCTAAGTTCAGTCATAAAAAATTTAATAACTTCAACACCTAATTGGTCAACACGATCATCATCATTACCATATTTAGGAAATTCACCTTTAATTTTAAAGTCAACCGCAATATAACGTCCATTTTCCAACTTCTTTCATACCGGAGTAACTTTAGCATATTTAATAGCAGATAATGAATCAGCTACTACTGACAAACCAGCAATACCTGTAGCAAAGAAACGATGAACATTTAAATCATATAAAGCCATTTCTCCAGCTTCATAATAGTATTTATCATGCATATAATGTATAACATTTAAGCAACTTACATACAATTGAGCTAATCATTTCATTACAATTTTATAACGTTCCATTACTTCATTGTAATTTAACACTTTTTTAATATCCATTTGACCTAAAGATGGACCAAGTCTGAATTCAGGGTGCATTTCATCATAACCACCATTAATAGCATATAGTAATGCTTTAGCTAAGTTAGCACGAGCACCAAAGAATTGCATTTGTTTACCAATTTTCATTGGTGAAACACAACAAGCAATACCGTAATCATCACCATGTGTAACTCTCATTAGATCATCAGATTCATATTGCATTGATGAATATTTAATTGAATACTTAGCACAGAATAATTTAAATGATCTTGGTAAGTTACGAGATCAAAGAATTGTCAAGTTAGGTTCAGGACTAGGACCCATATTGCTTAATGTGTGAATAACACGGAATGAGTTTTTAGTCACTAATGTTCTACCATCAATACCCATACCACCAATAGATTCAGTGGCCCAAATAGGGTCACCTGAGAATAAATTATTGTATTCAGGAGTTCTCATGAATTTAACAATACGTAATTTCATCACAAAATGATCCATCAATTCTTGAGCTTGTTTTTCTGTTAATTTACCAGATTTTAAGTCTCTTTCAATGTAAATATCTAAGAATGTTGATGTACGACCAACAGACATAGCAGCACCATTTTGGTCTTTAACAGCTGCTAAATAACCATAGTAAGTTCATTGAATAGCTTCACGTGCATTTTGTGCAGGTTTAGAAATATCATCACCATATACAGCAGCCATTTTTTTCATAGCATTTAATGCTCTAATTTGTTCTGCAGCTTCTTCACGTAAAATTATTACTTCAGGCCTCATTTCTTCTGGCAATGCATTTATTTCATCTTTCTTGGCTGCAATTAAATAATCAACACCATAAAGAGCTATTCTACGGTAGTCACCAATAATACGACCACGAGAATATGCATCAGGTAAACCTGTAATAATATGTGTATGTCTTGCATCACGCATTTCCTTTGTGTACACATCAAACACACCTTGATTATGCGTTTTACGATATTTAATGTAAATTTCATCTACTTTTGGATCAGACTTAAATCCATAAGTTTTAGCAGCTTGTTGAGCCATTCTAATACCACCAATTGGCATGTACGCTCTTTTAAAAGGAGCATCAGTTTGAACACCAACAATTTTTTCTAATCTTTTGTCTAGATAACCTGGACCATAAGCATCTATAAATGATACTCTAGTATCCATATCTAGAACGCCACCATTAGCTAGTTCTTTTTTGGTTAAGTCCATTACTTTTTTTCACAATTTATTTGTAGCTTCTGTTGGACCTTCTAAAAAACTATCATCACCATCGTATGGTGTGTAGTTTAGTTGGATGAATTGTCTTGTGTCAATTTCATCACATCATTGACCCGGTTTAAATCCGTCTCATTCTTTGAATCATGTTTTATTCATAATATTATTTAATAATTATTGTTATATACCAAATTATGATTAAAATCATAATTTTAACCGAACATTAAAATTAACGGGTTGAATTTTTTAACTTGGCAGCAATTTCTAAGAAATATGAAAGTTTAAGAACATTGAATGAAATTGATCAGTAACTTGTATATTTTTGATCAAATTTTACTAATTCAATTAGGGCATTTTCAAAATCTATCGGAATCTCAGAATTTATCATTCTCTTATACTCTTCTTTCATATTTTTTAATTTTTCACTACGAACATTGTCTAAGCGAGAAACAGAAGAAGAATAAATTCAACTTTCTTTTAATTTTAATAATTGATTTACAAAATCATCTTTATAAAAATCTTTAATCTGTTTTTGCTGTTTAGAAAATATTTTTTTAAAATAAAAAATAAAGTAAAGAATAATTGTAAACAATATAAATAAGGTTAATGATAAACCAGCAAATCATCCATTTTTTTCAAAGAATGAATCATGATTTTTTTTGTAAACAAATCCAATAATTGCAAAAATTAAAGAAAGTATATCTAACACAAAAATAATTCAAACATAATTTCATTTGTAAGGTGTGTTTTTATAATATAAATTTTTATAGTAAAATGTGTAGGAGCATATAATTGCTCCAAAAATAATCGTTAAAATTAATATTAAAATTAATAATGTTAAAATCGCTTCACTCATATTAATTTTTTGTCATCTTCTTAATTAATTTTATCATTTCTTCAAAAATAAATGCAACTGTTTCAATTCTAATATCATTTCTATTAGTAGATTTTGCGTTAAATTCATAGACATAAATTTTATCTATAACGGAAATACCCACATAAACTAAACCTATAGGTTTATTTTCATCAGGAAGCGGTCCAGCATTACCGCTAACAGCAATGCAAATATCAGTTTTAAATTTTTCAGCAGTATTAGTTGCCATTTCTACTACTGTTTGACGACTAATAGCACCAAATTTTTCTAATGTAGAAGGCTTAACTTTAGCGATATTCATTTTAATTTCATTAGTGTAAGTTATTAATCCACCCTTAAATACTTTAGAAGCTCCTGGTACTTCTACTAGCATGGATGCAATCATTCCACCTGTGATTGATTCACACGTAGAAATTGATAATTCATAAGTTTTCAATAAATCTACTAATTCAGTAAAACTATCTTTCATTATTTTTTAATGTTTAATTTTTTGTTAATTTGATAAATATAAATAACACCAGACATTAATGATAAGAACAGTGAAATTCACATGAATAGATTTTGAACACATCATCATCACACACTATTATTAACACTACTAAAGTCTCAAGCATATGCAAAATATATTAAAATAATCCCAATAATTTGAGTAACTGTTTTTAATTTACCATATAAATTTGCAGCGACTACAATATCTTTGCTAGCTGCATACATTCTAAAGGCGTCTACAATTATGTCTCTTGTAATGATTAAAATTGGAATAATAAAGTAAACATTCATTGTTAAATGTGGGTTTGCTCCAGCAAACACAATTAATATTGAATTTATGAGGATTTTATCAGCAATTGGATCTCATAATTTACCAAAGTCTGATACTCAATGGTATTTTCTTGACAAATATCCATCTAAGAAATCTGTAAAAGAAGCGAGTATAAATAATGCACCCGCTAGAATTCATGATAAATTAAAATATACGCCATAATTACTGTTCGGTAATTGTGATCAATATAATCTTGGTCCAAAATTAATACATGTAAATGTGATAATAATAGGCACCAAAATAATTCTTAAAATTGTTAGGTAGTTAGGAATATTAGATTTTTTGAAACTAAATTTCATACTAGAAGTTTAATTTGCCGTTATATCTTGGGAATGGAATAGTATCACGAATATTATCTAATCCTAAGATATACATAATTAATCTTTCAAATCCTAGTCCAAATCCAGCACCTAAAGAATAACCATATTTTCTTAGGTCTAAATATCATTTGATTGAAGAAATATCCATATTTAATTCTTTAGTTCTGTTTGTTAGTTTGTCGTAGTCATCTTCCCTTTGACTACCTCCTACTATTTCACCGACACCTGGAACTAATAAATCAGTTGCAGCAACTGTTTTGTTATCAGAATTAACCTTCATATAGAAAGCTTTGATTTCTTTAGGAAAATTGTACAAGAAAACAGGGGCCTTGTATACTTGTTCGCATAAATATCTTTCATGTTCAGAAGCAATATCTTTACCAAAGAAAATATTGTTATCTTCAAAAATTTTATCTTGTGCTGCTTTTTTTAAAATTTCAATTGCTTCCTTATACTCAAGTTTTATGAAATTTTTTTTAAGTAATGTATCAATTCTTTCATTTAAAAATGGTTTTTGTTTCACAAAGAAATTAATTTCATCTTTACAATTAATACAAACATAATTAATGATTGATTTAATAAAAGCTTCAATAATAGCCATTAATTGACTTAAGTCAATAAAAGCAATTTCTGGTTCGATCATTCAAAATTCTGCTAAATGTCTATTTGTGTGAGAACGTTCTGCTCTAAATGTCGGACCAAAAGTGTAAACTTTTTGGAATGCCTGTGAATAAGCTTCTGCATTTAATTGACCAGACACTGTTAATTTAGCTTCTTTATCAAAGAATGGTTCTTCTTTAGTTTGTTCGATAACAAAGTTTTCTCCTGCACCTTCTGCATCATTTGAAGTAATAATTGGTGTAGAAATTCATTTAAATCCATTTTCGTTAAAGAATTTATGAATAGCAAATGCCAGCTTGCTTCTAACTGTCATAATACTAGTCATAGTTTGAGTTCTACCTCTTAAATGAGCAATATCTCTCAAGAACTCCATAGAGTGTTCTTTTTTTTGTAAAGGGTAATCTTCTGCAGAATCCTTTAAAACTATAATTTCTTCTGCTAAAACTTCAAAGGAATCTTTATTAGTATTTGTTTTACCATTTACTAAAATAGAGCTGCCTGTACGTAGTTTTGAAGTTTCATCAAAACCTTTAGTAGAAATTTTTTTATAAACTATTTGAATGTTATTTAATGACGATCCGTCATTTAATTCAATAAAACCTATTTTTCCACTTAAACGGTTGAATCTTACTCAACCTCTAATAGTGACGGGTGACAAAGGGCTGATTTTGCCATCTAAAATTTCTTTAACACTAGATATTTGCATATTAAATTACTATGTAATTATAAAACATATATAAGATAATTTAATGTATATTATTTAAAATAAATAAATATTTTAGAGAAAAATGTTATATGATATATACACTATATATTTAAACTTATTATTTATATAGTTCAACCACACTATCTGGGTTACAAAATAATTAATTCTTAATTATACCTAGTTAGGTGAGTCTAATTATACAAAGGAGAACAATATGTTTGCAATATTCGAAACTGGTGGTAAGCAATACAAAGTATCTATTAATGATTCTTTCTATGCTGAAAAAATTGAAGGTAAAGTTGGAGATAAAGTTACTTTCGATAAAGTTTTAATGTCTGGTGGCAAAATTGGTACACCATATGTTGCTGGTGCTAGTGTTATATGTGAAATTGTAAAACAAGGTAAACAACCTAAGATTACAATTATCAAGCACATTAGTCAAAAACATCATACTAAGAAACAAGGACACCGCCAACCATATACAAAATTAGTGGTTAAAGAAATCAAATAATGATTGTTATTGAGATTTGAGATAATTCAATAAAAGTCAGCGGTCATGCTAACTATGCATTTAAAGGAAACGATCTTGTTTGTGCTGCAATTAGCGCAATTACTCAATCATCAGTAACTTGGTTTTCTAAAAATGAAATTAAAGTTAATAAAAATAAAAAAATTCCGATATTTAAATTATCTTTAATTAATGACAAAAAAGAGAACAAAGACAAACTTAATTTACTAATTAAACAATTACAGTTTGTTCAAAAAAGTTATAATAAATACATTAAAATTACAAGGAAATAAACTATGAAAAATTATAAATTAGATTTACAATTATTTGCTTCAAAAAAAGGAGTAGGTTCAACTAAAAACGGACGTGATTCTCAGCCAAAGTTTTTAGGTGCTAAAATAGCTGATGGTCAAGCAGCTAAAGCTGGTCAAATCATCTATCGTCAAAGAGGAACAAGAATTTATCCAGGAAACAATGTAGGAATGGGGAAAGACCACACATTGTTTGCAAAAATATCAGGTATTGTTAAATATAAAACATTTGGTGCTAATAAAACAAAAGCTGAAGTAGTTGTAAAATAAAAAAGCACAATGTTTAATAAAAATCAAGTATTTTATAAAAGAACAGATTTCAGGCACTACACACCATGCAGATGAATAGCTGTTAGTATTTTACTTGTGTTTGCTATTTGGGTTATATTGTTTTTTGTGCATGATTACAAATTAGGCAAATACTATAACAATATTTGATTGACACTATGAATGGATTGATGAGGTTTCTTTACAATTCAATCAAATGTGTTGGTTTTCATTTACTTAATTTTATATTGATTCAATCCTACATGCAAAAGACTGCATGGTAATTTTTTAATATATGTAATATCTTATATATCTGTTACTGCAGGATTATATTGCGGTTTATTGTTGCCTGGAAGTATTGAAGATGCAAAATCTATTCAAAATTTTGGTAATTTATTTATATTTTGATTAACTACTGTTATTCAACACATTGTTATTCCTTTATTAATGCTAATTTTTTATATTACATATTTATTTACTAGTAAAGGAATGTTTAAACACAAAAAATTTGAAGGATACTGAATTTGTGTTACATTAGGAATGATTTATCCTTTCATATATATTTTGTATGCAGCATTATTACCATGAATGAGTAATCATCAATTCTCTGTATATGGTCAATTTACTAATTTGGATACTCATTGTTTGATTGGTGGAGAATATGGAAAAGTATTTAACATAATATATTTTGTTGGAGCTGCTGCTTTGTTCTTCATATTATTAAACATTTATCGTTTATTACTATTTTCTAAAAAAACTAAAAAATAATGTCCAACATCTTATTAGGAAGTCATATTGGAATGTCTGCACCCGATTATTTGCTTGGTAGTGCTAAAAACGCTATAAATTTAGGATGCAACACCTTTATGATCTATACAGGTGCTCCTCAAAATTCAAAAAGAGTTTCAATAGATAAATTAAAAGTAAATGAATATAGAGATTATTTAAAATTGCATAATATTGATCCTGCAAACATTATTGTACATGCTCCATATATTATTAATTTAGGCACAAATGATCCTTATAAGTCTAATATAGCTAAAAATGTATTGTTAAATGAAATGATAAGAACTAAATCTATAGGTTCAAAATATTTAGTGTTGCACCCTGGATATGCAACTACATGTGATAGAACAACCGCTATAAAAAATATTGCTAAAGTAATTAATGAATTATGCAAAAAAGTTTCAGGTGTTACTATTTGCTTAGAAACAATGGCAGGAAAAGGTAGTGAAATAGGAAAAGATTTTAATGAAATTAAACAGATTATTAATTTAATTGAAAATAAAAATCAAATTGGTGTTTGTTTTGATACATGCCATGTTAACGACTCTGGTTTAAACATAGCAAACATAGATGAAACATTAAAACAATTTGATGATATTATTGGCCTTAATTATTTAAAAGTAATTCATTTAAATGATTCTATGAATCCAATTGGGGCTCATAAAGATCGTCATGAAAATATAGGTTATGGAAAAATAGGGTTTAATACTTTGCATAAATATGTAGTAAATCCGAAATTATCTCACATTCCAAAGATTTTAGAAACCCCATGAGTTGGTAACACTTGTATATACAAAGAAGAAATTCAGATGTTAAAATCAGGTAAGTGATATGACATCAAAAAAACTATTTAATTAATCATTTATTATTTATATAATGATTAAATAAAGGTATATAAAAATGGAAATTTTTAATAAAGATTGTCTTATTTTAGATGCTGATGTAAAAACCCAAAAAGAAGCTTTTGAGTTAATTGCAAATACAGCTAAAAAACAAGGCATAGTAACCGATGCTAAGAATCTTGTTAATGGATTGATTAAAAGAGAAAAAGTATCAACTACAGGAATGAAAAAATCATTCGCAATTCCTCATGCGATGAACGCTGATATCAAAAAACCAGCAATTATTGCTGTAAGGTTTAAAAAAGGTGTTAATTGAAAAGCTTTCGATAAAAAACCAGTTAAGTTTGCAATTGCTTTATTAATTCCTGAAAAGAATCTTTCAGATCTTCATATGGAATATCTTGCAAGAATATCTACTGCATTAATGGATGAAACTATTTGTGATAGACTATTAACATTAAAGAACAAAAATGACATATATGATATTGTTGCTACAGCAATTGATGTTGATAATAAAGACATTTCTACAATTAAATCTTCAACTAAAAGAGCAAAAGCTGAAAAAGCAGATGCTTGAGCAGACCACAAAGGGTCAAGACCACTAATTGTTGGTGTTACTGCTTGTGCAACGGGTATCGCACACACATTTATGGCCAGAGAAGCTTTAGAAAAATGCTCAGACAAGTTAGGATATGAAATTCATATTGAAACTCAAGGTCAAAATGGTCGTGAACATGCATTATCAGATGATTTAATAAAACGTGCAGAAGTAGTTATTATTGCTGCTGATATTTCAGTAGATACTGAAATGTTTGCTAATAAGAAAATTTATTTCTGTGACACAAATGCAGCAATCAACAATCCAGAAAGAACTATAAAAAATGCTCTATCACATGCAACTTTAAATGGACAAGCTAATCTTAAAACAGCAACTCCATCAATGAAAGATGATTCTGGATTACAATTTAAACAAACTGGTAAGAAATTTGATAAATTTATGAAACCATTCTTATCAGGTGTATCACATATGATTCCAGTATTAGTATTCTCAGGAATTGTATATGCTTTATTAAATGCTGTTAGTATGATTCCGGGAGTTGATATTTCTGAAAAATCAACCATGTGATATGCATTGCAAGCTGCAAATGTTGGATTTTTATTATTTACAGGAATTATGGGTGCATATATAGCTGAAGCAATTGGTGGCAGACCAGCGTTTGCTCCTGGATTAATTGCGACAACGGTTGCATCAAGTCCTCAACTATATTACTTCTGAAAAGGTATTCCTTCATCAATTAGTTATCATTCTCATGGTGCTACTGTTGAAATTTCAGGAATTAGTTTAGCTATTTTTGCAGCAATAATTATGGGGTTTGCTGCTGGATATCTAGTTAAATGAGTTAATTCGTGAAAAATTAAACCTATATTTAGGACAATTATGTCAATTATTTTTATTCCAGTAGTTGTAACATCTGTATTAGTATTCCCATTCGTTTTCTTATTGTCTGGTATATTAGGATGTTTCATGAATTACTTTGCTTATGGATTAGCGATAGCTGGCAGCATTCAGGGTGTTAATTTTTTAATTGGATTCATTCTTGGTGCTATGGTTGGTTTTGATATGGGTGGACCTATTAATAAAATTGCCGTTGCAACAGGTACATGTTTAATTCAAGTTGATCCAAGATTAATGGGTGCATGTGCAGCAGCCATTCCAGTAGCTCCATTAGGTTGTGGATTAGCAACATTATTATTTAGAAAGGTATTTAATGATGATGAAAGAAAAATTGGTGTTACTGCATTAGCATTAGGATCAATGGGTATTTCAGAAGGCGCTATCCCAATGTTTTCAAAAAATCCAAAACAAACAATGATTGCTAATGTTATAGGTTCAGCAATTGCTGGAGGATTGGCATTTTGTTTCTTTTGTGGCGGACACGTTGCTATGTGAGGTGGACCATTAATTGCATTATTCTTAGGAGTGTATGCTGATCCAGGACAAATTAATGTTTATATTCCATCTATATTTGGTGGTAGTGATGATACGCCATTAAAATATATTTCAATTCTTTGATATTTCCTTGCAATTGGAATAGGAACATTAGTTCAAATGTTTATCTATGCATCATTAATTGGTAGAGATCGTAATTTTAGAATGTGTTTTTTACCAAAAAAACCAACTAAAGCAAAAAGATAATTAATAGTTAATAAAAAACACAAAATAAACTAATAATATTGTTATTAAAAAAAGACCAAAAATCTGGTCTTTTTTTAATAAAATTAATTATTATGCTAGGTAGTGTTTCTAGTTTTATTTTAAGAATTGTTTTTTAAGTCATATCATTAATACTTATACACTAACACAAATTTTTGTATAGTCGAACAGCATTATATTTTGATAAATTTATATGATTATTCTATGTATTAAAACTCTTTTTTAATAAATTTAAAAATAAATAAAAATATAACAAAGAAATGGTATGTGTTTTTAAATTAAGCTAAATAATTATTAATCAATATATGTTCAACCACTAGATGGGAAATCACCTTTAGTTTTTATTCAAGTTAACAATTGTTCTGAACTAGCAACTAATGTATTTAAAGATCTAACTGTTCCTGTAGGTGAGATATCATCGAATGCATTTGTATCAATATTTATATTGCTTGAGTATTGATTAGGTAAATCTCAAGCAATATAGTTTAATGATTCAGATCTATTAAAAGCAAATTGACCGATTGAATTTAAACTATTTGGAAAAGTTATAGAAGCTAATTTTGCACATTCATAAAAAGCAAATTGAGCAATTGAATTTAAACTATTTGGAAAAGTTATAGAAGTTAATGATGAACATTGAAAAAAAGCAAAATCACCAATTGAATTTAAACTATTTGGAAAAGTTACAGAAGTTAATGATGCACAACGATAAAAAGCTTGATAGCCAATTGAAGATAGTTTTGTACAATTAGATAGATCTATTGAAGTAAATGCAGCACATTCACAAAAAGCAGAATCAGCAATTAATTCCAAGCTATTTGGTAAAGATGTAGAAGTTATTGAAAAACAATCACTAAATGCAAATTCACCAATCGAAGAGCAATTAGATCCATCAGCAAAAGTTAAATTCTTAACATATGATGGTATTTTTGTTTTTTCACCATCAAAAAAAGCATAATGATCAATACCTATTACACTAGCAGGGATTTCCATAGTGTCACAAATACGACGATATTTTGATAGATCTATATCACTCTTGAATCCTTTTAATACATTATTTTCTATATCATAAACTTCATCTGGCAATGGATTTAATTTAACAGATGATGACCCACAACTTGTAGCTATAAATGGAATTGATGTTGCAAACCCAATTCCAGATGTAATACATAAAACAGTTTTTAGTAATTTTTTATTTTTCATATTTTTCTCCTATTTATATATTTATAACCATTTTTAAATAAATTTAAAAAAGAAACAACCAAAATTATTTATGGGATACTAAGCAAAGTTTGCTTATTTTTTTGATAATTTATTAAGTTCAATTAGTTCTTTTAGTTTGTTATCACGTTGAAGGTAATTGCATAATAACAATTCCTTAATATCCTTGAACTGTGTAATCTCTTTTTTATTCTTGCGAAGAGTTGACAATAAATTATTGTATAGATTATCATTCCGTTTTTGATTACCATTTGCAGTGAATTCTTCATCTTTTAAAATGATATTAATTAGGTGTTTGTCTAAATGATCAAGGTTGTTTTTAATGTAATTTTCGTATAGATCCTTCGTTACTTTTCCTTCTTTTTCATAAAGATAATAGACAATATTAAGTAATTTAACTTCTAATGATGAACCCAAAACATTACCAAACATCAAATCTATATTGAATGCTTTGTTAATGTAATTATTATGGGCAATTAAAAATGATGTAATTTTACAAACAGTATATGTAAATTTGTCTAGCAATATTTTAGTTGTTAAATTCAAAAAATCTTTAGAAATAGTATATGCATCTCTTAATGTTTTCTTTTCTATAAGTTCAGACTGTTCTTCTTCAATGTTAAAATTATCTGACTTTCTAGAAGTGTTATAGTTTCTAATATATTGCTTGTTATGAAATAAACGATCATTTTTATTGGTTTCATCTAACTTAGCTTGGAGATCATTCATATGAATTCCTGATAACTCAGAAATTAATTCAAAATGTTTTGTTCTTAAAAGAATATCGCCATATTCTCTAATTTCTTTAAGAAGAAAATTGACATTAGTTTGCACTTCATCTAATGATTTTTTTTTAGATAATTTTAATTTAATTAAAAATGAAATAAAATCAATTCTATTATTAATGATACAATCAATTGCTTCTCTTCCTTGAAGTTGCATTAATTCATCTACATCTTTTATTTTTTTATCATAATCACCAATGACATATACATTAAAACCATTACCCATTAATTTTCTACCATTTTCAACTGTTGCCAATTCACCAGCAGCATCATTATCAAAACATAATATTATTGTGTCTAATTCTAATGAATTAAGAAGAGTTAAATGTTTATCAGTTAAAGAAGTCCCCATTGTTGCTACAACGTTTTTGTGGTTGCAATTATGCAAGGCAATTGCATCCATGAATCCTTCAACAATAATAATTCTTTTGTCATTTAATTCCTTAACTCTATTAAAGTTAAATAATAAGTTTCCTTTAGAGAAGACCTTAGTAGAACCAGTATTTAAATATTTAGGAGAATTATTTTTGGTGGTTCTGCCACTAAATCCAACAATGTAGTTATTGTTATCATAAATAGGAATAGTAATTCTATTTATTAAGAAGTCTAGTGGTTTTTGATTTTCGTTTAAATAAATTATTCCGGCATCACATAATTCTTTTTCATTTCATGTTATAGTAGCGTCTCTTGAAGAACCTAAGAAGTTATCTTTATTAGTCAAAATTTTATAAATTAAATCTTCTTCACTTGGTGCATAACCAAATTCAAAATATTTAATAGTATCAATACTTAAGTTTCTATTTTTAGTTAAATAATCTAAAAATTCTTTGTTAACATTATCCATTAAAAATGATTTATATAAGTCATTAGTGTAAGAATTAGCTTCTACTAAGCGTTTAATTTCAGGATTTAAAAAAGAATGAGAATTATTTAAAAAACTTAACTTATTTAAATCATATCCTTCAATAATAGCAACTTCTTTAACAGCTTCTAAAAAAGATATTTTTTTATATTTTTGAATAAATGTAAAAACATTACCTTTATTACCACAAACAAAACATTTTCAAATTTTTTTGGATGGCGAGACAACCAATGAAGGATTGTGATCTGCGTGGAAAGGACATACACCAAAATAGTTAGCTCCTCTTCTTGATAATTTTATGTATTTACCAATTATAGAAACTATATCTGCTTTCTTTTTGATTTCATCAATTTGGTTAAAATCTATTTTATTTTGAGACATATTCTTGAATATATTTGACAATATGGGAAATTTTAATTCTCTCTTGTTGCATAGAATCACGATGCCTAATAGTTACATCTTGTTTTTCTAAAGAATCAAAATCGAAAGTTATGCAAATAGGTGTACCAATAGCATCTTGTCTACGGTATCGTTTTCCGATTGATCCAGATGTGTCAAATGTTGCACTAATAGAAGCATCTAACAATTTATTGAATATATTTTTAGATTCTTCATTTAATTTGTTGGTTAATGGTAAAACAGCGACTTTGTAAGGTGCTAATTCAAACGGAAGTTTCAAAACATCTCTCGAATCATTTTCTAATTGTTCTATTTCATAAAAATTTGAAATGATAGCATAGAATAAACGTTCGACACCAACTGATGGTTCAATAACATATGGAATGTATTTCTCGTTTGTTTTAGGATCTAAATACATTAAATTAACTTTTGATTCGTTCATATGTGAACGTAAATCAAAATCTGTTCTATTAGCTATTCCTCACAGTTCTCCAAAACCATGTGGAAAATTAAATTCAAAATCTACTGTTCTCTTTGAATAATGTGATAAATCATCCTTTGGATGTTCATACATTCTAATATTGTTTTTAGATAATTTAATAGTATTGAATAAAAAGTTTTCAATTCTCTTTAATCATATTTCAAAATCTTGTTCAGATTGGCTCGGAATACAGAAATATTCAAGTTCCATTTGCTCAAACTCTTTTGTTCTAAAAATAAAATTTCCTGGAGTAATTTCATTTCTAAATGCTTTTCCGATTTGACCAATACCAAATGGAATTTTCATTCTTGCTGTTCTTTGAACATTAACAAAATTAATAAATATTCCTTGTGCTGTTTCTGGACGTAAATAAAGTGTTGAAGTAGAGTCTTCTGTAACTCCTTGAAAAGTTTTAAACATTAAGTTAAATCTTCTTATATCAGTTCAATTAGTTGATCCACAAATTGGACACTTAATATTATTTTTTTTAATGATATTAATTAATTCTTCAAATGAAGTATTATCGCTAACAATAATATCAGGGTATTGTTCAGAGATTAATTTGTCTGCACGAAATCTTGCTTTGCATTTCTTACAATCAATTAATGGATCACTAAAATTAGATAGGTGGCCTGAAGCTTTTCATACCTTTGGATTTAAGATTATAGATGAATCTAATCCAACAACATTTGATTGCTTAGTAATAAATTCCCTTCACCAAAGAGATTTGATGTTGTTTTTTAGTAATACACCCAATGGTCCGTAGTCCCAAGCATTAGCTAAACCATTATAGATTTCGCTAGATTGAAAAACAAATCCATAATTTTTTAAGTAATTTACTAATTGTTCTTGAGTATGTTTCATAAAGCACCTGTATGTAAAATATAATATAAAATATTATATATATGCAAATCATTTTCTTAAAACCCTATTTTAATGAAAAAATATGAGGAGGGACTAAGTTAGCTAGTTTTGGTTATTCATTACCAAGTAAACATATAGGAGAGGCATGAGTGGTCAGTGGGTATAAAAATAAATCTTCTATTATCTTGAATGGTAAATATAAGGGTAAAAATTTATATTTTTTATATCATAAACATCCAGAATTATTCAATAACCCAAGTACAGATGAATATCCATTAATGGTTAAATTACTTGATTGTAATGATAAATTAAGTGTTCAAGTACACCCCAAAGATAGATATGCTAAAAAGCATTACAATGAATTTGGTAAAAATGAATGTTGATACTTTTTGGGCGCCAAGAGGAATGCCAACATTATTTATGGTCACACAGCTAAATCCAAAAAACAACTTACAAATTTAGTTAAACAAGGTAACTGAAAAAAATTATTAAAAAATAAAAAAGTAGAAAAAGATGGATTTGTTTATGTGCCAACTGGTACAATTCATGGATTAAATTCCGGATTATTAGTTTATGAACTACAACAATCATCAGACATTACTTTTAGATTGTATGACTATGAGCGTCAAAAATTAGATCCTTCTAGAAAATTACACATTAATGAATCACTAGATAACATTGATGTTCCGTTTAAAACGCCTAAATTTAAGTGTGATAAAGACACTATTATTAAAACTAAAGCATTTGTATTAAAAAAAATTAATAATATTAACAAAAAAACATATAGCTACAAAAAAGCAAAGTGACTACAACTTACAGTAATAGGAGGAAAGGGAACGATTAACGAAGTACCGATTAAAAAGGGCGATTCTTTCTTACTTGTAGGTAAGCAAGAAAAGTTTACTTTGCAAGGAAAAATACAAATTTTGTTAAGTTATACTAACTAGTTTATTGTAAATTTTTTTATATAATAATTTTGGGGTTGATGCACCCGTACATATACCAACATTTTTTATATTTTTAAAATTTATTTTTTCTAATTGCTTTACTGTCTGAATCAAGTAAGATTTTTTATTTTTTTTCTTTGCAATATTTACTAATTCATTAGAGTTGTTTGAGTTCTTATCTCCAATAACAATTAACATATCAATTTTATTTAAAGATTTGATAACATTAGACTGTCTTTTAATAATTTCTGGACAACATCCAGAAATAAATTCATATGAATTTTTTGGTAATTTTTTTAAGTTTTTATTAATTATTTCTAAAGTTAAAGTAGTTTGATTTGTGATAAAATTTTTCTTACCAGTTAAAATAATTTTCTTTTTTGATTTTGATTCAATTAGTTTAGTTTTTTTGTTGTTTGATAAAAAGGCTTTTGTTTCTTGATGATTTGATGAACCGATAAAATAAGTTTTATATCCTTGAGATAGCTTAGAATTTATTTTTGATTGATTAGCTTTGATAAATTTACACGTAAAATCTACATATTTTATATGTCTTTTAACTATTTCATTGATTAAATCTTTTGTAGATCCATGGGCCTGTAACAATAATAATGAATTATTTTTATCTTTAATTTCATTAAGATTTTTAATAATTTTTATTTTATATTTTTTTAATAAATTATTAGAATATTTGTTGTGAACTAATTCTTTAAAACAATAAAAATTTGTATTCGGATTTTCTTTAACAATTTGTTTTAATTTATTAAAAATTTCTTGAATTCCATTGCACCATCCGACAATAGGAATACTAATTACTTTCATACATTTTTAAAATATATGCTATATCTTTTTTAATGTGTGAAGCTAATTGAGAGGCCGCAAATTCATTTGCTGCAAAATAAAAATCATTCCTTAATAAATATAATTTTCCTTTATTTAAATTAATTGTATGATATAAAATGTTTTTATCATCATTCGTGACATCGATAATATTATTTTCATTTTTTTGGATTTGCAATAAATGTTCATCTATTTTTATATAGAATTTTTTAGAAAAATATTCACACATAAATACTGTCGGTTCTTCAGTTTCAGACATTTTGAAACCTTCATAATTGTCTGAACACAAGACATAATATTTAGATTGTCATTCTGCATAACGTTTTTGAATAAAATTTTTGATTTTGATTGTTCTATATCAAGAACTAAATGCTAAGATCAGCACAGGAAGAATTAGTAAAATTATTGCAGAAGAAATCAATCCAATAAATACATTATGATTTTCCTCATAAAAACAAGAAAATAAAACCAAAACAATAGCAATAAATAACAATGAAAGTATCAAAATAGAAGAGATCATTCTTCCCACTTGTATTTTTCTATAGAAGTCTTTTGAATATAGAATATTCTTAATTTCTTCTTTTGATTCAGTTTCGTTGTAATTTGGCATACTAGATTGTTATTTCAAATGATGAAAGATCAGCAATATTTAATAAATATTTTCATGGATATTTATTGTATTTAAATTTAATAGAACCCAACAAAGAATAGTAATATTGAGCAGTTAATTTAATTTCGTCATTATAAGGTCACATAGTCGATTTATATTCATTTTTAATTTTTTGATAAGTATTATTAAAAATAATAATTGATCCAATTTGATCCATTAGCGAATTTACCTCACAAAAGTTATTTTCAGTAATTTTCACAAATGCAGACGAGATAAATAAATCATTAATTTTTAATGTTTCAAGATTTTTATTATTAGAGTAGATAGATCTTAATTTTTCCTGTTTTTGCTTAACAATGTTTAATAAGTTTTTTTTATATCATGATAAAACTGCTAATTTTCTTTCTAAATATTTTTCTTTTGAGTGTTTTTTAAACAAAAAAATGACTAAGAAAAAAGATAAAATATATTTTATCCTTGATTTTATACGAGTAGATTTTTTGTTTTTTTCCACCATATATAATATTTAATATTATATTAGTTATAATAGATATTCATAGTTAAAAGTATTTATAGATTATTATGGAATACAAAAACACCTTAAATATTTTAAAAACAAATTTTGAAATGAAAGCAAATTTACCAACGAAAGAGCCTTCAATTCAAAAATTTTGAGCTGACAATAATATTTACCAAAAACTTCTATTAAAAAATAAAGAGCACGAACAATGGATTTTACATGATGGACCACCATATGCTAATGGTGATATCCATGTAGGTCATGCATTGAATAAAATTATTAAAGACATTATTGTAAGACATAAAAGTTTAAAGGGTTTTTATTCTCCATTTATTCCTGGATGAGATACACACGGTTTACCAATTGAACATTCATTATTAAAAAAAGGAATTAATAAAGATCCAACACTAACTATTAGTCAAAAAAGAAAAAATTGTCGTGAATTTGCAATTAAAAATGTTGAAAAGCAATTAGAACAATTTAAGAGATTAGGTATTGTTACTGACTGAAAAGAAAAATATTTGACATTAACTACCGATTTTGAAACAAGACAACTTGAGTTATTTTTAGCAATTCTTCAGCAAGGATTAGTTTATCAAGATCTAAAGCCTATTTATTGATCTTGATCAAGTCGTACTGCTCTAGCAGAAGCTGAAATTGAATATGCTAATATCCAAGCTCCTAGTATTTACATTACATTTGATGTAATTAATGGTAAGGGAGTATTAAATCAAGGTGATAAGTTAATTATTTGAACTACAACACCTTGAACGATCCCATCTAACTTAGCAATTGCAGTTCATCCTGATTTTACATATGTTAAAGTAAAGGTTGATAATAACCATTACGTCTTATTAAAACAAAAGTTATCTGAATTATCTAAAGAATTTAAGTGAGAAACTTATGAAATAGAAAAAGAATTTAATGGCAAACAAATCGAATTAGTTCAATACAAGCATTGTTTATATGATAGAGTTTCTCCTGTAATTAATGCTACATATGTAACAAGCGATAATGGTACAGGATTAGTACACAATGCACCAGGGTTTGGAGTAGAAGATTACATTGCATGCAAAGCATATAATATTCCTATTTTTTGCCCGATTGATGAAGCTGGTAAATTTACTAGCGAGGTAAATGACGAAAATTTGTCTGGCGTTTTCTATGAAACGGCTAATGAACAAATTATTAATAGACTAGACGCCAATAAAGCCTTATTAAAATTTTTATTTATTAATCATAATGCTGCAATAGATTGAAGAACTAAAAAACCCGTTATTTATCGTGCAACTAAACAATGGTTTGTAAATATTGATCCAATAAAAAATAAAATTTTAACTGAAATTGACAGAGTAAAATTTAATAACGCTTTAAACAAAAAACAACTAATTTCAATGATTTCTAATCGTAAAGAATGATGTATTAGTCGTCAAAGGGTTTGGGGTGTTCCGATTCCGATTATTTTTGATGAATATAAAAAACCTATTTTGGAATTTGAATTAATTCAAAATATCATTAATATTATTGGTAAAGAAGGATCTGATATTTGATTTGAAAAACCAGTTGAATATTTTTTAACAAAAAAATATTTAGATAAAAAGCAAAAATTTACAAAAGAAAAAGACATTATGGATGTTTGGTTTGATTCTGGAAGTTCATTCACTTTACTTAAAGCAAAAGGATTAAATTATCCTGCAGATTTGTATTTTGAAGGTAATGATCAATATCGTGGTTGATTCAATTCATCAATTATTAATTCAACTATTTATTCGAATAAAGCTCCATTTAAGCAATTGTTAAGTCATGGATTTACTTTAGATGAACAAGGCAGAAAAATGTCTAAATCACTTGGTAATGTGATTGATCCAAACGAAGTGTGTAAACAATTTGGTGCAGATGTGCTAAGACTATGAGCTGCATCAAGTAATTACCAAGAAGATGTTAGTGTTTCTAAAAATATTTTGACACAATGTGCAGAAACTTACAGAAGAATTAGAAACAGTCTATTTAAATTTGTCTTGGCTAATATTTCTGATTTTTCATATTCAAAAAATAAGAAAACTGAATTTGATGAATATGATAAATTTGTTTTATCTACATTAAAAATTAATCTTGCTAAAATTAATAAAGCATTTGATAATTTTGATTTTTTAGCCATTGTTAAGATTATTAATTTGCATGTAATTGATTTGTCAGCAAACTATTTTGATGTAATTAAAGATATTTTATATTGTGAAAAAATAGATAACCCAAGACGTAGAACGATTCAAACAGTTCTTTACACTATTTTAAAAACATATTTGATTATTCTTTCTCCAATTATCCCTCATACATGTGAAGAAGTGTATTCATTCTTTAATGTAGATAATAAAAAAGAATCCATTATATTAGAAGATTGAGTAGACTCAATCGAGTTTAATGAAGACGTAAACACAAACAAGTGAATAAACTTCTTTGAATTAAAAAAACTAATTTATGCTGAATTAGAAATAGCTAGAAACAATGGGTTATTAAAAAAGAGCAATGAAGCAAAAATAATTATTAATTCTAAAGAATTACCTTTTGATATAGAAGATATTAAAAAATACTTAAATGTTGCAGTTGTAGAATTTAATCCTAGTGAATCTACTTCTATCAAAGTAGAAAAATCTGGATTGATCAAATGTCAACGTTGTTGAAACTATTTTTCTAAGAAAGAAATGTATGATGAAGATATTTGTCACAGATGTGCAAAAGTTTTAGAGTAAAATGAAACTATTTGCTAAATATTTTTCTTTCTTGTTAAGAACAATAATTAAAAAGAAATCAATTTGATGAATTACTCTTTTGTATTTATTTTTAATTAGTTTGTATTTATATATTGTTCCTTCTATTGCTAAAACTAGTTGTTTTTTATTTTGAACTAACTCTGTTGTTAGTATTCAATCGGTAATTTCGTATATCTCATGTATATTTTCATCTTTATTAATATTAGGGATCTATAAAGATTTTAGAGATGATGGTACTGAGTTATTAATTGTTTCTAAACCTATTTCTAGAAACAAGGTTCAAGGTGCTAAAGCTCTTACTTATTTAACATGTGCGATTACCTTATCTTTGCTAGCATCATTTTTTGGATTATTTATTTATTGTTTTGATGTACCTGGATACCAGCAATCTGGATTAATTGGAAGTTTATTTTTGATTACTCTTATAGTACAATTAATTTTTGGTGGAATTATTTTATTAGTATCAATTTACTTAAATAAAATATGAGTGATCATGTTTGGACTTTTGTTATGTGTATTTAGTAATATTTATCATGTAATTATTAAATATGCTGATGTTGTTAAAACGCCAACAGATGAGTATTTTAATAATGGTGACACTCAAATAGCTACTTATGATTATCTAAATGATGATGGTACTTATTCACAATATGCAAACATTGTCAATAAAACTGATGTTGCTCAAATAGCTGTAGATTTATCAACTGCAGTAATTTCATCAATTAGAAATCCATCAATTGCACAACCATTTACAAAACCATTAGATGATGAAATGGCAAGATATAATAGTAAAGTTAAAAATTCTTATTATAAAATAGCAAATTATTTTAACTTTACTAATCAGATGTCTCAAATGGGAAATGGATTTGGTTTGGAAAGTGAGATTTTAAATATTGGAAACAAATCATTTGGAAGTAACAGAGATCTTAATTATGATATCGATGAAGATTTTTTAAAGAATGCTTTTTCTAAAGAAAATGGTTTTCCAATCATATTTTATGATTATGATAAAGTTCCCTATATTTCTAAAAATGATGTAATGAATGTTCAAAAATTATTTACATATATTAGTGATTCCAAAACAATTGCATCATTAATTCAAATGCCTTTTATTACACTAGGTACTCATAAATATCAAACTAATTCATTTACAGGACTAGCTCAAGCGTTATTATCTACTTCTGTTTCTAATTGTTTTCAAATTACTTATCCAGATTCAAGACAAGAGGTTGAATTAAGTGTAAAAGATTTAAATATAACTGATTATGAAAAAAGCTTTTTTAACACATTGTTATGAAATAATGATGAAATACAATTTAAGGATAATAATGGGAATGTTTATAGTTTATCTTCGGGATTATTAAAAGCGACTGATGAACCTTTTGTTAACTATGATTTGACAAAAGGAATTTTCATTAATAATTCTAAATCTATTAATTTGAATTCATCTGTATTTAAGCCAACAAGAATTAGTGGTTCAAAAGATGTTACTTTTAGTAAAATTCAAGATTATATGCATTTTGCTTTATTAAGTTCTATTAAAACAACCAACAAAGACTGAACATCACTAGGCATCAAATCAATTGATGATTTTTTAATTCAAATATTAAAATTTAAATATTATATTATTTCTGATGCATATAAAGAAATCCAAAATATTTATATTAATCAACAATTAAAAGCGCATGCTGAAACAATGGTGCCTGCTGACAACGAATACATTGGTGCATTAATTACACCAGTCCACAACGTTGACATATCTACACTATCTAGTGTTGCTAATGAATATTTCTATAACAAAACATGTATTGCAATAACTACATTAGTTAAAAACTTATCACTTGCCATTGATAATCTAGGTTATGTAAGTATAGATCCAACAAATTTCAATGTCAGGAATGCAGGCAATGTTGCTAATGTACTACATAATGAAGACACAATCTTGACTGCATCTTATTTAGGTTTTACATTTCATTCATCAACACAATTATCAACTGATAGTTTATATTTTTGGTGAATGTTTGCAGGAATAACTTTATATATTATCTCATATGCTATTTATAGGAGGATAGATTTTAAATAATATGAATAAAGAAAGAAATAAAAAATTTAACAATATTTGTGATAAAATTGCTTCAACATTTACTAGACCTCTAAAGAAGAAATTTTTGCAAGAAGAAATTGACGAATACAACAAAATGGATAAAAAACCAATTTTGTTTGTTAAAAATTTAACAAAAATATATTCTGGTAAAAAAGATCCAGCAATTAATAAATTGTCATTTAATGTATATCCTGGTCAGTTCCATGCTTTTATTGGTGGTAATGGAGCAGGGAAAACAACAACAATCAAATCTTTGATTGGAGCCTATTTTAAATGAAGTGGAACAGTTTTGATTGGTGGAATTAGAAATGATAAAGAAGAAGCAAAATTAAGAATTGGATATATTCCAGAAAATGCAAAATTTCCTGAACAAATGTCAGCTCGTAGTTATTTGTTGTGAATGATTATGCTTTCTGGTATTTCTAAAGTTAAAGCTAATAAGATTGTTTCTTCCAAGCTAAAAGAACTTAATATGTGAAACTTAAGAAATCGTTCCCCAAACACATTCTCTTCTGGACAAAAAAAGAAAATTTTATTAGCACAAGCACTAATTCATAATCCTGATATCATTATTATGGATGAACCTGTTGCTAATTTAGATCCAAGAGCACGTCAAGAATTTTTTGAAGTTTTAATTAATTTAAAAAATCAAGGTAAAGCTATTTTTATTTCAAGTCATGTATTAGCTGAATTAAACCAATACTTTGACTCTGCTACTATTTTAGATGGTGGTAAGATTGTATATTCAGGTACTAAGGAAGAGCTGTTATCTACATATGCTAAAGAATATTACAAAGTTAAGACACAAGATGATTTATTAGTTGAAAAATATTTAAAACAAAAAAAGAACGAATTTAAGGTAAACAAATATGAAGAATTTATTCAAGTATATTTTAAAAACAATAAAGAAATAATAGAATTTCAAAAATTTATTATTAAAAACGGTATTGTATTAGAATTTTTTGAAAAGAGCTTACCATCACTTGACCAAGTTTATGATAAATTGATTATTAAAGGATCAGTAGACACTATGAAAATAGACGAAAAAATTAAACAGAATAATTAAAAAAATGTTTCGCAAGTTTTATTTATATTTATTTAAATTATTATCAAGGAAAAAACCAGTCTGAGTAGTCAATGGTTTAATTTGAACGTTTTATGCTCTTATTCTACTAATTGTTCCAGGTTCATTAAACGTTAGTCCTTTATATTTATGAACTAATTCAATGTTTAATTTTAATATTATGACATTTGTTTTTTTATCAATATATTGTTCTACTATAACAGTTGAAATTTTTAATCAACCAAGAGAAGATGGTAGTGAATTATTAATATTTTCCAAACCAATTTCAAGATGAAAAATTATTAATGCTAAATTTAGTATTTTTTTAACTTATGTATTAATCAATTTAATAGTTGATATGTTATTTCCATTACTAAGTTTGTGTTTTGGAATATATGATCCATTAACAAATGCCAATGGAATAAGGATTGAAGATTTAGGTTGAATCATTCTATCAATTTTAATAGCAGGAACAATCGTTTCTTTGTTTTTTGGATCTATTTCAATATTGATTAGTATGAAAGCAAATATTCCAGTGGTTAAGGTATCTACTATTTGCATTGCTATTATTTTTGAGTTAATTTCAATGATTATGCCTGTGATTGTAAAATCACCTACTACTATTGCAACTGACAAATATGGTGTAACTATGGAAGTCTCTAATTACTATAGCAATAAAGATAAAGGAGCTAAAAGTTTCATTATGGCGGATGATGGAGTGCTTTCTGACAATACAATTTATGCTAATACATATCAGCTGAATAAAGAAATCCAAAAAGAATCTGGATTACAAATATTAAATAGTATTGATGTTGCAGGACAAATGGCATCTATTTATCAATTAGGTTCGTTAAGTGGAAATGATACAGCAGACATTACTACATATGGTGAAAATTCGGCAATGAAATTTATAATTAAGTCTAATTGAAATGTGTTTGATGCTAATGATCCAATGTTTACAGATGAATTTAGACCAATGATTTATCCATCATACTCAGAAAACGAATATTGATATTACACAATTTATGGAATAGACAACCAACGTTATCCTATCTATAGTGCTATTGGTTGTAAGCGATCATCTGTATTTATTATTGATAACCAATCAAATAGACTTAAATCACGTTTTATTGATGCGCAAGATTTAACTTTTTCTATTCCACAAGCCAAAGAATCAGAACAATATAGAAATATTAGAGAAAAATTAATTAGCTATGTAAACAATACTAGAACATTATCAAACGATGATATGAATGCAGATTATGAAAATTGAATTTATAATTTCTTAAATAACTATGTGTATAAAGATAAGACGGGATTAGAGTGTGTTCTTGGTAGATCATATAACAGTACAAATGATGAAGAATGGTCAATTGCTTTTGGAATATTAAGTATGAACCTAGTAATTGATTTATGAGATTATTTTTATGGAACAAATAATTTTGGAAGCATATCATTTGCTACTTGCTTAATCAACGAGTTAAATACAACACATCCAGAAAAATGAATTTTATACAATGATAATGAAGTTACGAATGATGAATTTGTTAATAATAAACGTTTTTTATTCTATGATAACTTTTTAAATAAATATTCAGAAAATCAAAATAATGCTTGTGGTCGATTTTATTCCTTATTTAAATCAATTAAAGGTTTAGATTTAAAAAACATTAATGGATATGTAAAAGGTACAATACCAGCTACTACAGAAGGATTTAAAATTAATTCCATGACAAATATTGTACCTAATATTAAAACACTAAGAACTGCATATTGGTTTAAAGTTAACAGATACATATCTAATGATGATGCTATTTCTATATGATTTATTTTTTCAATTATTTTATTTACAATTACATTTTTTGTTTACAGAAGAACAGATATTAAATAAGTTCTTTTGTTGATAAAGTTGAATTGATATTAATAAACAATTTTTTCAAATAATTAGATTTTAATATTCAAATATTTTTTACACCTTGATTTTTTCAATTAATGAAATTATTTTGATTAGCTAATAACTTTCCTTTTACCAATACTTTATTATGATAGTCAGTGCCGGCAACATCTAAATCTGTTTTTAAATCACTTAAAATTATTTTAGAAGTATGTTCTAGCAATAAACATACATCTGTAGAGTTTTTATCTAAGTCATAAATAAAGTTTTCAGCTTTATTTTTTATTTTAATAATTTTTATCTTAGTAGAAACACCATTAATACATAGGTTTCTACGGAAATATATAGATTTACGTATCATTACATTAACGCAAATTTTATTAATAGCTTTAGACACTTTCTTGCTTTTATATATCACCAATTAAAAGTATAATTTTATTATATGGATTTATTTATTAGACCCAATAAATCGGAAGAATATTTAAATTTTAGAAAGCAAATCTTTAAAGAAATTAACCATTCAAACTTTTTAAAGTATAGAAAAAAGGGAATAAAACGATTGATGAACCCTTATCAATTTGATTTATTCCTTACATATAGATTTGAATTACTTAATTTCTGATTTAAAAAAGAATTTAGATACACACAATCTGGAATCAACAAGTTAGATTATGTGTTAGATTTATTGTATCTAAAAGATTTATTAAATGTTAATGAACAACAATTTATTTATGATGCAAAAAATGTTGTATTTTCTAAGAAAAGAAATTTAAAAAATATCTTGAATTCTTTAAAATTAAGAAAAAGAGAATACGTTTACTTTGTTTACAAAATTAAAAAAACTAGAATAAACCACGGTGAAATCAACACTAATGCTATGTATATTACAAACAAACATGTTATTATTGAAAAACAAGATAAATCTCTAATATTTATCATTTTATCTGACATTAATAATCGTCATTTATATAAAGACTCTTTTGCAATATACACTAATAATGATAGATATCATTTTTATTACTCAAGTACCGAAGTTTTATATAGTTCATTAGAAAGAATGTTAAACACTTTTAAAAAATAAAAAATGAATGCAATTCTTGAATACAAATTAAGGAATATACCAAAACAACCAGGATGTTATTTGTGAAAAGATAAATATGGGAAAATTATTTATGTAGGTAAAGCTAAAAATCTTTTCAATAGAACTCATCAATATTTTAATGGTGCAAAAGATAATAAGACAAGCCGCCTTGTTGAAAATATTTATGACATTGAATTTATTGTTGTAAAAAATGAAAATGAATCATTAATTCTTGAAAATAATTTAATTAAAAAATACCAACCTAAATACAATATCCTTTTAAAGGATGGTAGTAGTTATCCATACATAGTAGTTACTAATGAACCTGATCCTAGAATTGTTTATACTAGAGATTTAAAAAAATGGAAAGGAAAATATTATGGTCCATTTGCTTCATCAAATAGTAATAAATATAGAGTTTATAATTTAATTCTTAAATTATTTCCATTAAGAAAATGTAATTATGTAAAAAGATCAAAATGTATTTACTACGACATCAATGAATGTTTAGGCCCTTGTATTAATAAAATATCCAAGGAAGAATACAAGAAAATTAAATCTTCTATTAATGACTTCTTTAGTGGTAATGTTTCAAAAATTGTTGATGAATTAAAAAAAGAAGAAAAACAATTATCTAATAATTTAATGTTTGAAGAAGCACAAAAAAAGTTGGATTTAATTAATGGTATTAAAGAAATTCAAAAACAACAAAATATTGTGTTTAAGTCAAATGATGATTTTGACGTTGTTGGTTTTTATGAACAAGATAAATACATTTGTATTATGATATTTTCATACATTAACGGTAAATTATTGGCAAAAAACCAGCAAATAGCAGAATTAAATAATGGGAATATTAATGAAGTTTTGTCAAACTATTTGATGCAATATTATTTCAATAATCAAGTTAAACCAAAATATTGTTACATTAATATTAAAGCTAGTGAATTAAACAGTTTGTCAAAAACAATTGGTATACAGTTTTCTACTCCCACCAGAGGAAGGTACAAATCAATTTCATTAGAAGCAGTTAAAAATGCTAAAGAATTTTTCAATAGTAACTACTTAATCTATCAGAATAAAATAAATAGAACTCAAAAATCGTTTGAAAAATTAAAAGAAGTATTATCTTTGGATAATTTATCACTTATTCATATTTATGATGTAGCAAATTTATTTTCTGATAATCAAGTTGGAGTAATGATTGCTTTAGAAGATGGAAAGTTTAATAAAAATCTCTATCGTAAATTCATTATTAAAAATTTAAATGCTTCTAGTGATTATGAAAGAATGAAAGAAATTGTTTATAGGCAATATAGAAGGATGTTAGATGAAAGTCAAATATTACCAAACTTAATTATAGTAGATGGTGGAATTATTCAAATTAATGCAGCAATAGAGTCATTAAGTAAACTTCATTTGGATAAGGTAATTAGAGTTATCGGTTTATCGAAAGATAAGCATCATAAAACCAATGCAATTGTTTTTCCTAATAAGCAAATAATCAAATTAGAAAAGACTTCTGATATATACATGTATTTATTAAATATTCAAGAAGAAGTTCATAAATTTGCTATTAACTTTTTTAGAAACAAAAATATTAACTCTAAATTTAAATCGAAATTATCTGAAATTGAAGGTTTAGGTGAAAAAAGTATTAAGAAGTTAATGGAACATTATGAGAATTTTGCTAATTTAAGAAAAGCTTCTGTTAATGAACTTTCTCAATTTGTTTCTATCAAAATAGCCAAAAAAATAAAGGAGGCATTAAATGAGTAAAAAATTATTAATATTATCTGATTCTCATGGTTTTAATGATTTAATTGAAAAAGTTTTAAAAAAAGAAGAAGGTGAGTATGATTTTGCTTGTTTTGCAGGAGATCATTGCACAGAAATTTCGTATATGAAACAACATTTTCATTGATTTGTTGATGGTAATAATGATTATGGGTATAAAAATGTTCAAGCTTTCACAATTGAAGATGTAAAATTTGTATTGGTTCATTCTCAACATCAGTTTTCTTTTGATAAAAATAAATATTTTTTAGAATTAAGAAAATTTGGTAAAGAGCACAAAGCTAATGTAGTTATTTACGGACATACACATTATCAAGATATAGATGAAACTAATGTTCCTATATTAGTTAATCCTGGATCTATTGCTTTACCACGAGGGCCAGAAAAAATAGGAAGTTATATCATAGCTACTATCAACAATGATAGGATTTCATTTAAAATTAAATATATATAATATATTTATAAAATTTTTCTTAAATATCAAGATTTTATTGATATATTAAAAATGTAGATAGTTAAAGTGATTTAAAAATTTACATGAATGTTTTTCATTTAGTATTCATAGACGTATGGATCTTAATTAAAAAATATTCTGCCAAAATATACTTAAGTCTTAATCAAACTTTTGTCTGGCAATGTAAATATTAAAAAACAATAATTGTTTGCACATGATATTTTAAGAGATTGAATGCACTAGAACATTCAATCTTTTTATTTTTATGAATTAAAATAATAATATGACTACTCCAATTAAAACCAAACCTTGAATAATAACTACATCAGTAGCACTAATTGTATTGTTGTATTTTATTATTGTTTGATTATTAGTTGGAGAAATAGATTTAACAGGGAATCATTACTTGATTCCAATTCATCAAACTATATGATCTGGTGAATTAAATGATGATAATTGGTTGTTAATATGGGAAAAATACCAGTGATGTTTGGATTGTTCACAGAGAGAATTTAAAGATTTTATAGGTAAAACTATTGTAATTTCAACTAGTCACACATATTGAAATAATATGCTGTTAATATATCTTTTTATTGGAATTTTAATATCTATCATTTATCCATTTATTTTTAGATGATGTAAAATTGGAAATTATGATATTTTACCATTCAGTATTACAGCAAGTTTAATTTGTAGTATTTTTATTTTATCTGGATTAATTCCATATTGGGGAAATAACAATGAATTTTGAAGAGAGATGTTAAGAATTGCTATATTTTTAGGATCTGGGTTTATTATTTTTATTTTGACTAATTATTTAGTAAATAAATTCTATATTACTAACAAAACTGCTCATATATTAGCATACAAATTAAAAGAGGATAAAAATTCAGCAGATTATTACAATAACGATTTAAAAGAAATTATTAAAGAGTATAAAAAAGATCACGATAAAGATTATGTTGATTTAGATAATCCTAAATAATACACTTTATAATATTAACAATATTA
>CATAWQ010000003.1 GCA_949500635.1 uncultured Mycoplasmatota bacterium
CTCCCGACAACAGGCTTAGAAGGCATGTGCTCTATCCAACTGAGCTACGAGCGCATATTAAACTTTATTATATTATAATTGGTGTTATTGATAATATATGTGGAATAAATTATTATTTAATAATGAGAGCAATCGGATTAGATTTAGGAAGTAAGACATTAGGTATAGCTATAACTGATTCTTTAAAAATAATAGCTACAGGATTAGAAAATTTTGAGTATCAAAATCACGATCTCAATATTTGTGTTGATAAACTTAAACAAATATTTAAAAAATATTCTAATGATATAGACACTATTGTTTTGGGTAAACCTAAGCGATCAAATAATAAACCATCGGAAATGACATTATTAAGTGATGAGTTTAAAAATATTTTGGAACAAAACTTTAAAGCTGTTAAAATTATCCAATGAAATGAAGCATATTCCACTATTAATACAACAGAAATGTTAAAGTACGAAGCGGGGCTAAAAGCAAGTAAAATTAAAAAAATAAAGGATAAGATGTCAGCGGTTTATATCTTGCAAGATTATTTGAATAATGGATTTTAATGAATTGAAAGCATTGTGTATGGAAAAACATATCCCTATTATTAGGGAGGGAACTTTTGAATTTATTAAAAATAAAATAATAAAAAATAATTATTCATCTATTTTAGAAATTGGAACTGCATATGGTTACTCAGCCTTACTATTTGCAAGTATTAGTTGTGTAAATAAAATAGTATCAATTGAGAAAAATCAGTTGAGTTATACAATTGCTAAACAAGTAGTTAATAATAAGATTAAATTTATGTTAATTGATGCATTTATTTTTGAACCTAAGGAAAAATTTGATCTAATTTTTTTAGATGCATGTAAATCAAAACAAGATATATTAGTTAATAAATATTTAAATAATTTAAATGATAAAGGGTTGATGGTTGTTGATAATATTTTTTTAAAGAAATTTGCTAACAAAAAAAATCTTGATTATCAAAAAATTAAATTAATGGAAAAAGTGAATCAATTTCATGACTGACTACTAAAACAAAAAAATTTTAATGTTGAAATTATAGATTTAGATGACGGGATTGCATTAATTACTAAAAATTAATATATTTATTCTTTTTTAACAATTCGTCGAGAGTGATATTTGTTTCGTTATGCCCTGTTAATATTTTTAAAGTCTTATCAAACTTTTTTATTTGTTGAATACTTTGAAGTAATTGTCTAGGATTTCCTGTTGGTAAATCCATCCTCCCTACACTATCTGTAAGAAGTGTATCTCCTGTAAAAATATATCCTTCCCAAAGTATGCAAATTCCACCAATTGTATGACCTGGTGTATTAATTACCTTAAGTTCTATTTTTCCTAAAACAAGGTTTTGTCCACCAAAAAATTTAATATTTGAAGGAAGAATAAAATTTTCAACATTAAACATGTCTTCTAAATTATGGTTAATGATTACTTCTTTTTCCTTTTCATAAACATATAAAGGAATTTTGTGTTTATCTAATAAAAAATTAGCTGAAGCAAAATGGTCATAATGACCATGAGTCAAAACAACTCCTAATAGTTTTAAATTATTTATAGAAACATATTGATCTATTTTTTTTGCTGCAAAAGAAGGATCAACAATAACACATTCATTATCATCAATAATTAGATAAGAATTGTTTTGCATTTCTTTACTTGTAAAAATTGCAATCCTTTTTTTCATAAATAAAATTAATCAATTTTAATTTCTCTTTTTATATGAGGAATTCTGGTTGCAACAGTAATACCATATGCACCTTTTCTTGTATGAGCTAATATTATTGTTGGAACTCACCTGATAAGAATTTTTTCTTTAGGATAATTAAAAGCTTTTGAAACAGAGTCAAGAATGTAATTCTTTTTTTCATCATCATAACCAGAATAATAAATACCTAAATGTTCGATGTCATCTTCACATAAGTTCTTGTTGTAATCTTTATTTATAGAAGCTATTATTTTATCAGTAGCATCTTGATAGTTTTTAGACATACCCGCTCTTTGATTTTTGGTATCAAGCAAGATAATGGGTTTTAATTTAAGCATTTTAATAATTTTAACAATACTAGCTGTTACTCTACCACCTCTTAGTAAATCAGTAATATCCTCACATGAAAAATATGTATCAGTATTTAAATAATAGTTTTCACATTCTTCTACAATTTCTTTAGGGCTTTTATTAGTCTTAATCAAATCAAGGAGTTTGTACAAAACAAACTCAGATGCTAAAGCTGCACTAGTTGATTTAATAACAAAAAATTTTCCTGGGTGGTCTTCTTCAATCATTCTAGCTTGATTTCATTGACTAGACAAACCATGAGAAATAGGGATGAAGTAAACAGTGTCATATTCATCCAAGGCATTTTCAATAGTAGTCATTAAAATACCTAATGGAGTAGCGCTTGTTTTAAATTTATTACCATTTGCTATTTCTTTAAATAAAATGTTCGGATTCATGTTTGTACCATCATCTGAATAAACTTGATTATTCATATCAGATAATGATAAAGGGATTATTCCAACATTATTTTTTTCTAAAAATTCTTTATCAAATGTAGATGATGAGTCTATGAAAATTTTAACTTTTTTATTCATTTTTACTAACTTTCTTTTTATTATATATAATAACAAATATAACAATTATGATTAATAAAGTAATTATTGAGGGTGATGTTGTAAGAAGTTCGTGAGACAAGACTGCTAAAAACAGTTTCTTTATTACTTTGAAACAAGAAAGAAAATTTGGTCAATTTTCATGAAGTAGTTACTTTTCATGCTATTGTAACAACCCTTTAGCTACTCAATTAGCTAAATTAGTTGATGAAAATAGCGATCTTCATATTACGGTTGAAGGTAGACTTCGTACGTATCATTCTAAAAAGACAAACGAATGAAAAACGACTATCTTAATTGAGAAGATTCTTGAGAATTCTTCTAATAAACAATCTGAAATAAAATAAATTAAATTATGGAAAATATTAATGATGTCAAGATATCGGGAGTTATTTCTGATATTAGGCATAGTCAGAATAAAACATATTTTGTTTCTTTGAAACAACAAGTTTTATATAACAATGAATTACATCCGATTACATTTGAAGTGGCAATTTTCCCTGAACACCAAGAAATAATTGACAAATTACAAATGAATGCCACGGTTATTTTCGAAGGCGCCATAACGGTGTTTAAACTTAGAAAATATGGCATTTATAAACAAGTTATTAATGCATCAAAAATCGAAATAATAAATAAATAAGAAAGGTACAATAATGGAAATTAATAAAAATTTAAATAAACTAGCAAGCTTATTGTTGGCTAAGTCTGTAAAAGATTTATACCCTAATGCAATATTGGGAGATTTTAAAATTAATGAAGAAGGTTTTGCTTATGCAATAAACTTTAATGAACAAGCATTTGGTGCTAGTCAATTTAATAAGTTAAAAAAACAAATGCAAAAAAACATTGATCGTGCTTATAAAATTGAGTATGAATCAATTACTAAGGAAACAGCAAAACAAATATTTGCTAATAATAAATATAAACTTGAATTAATAAATGATTCAAATACTAACATTAATATTTGTAAGTTTGGTAATGATTTTGTTGATATTTGTGACAACTTATTAATTGATAAGTTGTCAGTGATAAAAGCCTTTGAATTAAACAATGTTTCTGGTTATTATTGAAAAGGTTCTTCAAAAAATGATCAGTTAATAATGATTCATGGAATGGCTTTTGATTCTCAAGATTCGTTAGAACAATTTAAGAAAGAATTACAAAATCGCTCTGAAAGAGATCATAGAAAAATTGGTAAAGATCTTGAGTTATTTACATTTGATGAAATTGTAGGCCAAGGATTGCCTATTTGGTTGCCAAATGGTCAATCAATTAAGTCTGAAGTTGAAAATTATATTCTTAATTTATTAAGACAATATGGTTTTCAAATTGTTTCTACACCAGTGTTAGGTTCGAAGAAATTATATGAAACTTCAGGACATTGATTTCATTACCGTGAAAACATGTTTACACCGGTTGAAATTGATAATGAAACTTTGGTATTACGTCCTATGACTTGTCCACACCATTTAATGTGTTTCAAATCTAGACCACGTTCATACCGTGAATTGCCATTTAGAATTGGTGAATTCGCTTTTCTTCATAGATATGAAGCTTCAGGAGGATTGATTGGTCTTGAAAGAGTAAGACAACTTCAATTAGTTGATACTCATATATTGTGCACTCCATTACAAATGAAGTCTGAAATTAAAAATTGTTACAAGATTATTAAAGATGTTTATAAAACTTTTGGTTTAACTCTTCATGGTGTTGATTTATCATTACATGACCCGAAAAATACAGAAAAATTCTTTGATAACCAAAAAATGTGAGCACATGCCGAAAGACAATTAAGAAGTGTGTTGAAATCAATGAAGATTCCATATAAAGAAATGATTGGTGAAGCTGCCTTTTACGGACCAAAAATTGACTTCCAATTTAAAACTGTATTAGGAAAAATAATCACTGTCTCGACAATTCAATTAGATTTCTTATTGCCAGAAAGATTTAAATTAGAATACAAGGATTCTGATGGACAAATTAAAACACCAATTATGATCCACTTAGGAAGTCTTGGTACACTTGAGAGGTTTGTTTCCGTTTTACTAGAACAAACTAAAGGTATATTACCTTTATGATTATCTCCTATCCAAGTTGAGGAAATTTTAGTAGACAATGAAAAACATGCTAAATATGCAGAAAGAATTGCTAAATTGTTAAGAAAGAATTCTATTAGAGTTCATATTGATAATTCAGATGAAAGACTATCTAAGAAAATCTTTAATGCTCAAACTCATAAAACACCATATCAAATTATTATTGGCGATAACGAAGTTACAAATAAAACAATTTCTTTTAGAGAATATGGTAAAACAGAATCTATAACAGTTAAACCAAATCAATTTGTTTCAATGCTTAAAAAAAGAATTAAAAATAAAAAATAATGCGTAAGATTGACAACTTTTTTACAAAAATATATGTTTTTGATATAAATCCAGGAAATGATGATATTACAAAAGATGTCATCATGGGAAGGTTATCTAAAATTGTAAAAGTTATTGAGCAAAATCAGTTTGTTGTTTTAACTTCCAATAGTAGTTTAAAAGTTCTTAAAAAATTTGTTAAAGATGCAAAATTTAAACATTGCTACATTATCTCTGATAATGGTGCTAGAATTTATAATGTTGGATCTGGTAAAATTTTATGAGAAAAGCCAATAGATGAAACGTCTGTTTTAAGTGTTTGTCATATTGCTGCTACAAATGATGTTTTGCAATTAATTTCTTATAAAAACAAGGAACTTATTTATTCTTTTAATCAACTAAGTATTAATGCATTTGCAAAAATGCATTATATTAACTTGATGACAGTAACAAATTTTTTGAGTTATAAAGATCAAATTATTAAAAATAAAATCTATAGCTTCATGTTTTTTCAGCATAATACACATGATTTTCAAACGATTTACAATAATTTTTTAGATTTGCAAGAAGATTTAAATATTAAATTAATTAGAACTTCAGAATCTTCTTTACAAGCATTAGATAAAGATGTTTCTAAATACAAATCTCTCATTAATATTATGAAATTAAAAAATATCACTGATTTTAAAAATATTTATTACTATGGATTAAACGGTATTGATTTTGAATGTTACAATACATTTAAAAATCATTTAATATCAGTGTATGCATATTATGAAGCTAAGATAGTATCAAAAAATATATACACTGTTCCATACAATTCTATCCTAGACAGTTTATTATTAACTTTTAAAAAAAGTAGTATCAGTAAACTAAAGAGAAAAAATTCCTTTAAAAGTCCTAATACACTAATTGATAACATAGATGAAAAAATATTTAATACAGAAGAAATATCTCATGACCTTTAATAGGTCTTTTTCTTTTTATAATTTATGTATGACACATAAATTACATATTGTTTTATTTCAACCAGAAATTCCAGAAAATACAGGAAATATTGCTAGAACATGTGTTGGATTTAATGCGACGCTACATTTGATTAGACCTTATGGGTTTTTTTTAGATAATAAAAAATTTAAAAGAAGTGGTGTAGATTATTGAAACAATTTACATTTAGTTGAACACGATTGCTTTAATGACTTCATTAATTCAATTAATAAAAATTCTGATCTATTCTTTATTACTAGATATGGAAAAAAACTTACTAGTCAAATCAAGTTTAATTTTGATAAAGATACTTATATTATTTTTGGAAAAGAATCTACAGGAATTGATAAAGATATTTTAAAAAAATATATTAATCATACTTACAGGATTCCTATAAGTATTAATACAAGAAGTCTTAATTTATCAAATTGTGCAGCAATGTTAGGTTATGAATATGTTAAATCTAATAATTTTAAAGGCTTACAAAAAATTGAGCCTTTTAAAAAAGGGGTTTTATAATGGAAAATTTTGATGCTATTATTATTGGTGGCGGACCGGCAGGAATGTTTGCTGGTATTTATGGATACCAGAAAAAACTAAATTTATTGTTAATTGAAAAGGAAGGGTTTTTAGGAGGAACTCCTTTAACGTTTGCTAATAAATTCGTTTATGATTTTCCCTGCTTTAATGAAATTACAGCAAAAGATTTGGTCAACAAATTAGTTGATCAACTTATGTTTAACACCAAAACAAAAGTATTAACTAACACAACTATTGTTTCCTATATTTACAAAAACAATGTATTTGAAATTATGCTTTCAAGCGGGATTGCAATTACTGTTAATAATATCATCATTGCCACAGGGAATATGATAGAAATATTTAATGACATAGAGGTTAATTCTAAAAATAGAATTAATGTTAAAATAAATCAAGAAACTAATTTAAGTCATATTTATGCTATTGGGAATGTTTGTTATTATCAAGACAAACCAAGTAGCATGTCAACTGCGATAGGAGAAGCAACTGTTGCAATACGTAGCATTGTAAACCAAAAAAAATAATGAAACCAAAAGTATTAGTAATTTTAGGTCCAACCTCAACTGGTAAAACAACTTTGGCTATTAAATTAGCTAAAGAGTTTAATGGTGAAATTATTAATGCTGACGCATTTCAAGTTTATAAAGAATTAAATATTGGTGTTAATAAACCAACAACAAAAGAGCAAAAAGAAGTTAAATTTCATTTGTTAAATGAAGTTTCCATAAAAGATAAATGAGATATTAAAGAGTTTCAAGATAAAGCATACAAATGTATTGAAATGATTATTAACAATAATCATTTGCCAATCATTTGTGGAGGTTCATCAATGTATGTAGATTCACTAATTAAAAATTATGATTTGTCTAAGTCTCCTAAAAGAACAAATGATTATGATCATTTAAATGTTAATGAATTATACAATATGTTATCCAAGTATAACAAAGAGCTAGCTGACAAAAATATAGGCAACCATAAACGTCTTTCACGTGCTTTAGAAATTGTTGGTAATACTAAATATAAATCACATTTAACAAGACCTTCTGAATATGATTATAAAATCATATTATCTTCTGTTGAAGATAGAAAAAAATTGTATGATAAGATTAACTCGAAGGTTGATGAAATGATGAAGGAAGGCTGAATTGATGAAGTTAAATCGTTAATAAACATTAATGATTTATCATCATTAAATGCATTTAAAGCAATTGGATATTCTCAAATATATGATTTTGTTACTGGTAAATCAAAACTAAATTTAGATTTAATTAAACAAAAATCAAGAAGATATGCTAAAAGACAAATTACTTGAAATAAAAACCATTACTCTAACTATATTTTATTTAATCAAAATAACTACAATAATGTTGTAGAAGAAATTGCAAAATGAATCAAGTAAATCATTTATATATTCATATTCCTTTCTGCGAACATATTTGTTGATATTGTGACTTTAAAAGAAGTTTATCTGATGATAAAACTAAAACGCAATATGTTGATTTACTAATTAAAGAATTAAATGATAAATATAAAAATCACAAATTTAAAACTATCTATATAGGTGGAGGGACTCCTAATTGCCTTAAAAATAATCTATATAGATTACTTGATGAATTAAGTAATCATTTGCAAGATGATTATGAATTTAGTGTTGAATGTAATCCTGAGTTTCTCACAGACGAACAAGTCAAAATTTTTCTAAATTATAAAGTTAATAGAATTTCTTTAGGTGTTCAATCTACTAGCGATAACATATTAAAACAGATTGGTAGAAGTCATACAGTAAAAGATGTTGAAAATGCGGTTAATATTATTAAAAATAATAGTGTTAATAATTTTAGTATAGATTTGATATATGGTTTTAATGAGCAAAGCATTGAAGATATTCAAAGAGATTTTGAATTTATAGATAAGTACAAAATACCACATGTTTCATATTATTCATTAGAAATTAAAGATAATTCTATATATGGTAAATTGAGTTACCATATTAATGAAATTAATGTTGAAGAAAAACTTAAGTTTATTGAGACTAAGTTTTTGCAATTAGGATATATAAGATATGAAGTAAGTAATTGATGCAAAGATTTATCATTTACTTCGAAACATAATCTTGCTTATTGAAATTCAGTTGATTGAGTAGGGATGGGTTATGGTGCATTTGGTTTTCAAGATTTTGATTACTATAACATTTCTGGTAATAATTTAAATTGAATTGTTAACCATCATAAATTAACTAATCAAGAACTTTATCAACAAATTTTTATTATGGGACTTAGAACAATTTATGGACTTGACCTTAACAATGAATTACACAACAGAGCTTATAAATACTATAAAAATAAATTAAACAAAAAAATGATATCAATTAAAAATAATCATTTAGTAGCAAAAAATTTAAATACTATTGATGACATATTAATTGAATTAATATAATTAAAATAATGAAAAAATCTTTATTTAAAATTCTACTAATTTTCTCAAGCTTAGCAACCGCTATCCCTATGATTATGACAACATCTTGTGTCGGTCATGATGATGCTGTTAACGACATTGTTCATATACTGGAAAACCCACAACCTGAATCACAATTTGTTCAAATAAGTCAAGAGAAATGTGTATCAAATGCTATTAATAAATACGTATATGAGAATTATTTTTTTAATGATCATTCAATTCTAAAAAATGAAATTATTTATGATTCTTTTCATTTAATCAAACATAATGGTCTGAAATTAAATAATATTAGTTATACAAAAGAAGATGAAAATTTGATTGATTTATATAAAAAGAATATTGTAAGTTTCTCCGCCACTATTTCATCAAATAATTCAATTATTGTTCATTCTTTTCCAGATTTGAAAAAGAACTCAATATCTGTTTCTTTTCAAGCAGCATTATTTGTTGAATTCATAAAAGATTACAAAGTAAATGATTCAAGAACAGTACCATCCGGGACTATTATTAATTGTATTCCTGAATTTTATGAACCTGAAATGGCTGTTTGTTACCAAAATGTTGAAGCATGTCCAAAAGGATATTATCAAGATTCTACACCTTATCAAATAACTGGAGTTAATAAATATAAATGATGTCCTTTATATCCTTCATTTAACAAAAATTTTGATGATAAAATAGAAAAGACTTTTGGGATAATTACAATTGTGGAACAACATATTTCGGTTATTCCAATCACATTAAATTATATGATGGAAGATGTTTATACTAATTACAGATTTGATGCAATTTTAGGATAAAAAAAGTTAGTCTTTTGACTAACTTTAAAGAGTTCAATTATCTTTTAGATTTCTTTGAAGACTTCTTAGCTATTTTCTTAGTTGCTTTTTTTAGTACAAGTGCATTTCTTTCCAGATTTGCATCCGCATTTGCAAGATTTCTTACCACAATTTTTTGGGGCAGATTTCGCTTTTTTAGTAGTCTTTTTTAAAGATTTCTTAGCAGTTTTTTTTGCAGCCATCTTTTTAAATCCTTTCTTTATATAAGAATTATATAAAAAATAATATTAAATATATGTAAAAATATATAGAAAAATGAAACTTTTTATTTTTTATAAAAAATTAGCACTCTTTCCTATTTTGTGCTAAAATAATATTGTAAATAAAAATTAAGGAGAAAAATATGGCAAAAGAAATTATTTTAGGTATAGACCTAGGTACTACAAATTCTTGTGTATCTATACTTGATGGAGAAAAACCAAAAGTATTAGAAACTCCAGAAGGAAAGAGAACTGTTCCTTCAGTTGTTTCTTATAAAAATGGAGAATTTATTGTTGGTGAGGCCGCAAAAAGGCAAATGATTACTAACATTAATACTATCGCATCTATTAAAAGAAAGATTGGTACAACTGAAAAAGTTAAATTAGGTGATAAGATGCTTACACCAGAAGAAGTATCTGCAAAAATTTTAGGTTACATTAAAGATTATGCTGAACAAAAGATTGGACACAAAGTGTCTAAAGCTGTTGTTACTGTTCCTGCATATTTTAATGATGCACAAAGAACAGCTACTAAAAACGCTGGTAAAATTGCTGGTTTGCAAGTTGAACGTATTATCAACGAACCAACAGCTGCTGCATTAGCTTATGGTGCTGATAAGACAGATAAAGAACAAAAGATTTTAGTGTATGACTTGGGTGGTGGTACATTTGATGTATCAGTACTTGACATGGCTGATGGTTCTTTTGAAGTATTATCTACAAGTGGTGATAATAACTTAGGTGGTGATGATTGAGACCAAAAAATCATTGATTGATTATTAGCAGAAATTAAATCTGAACATAATGTTGATTTGTCAAAAGATAAAATGGCAATGCAAAGATTAAAGGAAGCTGCAGAAAAAGCAAAGATTGATTTATCTGGTCAAAAAGAAACACAAATATTATTACCATATATTTCAATGACAGCTGACGGACCTCTTAATGTTGAAAAAACATTGTCAAGAGCTAAATTTGAATCTTTAACAAAAGATTTATTAGATCGTACAATTGCACCAGTAGAAGATGCTATTAAAGAATCTAAATTGACTAAAGATCAAATTGATCAAGTGTTGTTAGTTGGTGGTTCATCAAGAATGCCTGCTGTTCAAGAATTAGTTAAAAAATTAACAGGTAAAACACCAAATAAAACAATTAACCCTGATGAAGTAGTTGCTATGGGTGCTGCAATCCAAGGTGGTGTATTAACAGGTGATGTTGATAACATTTTATTATTAGATGTTACTCCGTTAACATTATCAATTGAAACAATGGGGGGTGTTGCTACTCCATTAATTAAACGTAACACAACTATTCCTGTTTCAAAATCTCAAATATTCTCTACAGCCGCTGACAACCAACCTGCAGTTGATGTACATGTAGTTCAAGGTGAACGTCCAATGGCTAGAGATAATAAATCTTTAGGTATGTTTAGTTTGAGTGGTATTGAGCCAGCTCCTCGTGGTGTTCCACAAATTGAAATTACCTTTAATATAGATGCTAATGGAATTATGAGCGTTACAGCAAAAGACTTAAAAACAAACAAAGAAAATACTATTACTATTAAAGGTTCTACTAATTTATCAGAAGATGAAATTAATCGTATGGTTAAGGAAGCTGAAGATAACAAAGAAGCTGATGCTAAAACTAAGGAAAAAGCTGACACAAAATATCGGGCTGAATCTTTAATTGCAACAATGGAAAATAGTATGAAAGATCCAAAAGCTGCAAATATTCCTGAAGAACAAAAAAAGCAAGCTCAGCAACAAATTGATGAATTAAAGGATCTATTGAAGAATGAAAAATGAGATGAATTAAAAACAAAACTTGATACTTTTGAACAGGCCGCTCAACAATTTGCTAGTCAAAACAATCCTAACAATAATAAATAACAAATTAAGTAGTGTTAAAACACAATTAAAATACATAGAATAAATGCACTCAAAAAATGGGTGCATTTTTATTATTTTCCCAAGTTTCTGCAAAAAAAAAAAAAAAAAACGAGTATAAATATACAAATAGGAGAAAAAAATATGAAAAATAAAAAATTACTAAAAACTGTTTTATGTATTACATCTGGAATTGGGTTTGCAACATCAATTCCATTTCTAACTACAAGTTGTGGGTCATCATCTACTAAAACAAATATTTTACCATATGAAGTTTACGACATTGATCAAGCTGGTGTTTTAAATGGATTTAAATCAGGTATTAACTTAGATGAATATAATGATGGAATTTGCGATACAATGCAAATTCCTGCTAGTGTAACAAGTGTTGCTAATGATGCTTTTTATGACGGCAAAATCCCATCATTTATTCATAGTTTAACTTTTGAAAACGGATCTAATTGCTCTTCGATTGGTGTCTATACTTTTACTGGTTCTACAGGATTAACTTCTGTAGATTTATCAAGATGTATAAAGTTATCTTTGATTTCACTTGGTGCTTTTAGTAGATGTAATTCATTAACTTCAATTAATTTGTCAAAATGTGTAAATTTATTACAAATTAGTTCTGATTCTTTTACAAATTGCACTTCTTTATATTCTATTGATTTATCTAATTGTATAAATGTATCATTAATTGGTCAACATGCTTTTAATAGATGTTTTAACCTTTCTTCCATAACATTACCTAGTAGTTTAACAAAAATTGACTATGGTGCTTTTTATGGTTGCATAAATTTAAACTACATTGCTTGAAATTTACCAAATGAATATGAAAATAGTATAAATATTGGCAATAATGTATTTTATGGTATTGCACCTAGAGGAATAGTTCGATCATTAAATCCATCAATTACTTCTAACAACTTTTTAACATGAATAAAAACTAAAGGTGATTTTCCGTCTACTGATTGAATAAGTTATTAGTTATACTTTTATCTCTACTATAATAATTTATATATTAATTTTTAAATTCTTTGCAAACCTTTAAATACACATCTAACGGTTTATTAGCTTTAGTTATTGGGCGTCCAACTACTATATAGTCACTACCAAATTTCTTAGCATTTTTAGGAGTTGCCACTCTTTTTTGATCATCAATCTTGTCATCAAGATATCTTATGCCTGGAGTAATACATAAAAAAGATTTATTTAATTTAGACTTAATCATTTTTACTTCATTAGGCGAACAAATAACTCCATCTAATCCAGCTTTTTTTGCATTAGTTGAATAGTGTAAAATTGTATGATTAATATTTTTAGAGATTAATAACTCATTTTTAAGCATAGATTCATCAGTACTTGTTAATTGAGTTACTCCTAAAACTTTAATTTTTTCACCAGCAGCTTGTTTAGCTCTGCTCATCATTTCTATTCCTCCAGCTGTATGAACAGTCAACATTGAGATATTTAAATCGCTTAATGACTTAACTCCCTCATACACAGTATTAGGAATATCATGTAATTTAAGATCTAAAAAAATCTTGTAACCTTGTTTAATCAACTTTTCAACACCAGTTCTACCAATTTTATAAAATAATTGGTATCCAATTTTTAGTCAAGGTTTATTAGATTTAAAATTCCTCAAGAATTTATTTAATTCATTAAACGAACTAAAATCACAAGCTATGATTACATTACTCATATTTTAATGCCTTTCCAATAATGTTAGATAGTTTATCTATTTTTAATTCTTTCATCACTTTTGGTAAATCTTTAATAATCTTTGCACAAATATATGGATCTACTAAATTTTGTGCTCCTATTTGTATAGCAGATGCTCCTGCATACATCATTTCTATTACATCATATGCATTAGAAATCCCTCCTATTCCAATAATCGGTATTTTCACAACCTTAGCACATTCATAAACGCATCTTAAAGCAATTGGTTTAATTGCTGGCCCAGAAAAACCACCAGTTTTTCTAGCAACAATTGGTTTACCTGTTTTTAGATCTATACGCATACCAATTAAAGTATTTATTAATGATAATCCATCAGCTCCTGCTTTTTCTGCTGCTATCGCCATCTTGCTAATATCAGTGTCAACAGCCGATAATTTAATATAGATTGGTTTTTTAGTAACTTTCTTCAACGCTTTAATAAGCATTGTTAAGTGCTTAGGGTTGGAAGTAAATTTAAGTTTTTCTACATTAGGACAACTTACATTTACTTCAATAATCCCTACAATTGATTGTTTATCTAGTTTTTTAGCAACAGCTACATAATCATTAATTGTAGCACCTGCTATGTTCGCTATTATTTTTTTATGATAAACAGTTTTTAGTTTTATAAATTCAGAATTGATTACTTCATCAATCCCTGGATTTTGCAAACCAATAGAGTTAATTAAACCTTGCTCACATTCTGCAATTCTAGGTAATGGATTACCAATTCTAGGTTTAATGGTTGTTCCTTTCATGGAAAATGTACCTAAAATGTTAATATCATAAAATTGAGTAAATTCATAACCATAACCAAAGGTACCACTTGCAGGAATAATTGGGTTATCTAATTCTCATTTACCTAATTTAACTTTCAAGTTTTTATTTACCATAATAACTCCTTACTATTGAAAATTGGTCCATCTGCACAAATTCTTTTTGGTCCATGTTTTGTTTCTATTGTACAACCCATACATGCACCAAAACCACAACCCATTCTTGCTTCTAATGAAAGCTGACCTTCACTATTCATACATTTATAAACAGCTTTCATTAAATTAATAGAACCACAAGTGTAATAATATAAATTGTTTAATTTATATTTGTTGATAGCATCAACTACAGTTCCCTTAAAGCCCGCTGATCCATCATCAGTTGTAATAATTAAGTTTTTACATACTTTTTTCCATTCGTTTAAAACAAAAACATCTTCCTTTGTTTTGAATCCAACAATGATAGTTACATCAATGCGCTGACTAGTTAATTCTTTAGCAAGTCTGTAAACTGAGCCCATGCCACAACCTCCACAAACAATTAATTGTTTTTTGTTTTTAGATAAACTATAAGTATTGCCTAAATCAGTTAAGATTTCTAATGACTGATTAGGTTTTAGTGTTGAAAGAATTTTTGTTCCTTCGCCAATGAGTTTATATAAAATTTTTAATGAAGATTTGTTTCAATCATATACACTCATTGGTCTTTTTAAATATTTATTAGGTATTTGAATATTTAAAAATTTACCAGATTCAACTCATTCAGTAGGTCCTTTTAACTCAAGCATATATGTGCTTGAATTAATCTTGGTGTTACTAATTACTTTGTAATTAACTATTCTATTCATATATTTTCCCTTCTTTATATACTATATTACCATTACAAATGGTAATCATTGGTCATCCAATACAATTGATTCCTTCAAAAGGAGTTGATTTTCCTTTAGAAAAAAAATTCTTAGAATCAATTTTAGATTTCTTTGATGGATCAAAAATTAATAAGTTAACTGGTTGATTAATTTTTAATTCATTAGAAGGTAAATTAAATAATTTTGAAGGATTAATTGACATTAATTCCACAAGTTTATTAAGGTTAATAATATTTGTTTTAACTAATTTAGTGTATAGCAATGGAAAAGAGTAATCTAATGAAGAGATACCAAATGCAGCTTTATTAATAGTTGTATTTTTTTCTTTATTAGCATGAGGTGCATGATCAGAGGCAATTACTTCGATTAAACCAGATTTAATTCCTTGAATTAAAGCTTGTTGATCGTTCTTGTTTCTTAATGGCGGATTCATTTTATATTTACCATTATTTGTTTTAATATTTGTTTCATTAAGAAGTAAGTGATGTGGAGTAACTTCACACGAAATATGCTTATTATGTTTTTTAGCTTTTTTTATTAAGTCTAATGTTTGCTTGCATGAGACATGACAAACATGGTATTGACATTTAGTTTTAATAGCTAATTGAACATCACGTTCAACTTGCTTGTATTCAGCTTCTGATGGAATGCCAATAAGATTAAATTTCTTAACATTGATTCCATCATGAACCGAACCGGCTTGAGGAACATATTTTAATTCTTCTGTATGAGCTATTATGGCTTTATTAACTCTTTTAGCTTTAACCATTCCTTGTTGCATAGTTTGTGATGTATCTACACCACAACCATCATTAGAGAAAGCGAAACAATATTTACTTAGTTTATCCATATTAACAAGTTTACTATTAACTTTTCTACCTACTGTAATGGATGCATATGGATAAACATTGATAATTGCATCTTTTTTAATTAATGATAATAATGTTTTAATGTTAGATACAGTATCAGGTGGTGGAAAAACATTAGGCATACAACAAATTGTTGTATATCCACCAGCTGCCGCTGCCATTGTTCCAGTTTTAATAGTTTCCTTGTATGATTGACCGGGTTCTCTTAAATGAACATGAATATCAATAAGCCCAGGAATAGCTATTAAACCACTACAATCAATTGTTTTAACGTTTTGTTTATCAATTGGTTTATTATTAATTTGTTTTAACACACCATTTTGAACGAATAAACTTCTTCTTACTATTTTTTTATTTAGATATACTTGACAATTATTGATAACAAAACTATTCATACTATTTGAGACACATTAACAATACAGCCATCCTAACAAATACACCATTTTCGATTTGTTTAAAAATTCTAGAATGTTTACACTCTACAACACCATCATTGATTTCTACGTTTCTATTAAATGGACCAGGATGAATAATAATTGCATTATTTTTCATAGATAAAACTCTCTTAGAGTTTAATCCAAATTGTTCATTGTAATTAGATTGAACACTTAGTCCTTCTTCTAATCTTTCATTTTGAATTCTTAACATATTAACTACATCTACTTTTGGTAGATAATCATCAAAGTTTACATATTGGTATTGAGGATCTTGTAAGTTCTTAGGAGCACTAAAATACACTTCCATACCCATTTTAGTCATACACTCATAGTTAGAATGAGCTACTCTAGAATGAGAAATATCTCCACAAATAAGAACTTTTAAACCTTTTAAGTTTTTAAATTCTTGTTTAATAGTTAATAGATCCAATAAAGTTTGAGTTGGATGATCTATTTTACCATCTCCTGCATTAATAATTGGAATATTAATCTTACCTAATAATTCTTTATACCAAAAATCTTTTTTATGTCTAATAACTAATGCATCTACTCCAAAACTTTCAAATACTTTAATAGTGTCATAGAAAGTTTCTCCTTTATTCATGGAAGACGATTCAGGTGCAAAGTTTAATACTTTGCAATTTAACTTATGCTCTGCTGCATTAAATGAATAGTGAGTTCTAGTGGACGGTTCAAAGAACAAGTTAGCAACAATTTTATTGTCTAACTTATCATTATTTTTATGTTCAATAATGTCTTGAGCTGTATTTAAAATATCATTAATTTCTTTAACAGATAAATCTTGGAGTCTGATAAGATTTTTCATAGATATTTATATTTATATAAATATACCATAAAAATATGTTTTAGATTTATTAAGTTAATCATAATAGATTAATTTATTCTGTTTATAAACACTATTTTATACGTATTTATAATATTACCATGGGATATAAAATTCTTGAGATCGAAGATAGTTGAAGAATAACATACCAAATGGATAATATTGTGTGTTTCTTTAACGATAAAAAAATTCCAATTTTTATCAAAGATATTGATGTTGTATTAATAAATAATCCTATTCTGAATTTCTCTACTAGATTAATAAATGAACTATCAAAAAATAATATATTAACAATAATTTGTGATGAAAAGCATATTCCAAATTGTTTAGTTTTGCCAATTTCTGGACATTACAACAGTTTAAAAATTCTTAATTCTCAAATTAATTGAACTGATGAATTTAAATTTAGCACATGAAAGAAAATAATTAATATGAAAATAGATCAAGAAAATACTTTACTGAAAAAATTAAAAATTATTAATGATGTTTCGTTTATTAATCTTGATGGAACCACTGTTGAATCTATCCAATCTGTAGAAGCGACAAATGCTAAAGTATTTTTTTCTAAATTGTTTGGAAATAAATTTATAAGATTTGATGAGTCTGATAATACCAATAGATTTATTAATTCTTTATTAAACTATGGTTTTACTATTTTGATGTCTGCTTTTGCTAGATCAATTATTAAAAATGGTTATGATTTAAGAATAAGTTTATTTCATAAATCATTTAATAATCATTTTGCATTAGCAAGTGATTTGATGGAACCGTTTAGAGTAATAGTGGATTATGAAGTGTATAAACAAATAAGAAAGGTTAAGTCAGAAGGTATGGTTTTGTCTTCGGTGATCAAAAAAGATTTGATTAATCTTATTGAAGAAGACATGTTATATAACAAAAATAGAATTAGAATTTCATTAGGAATTGATCAATACATTAAAGATGTTCTTGAAAATAAAAGTCCAGAAATTGAATTCATATATGATATCTAGTAATTTTATGAGAATTTTCATTTTTTTCGACTTACCTACAGATACACCAGAGGATAGGAAAAGCTATTCAATTTTTAGAAAAAAGTTAATGAAATTAGGGTACTCAATGATTCAATTTAGTGTTTATTCAAAGCTTATAAATGTGCAAACAAAGAAAGACAGAGAAGAAAAAAAGATAATTAAAATTCTTCCAAATAATGGTGATGTTAGAATGTTATTTGTGACAGAAAGTCAATATCAAAACATCAAGATATTGAAAGGAGAAAAAACATTAATAGAAATGATAAATGATGAAAGGAAATATATTAAATTGTAGATATGGCTTATATAAAATATTATGAAAAAAGTATAGAAATAAATAATGACTGTATTTTATTTATAAAAACAGAGGATATGATGTTGTCTTATAGCGATATATTAACAGGAAAATTAGTTATTAAAGATACCATAGATGTTCTTAATGAAAATAGATGTTTAATCATTTCACCGATTACAAAAATTGGAGATTTATTTTCTCTTAAGAAAAACAATCTTTTTGGAAAGGAAATTTTTGAAAATCATCAAGAAATATTTAAAAAATTAATTAATCAAGAAGTTATTGAAGAGTGTAAACAAAAACTTCAAGAATATATAAGTGATGTTGATGAGAATGAAGATAAAGATATATTAAAAATAATTCAAATTATTTATGATATTGACTTTGAAAAAACTATAGACAAGAAATCATTTCTTACATTGTTAAATCTTTTTAAAAATACTTCTTTAAGTAATTTATTAATATTCAATTCTGAATGAATTGATGAAGAATGCATTTCAAAAATAATTTCAAATAACATAAAGACAATTCTCATCTTTAACAAATATAACAATATTAAAAAATTTATTACTGATTCTTTAAATAACACTTTGATTTTATCAAATAGAAATATTAATATTTTTAATCAAAAAATGAACAATTCAGAAGAAACAGATGAAGATTTTTTTGGTGAAAAAGTCTTTATTAAACTATAAATAAAAAAAGATGCATTTCTGCATCTTTTTTTGGCATCAAGCCATTGGGCATTAAGCCGAATCTTAGAATTTGTGTTTTCACACCACTCCAAAACAATTTAGCCTTTGATGGAAGTTATATCTTAGTTTTAGACTGTCCAAATTTTATACCACTATAAAAATGGTTATAAATATTATAACAGTTTACAAATAAAAAAGATGCATTATGCATCTTTAAAAAAGTTTTATCAATAATTAAAAATTAATTCTTTTAACTATATTACCTAATAAATCTAATTTTAAAAAATCAAATTTAGTTAACAGCTTTTTATATGATAAAGTTAATCGTTTACCTGTCATTTTATGTATGTCTTTGCTTATAGATTTTATTTCTATGAATTCTGTATCATTTGCAAAAGAGGAAATTTCATAAATTGTTTTATGACAAATTTTTACCCCGCGAATCTCAAATTCTGATTCGCTATCCTTTAAAATTATTTTTTGCCCTTTAAATATATCAATGTAAGATGTGGAATTTTCTATGATAGATTTTCTTTTACTAGAAAATTCTTTTAAATAATTATTTGTTTTGTTAGTTTTATCAACAAGGCTTATCGCTAGATTCATTACCTCTCATTCGCTTTCTTGTTTTTCTTTATAGATTAATAATCTTTGGAAGGGGAAGGTTGTATATCCACCCATTTGTTTTTTGCCATTTTTTTCATCATATTGTTTAGTAGGTGAATAAAACGAATCTTTAGAAGAATGTTTTTTAGACATGTATTTTAATATTCTTATTTTTAATTGATGAGATAACTTTTTATTTTTATATGAGTAAATCTCAAGTGTGTCATATACATCGAACATTTTTTTACCATCTTCATTATTAATAGTATCATTAATTTCATTCATGTAGTATTGAAATGAATTAATTTTATATGTATTTGAAATATCTTTATAGTCATGATAAATTTTTTCAATAGTTTCAAATAGATCTTTTTCAGAATGATACATAAAAAATTGTGTTTTTTTAGAAGGAGAAAAAAATTTATCAATTTCCTTGTTAGTTAATTCCATAAGTTTTATCTTTTTAATACAATAATATTCATCATTTATTTTTTTATAAGAATATAAAGTTCTGTTAAAAAAATCTTTCTTTATTTTATGGTATATGGGAGTTCAGAAGTTGAAATTATCTTGAGTATCAATGTATTCTCTAACATGATTGTTTTTAGCTAGTAGTAATATTTTTTTAAATGCTGGTATTTCAGAGTCACCAAGATATTCTTTGTTAATATTGCTTTTAATGTGATTGTTAAAAAAGTATGAATATGCAATGGAAATTGCATCAATTCCATGGTGCTTATAATTTAATCTATTTTTTTCATAATTATTCAATATAAAATCAAGATCAATTTGATTATTCTTATCATCTTTATGATGATAAATGGTGTTTCTAACTGTATTTGTTATTTTTCCGTTTGTTCTAACAACATTTTGAAAATCAAATTTCTTTCGTAAAATTTGTTCAACTAAACTAGAAATATAAGATGTGTCTGATAAATTACGACCAACAAACCCCTCTTGTTTACAAATTTCTTGATAATTCAATTCAGGATTGATTAATTTTTGATATTTTTTAGGATTTTTTCCTTTGATATTTTCTCATGCTTTGTTATTTTTAATGTAATATTGCTGCTTTTCTAAACCTAAAAATTTAGCTACAGTTTTTTTACCCTTATTAGAGTTTTGATTTATTTCAACAAGAACTTTATTGTTAAAACTATTATCAGCAGATCACTCATAATTGTAAATGTGGTCAATTTGATAATTATTTAAATTATTTCGATCGATTTCTTGGTTAGTGTATACTGATACACCACCACACTCTTCATATAATCTATGTTTTAGCAATTCAGATCTACTAATATTTGGATTATCTTTCAAAATTTGTTCATTTGCATCTCTATTAATCTTATTAATTTTTTTAATTTTTTCTTTTTCTTTAGCATTGTTATAACTGTTTGTTGTTTCAACACATAAAACAATATCATTTTTATTAAAATTATTTTGTAAAATGTATTGTTCTAACACTTGCATGGTAAGAGTTACTATTCTTTTAACATTTGGTGTATTTATTTGACTGATTAATTTGTTAATAGATACCTCTTGGTTGTATCCGAATTCTTTTTCGTATTCAGTACGAACTTTTTGAAGATTAGCTCCTTTTTCTGCAGCTTGATATAACTTTGAAATTGCTGTGTTTAAAGCTTTTCTTGATAATTTACATGTATTAAATAATTTTTTTCCAAATGGACATATGTATTCTTCATAAATATCTTTTGGTGTACAACCTATTTGATCTGCAATTTTTTGTCATTTCTCTTTTGATTCATTAAAGGCATCTATATCATATTTATTATTAGACTCATCATAAGCAGATAAATTAATTGCATTCTTTATTTGTTCATCAATATCATTTAATTTATTAATAAATTCAATGTTTAATTCTTTTGCTTGCTCATCAATAAATAATTTAAAATCAGAAGTTTTACAATGTTTTTTATAAAAAAATAAATGATTAAATTTTTCTTTCTTGTATTCGATTTTCTTTTCTTCATTAAACCTATTAACTTCTACTCCCAATTTTTCAAGAATTTTATTAGATAAATTGCAAGTATTTTCAACTAAAAATTTAAAAATATTTCTTTTGTCCTCAAAAGAATTAACTTTACCTGTATCTTTGTTAACATATCTATGATTGTTTATATATTCTAAAAAATTAAATATTTCAAATGAGACATTTTTAATACTTCTTTTTTCGTTAGGAAAAATTGAGCACGTTCCTAACAATTTATCAAAAAGCTTCTCATTTGTGTTATTTTTTATGTTTTGATAACACAAACCATACTTAGTTGGAGTCTTTGCGTTTCCCGGGCCATACTCATAAGATCTATGTCGGTCAAATAATTTAAGATATTTAGTCTTAAATTTTTGGTATTTTCCATCATTTAAATTATTTAATTTGTAAAAATTATCAATAAAATATTGATCGATTTCTTTGATGTAGTCTTTATGGTTGATTCTATCGTCTTTTAACAAACTAGCCTTACCTTCTTCAAGTTTGTTAAATTTAAAACAACCTTTTTTTGAATAAATTTCATCAAATAAATGTTGAATAGGTAATTTCTCCTTTAAATCTACTCCACCATAAAAGCATCCTTTTTTATCTAGATAGTGATATAGACATCTAATGAAATCATTGGTTGAAATATTTTTGTTACTTAAGATCAAATCTCTTTTGATTTCGTATATGTGAGTGTCTTTGTTATTACCAACAAATAAATTATCAAAATTTATATCATCAAAATATTCATTGGCTAGTTTCTTAAAGTCTCTCTTTAGTGTCTTTTTTCTGTTATATCTCCTTCTTGTGCATCTATATTGACGTCTATCAGCAGCTGAAGTTTTAGTGCCAGTTTTATCATAATTATCAGATATTCTTAAAATTGATGTTTTTGTCAAAATTTTCCCATCTTCATCTATTGATGAAATTCCGATTGATGTAGGACCTAAATCTAATCCAATTATTACTTTTTTATCCATAATGAAGTAATTATATATATATATATATATATTCTTAAATTTTTAGTAAAATATCAATTATTAATAAAAAATTTTAATGTTTGTACTATGCATAACCTAAAAATTGTTTTATTCAAACTAATTTTAGTCAAACTATTATTTTTGTATTATTTAGAGTTTGGTGTTGATTTTTAAATATACATTTATTCAAGAATTTGTTTTTCTTATTTAAATGTAGAATATAATAGTTATAAATTTAAGGAGTATTTACAATGGCAGAATCTAGAAAAAGCGGTTTAATAACATTAATATTATCTGTGTTTTTAGGAGAACTAGGAATAGACAGATTTTATGTTGGTAAAATCGGTACAGGTTTATTGAAACTTTTAACGCTTGGTGGTGTAGGTATTTGATGGTTACTAGACATAATTTTGATTATTACTGGGAACTTTACTACTAAGAGTGGACAACCAGTTAAACTTTAATAGGTAATATTTTAATAAAATAAATGTCTAATCTTTAGACATTTTTTAATTAATAAATATCTTCAATTAACTTAAATAACTTATATCTTCAAATATTTAATAAATATACCTCCAACGAATTTTTAGGAGTGAGCTAAGAATTTTAATGGTAGGGTATATTTTTAATACATTTTGTGCAAAAAATACAGTGATGGTCATTACTTAACAAAATATAGAATTTTTATTATCAAAATGCATATAATATATATTAATTAATTATTATGAGTAGAAACAAATTTTCAAAATACAAATATTTCCTATCAAGTTTAGCACTTATGGGTTTTGCTACCAATGCTGCTATAGTACTTTCGTCATGTTCAAACAAAAATGTATATGATATTAGCAAAATAAACTTTAATACTTTTCATCATTCTCCTACACTTTTTATATACCCTAAATCTGAAGAACAAAATAATGCTGATCCTTCAAAATTAACAGTAGATCAAGTAAGAGATGCAATTAACAGTAATGAAACAATTAAACAAGATTTAGTTAACGAAATTTGTTATATTGACCCAAAGTTAACAAATGTAATAACTGTTGACGACATAGATCTAGCAGTAGATTTATCTACTGTTGGTGAAGGAGAAACAATTGATCTTGCTAACCCTAGCGAATTTAGTTATGAAATCAACGTTTCACCTAGTATAAATAGCAAGCATTTAACTGGTAGTACTTCAATACCAGGAGATACTTATGTAGTAGAAGCACTTCCTGAAAACTTTGAAATAAAACCTCAAATAGAAGACATAGAAAATTTTTCTCATGATTTCAAAGTAGAAGTAGCTGATCCTATTTATATTAGTGATTTATTTTCAAGTGATAAAAAAACCATCGCTAATCAATTGTATGACGAACTTACTAATTATGAAATTAATGATCAAACAACTAGCAATGAACCTGTAATGGTTTCTCAATTTATTCAACAATATTTAAGTAATTTTGTTTTAAACAAACTAAATAAAGACTACCCAGATTATGGTTATACAAGTGTTCCTCTTACTTGAGAATATGATATTAAATTCGAATTTAATTCATTTTTCCATGAAAACATTGAGAAAATTTTTCACACTAAAGAACAACCAATTGATTTATCTTTCAATGTTGTAATTGTTAATAATAAAATTCATAATGATTACAAATCAATTCCTTTTACTTTTACAAATGTTCAAATTATTGATGACAAATTTGATTTATCATTATTACATAATTATGATACAGATGATATTTTGAGCACTGATTTTGAATATTACATCAGTAATTTAGAAAAATCAAGAAATTACATAAATACTGAAGAAAATTTAAAGAACGAATTGACTAATAAATTAAATGATAGACTTGCAAATATTATCGATAAATTCCCTATTATTTCTGATGTTCCTGAAGCAAATTGATACGATTTAGATTTATCTAAAGTACCTACACAGATTAGTTTGCCTGGATTACAACAAAACTTTGAAATAACTATTAAACCTAGTAAACGTGTTAATTCACCTTTAACTGGAGAATTTACTTTTTCTGTTCCTTTAGCAGTGAAAGATTCAAGAAAAAATTTAGATGATGCAGAGTTAATTGAAGGATTAAATGAGGAATTTAATAATGAGTCTTGTAGCGTTGATGTAACTAATCCTACATCAGCTACAGTTGAAGAAATAAAAGATGGTGTTTCTAATAGTCCTGTTATTAAGGGAACAATAATTGAATTCTTGAAAAATAAATATAGCAATTTAAATTTCAGTGAAAGTGATATTGAAATTGGTTTCTATGATGATGGTACACATGATGTTCAATCTGGAGATTATCAATCAACAACAGGTGGTAAAGATGTATATTTTGTAGTAAAAGCATCTGATTCTTCAAGAGTTTTAGAGAACAGTACAGATTTAATTACAGATGAATTTTTGAAAATTAAAGTTGTAGCTACTGATACTGAACAAGATCTTTCACAACTTACAACTGAATATAAAAATTTTGGAAACTCTTCAAACCCTTTAGACACATTAATTAATAAAAGCTATCCAAATTTAACAAAAGTACCAAAATCTGATATACAAAAATTATTTAATGAAGATGGTGAATGAAATAAAATGTTTCTTCAAAAACTTATTGAACTTGTCCCTGCTGTAAATAGTAAAGATTACAACATTGTTGTAGAAGGTGGTGATTACATTGATCTATCAAATTCTACTAATACAGTTACTGCTAATGTAACAGCAACTGTTAACTCTCCACTTACTGGTAATTGTATAATTACATTTGTTGCTTTATCTCCTTCACAAAAGAAATGTGACATCTCTTTTATTAATGACACATATAATAATTCTTTCGAAATAACTGCATATGATCCTGAAAAAGTTTCATCAGGTGAAATCAAGCAAGTCATTACTTCTACTCCTAACATTACAAATATTGCTCAAGAAGTTACTGAACAAATTTTAGGTTTGACTGGTGTTAATGCAGAGTATAACACTGATTTTACTATTGAATATAACCTAGATAAAGATAAAGTATATAATATTTCGCAAGATTCTACTCATCCTACAACTCTTCCTGCTATTAAAGTTAAGGCTAAATCAACAACTACAAAACTTTCTGGGGAATATATACTAAATATTATGTTGTATTCAAAAAAATCTTCTGACGAAGGAATTGTAAAATATAACCTATCAATTAGACCACTTGTAGGAGATAATGAAATATCTCATAGATTTAACTACCATGTATCTGGTAGCAAATGTGGTGCAGATCTACAAATCCATTATTTAAAAACTGAGTTTAGTTATTCTAAACAAAAACTATATGAAAAATATGAAAACTCTGATGATTATAAAAATAAGTCTGTTTCTTTAAAACAACTAGTTCAAGATGGCATTGTTTCGTCTGCAATTGGCCAAATAATGGGAAATTGAGATTGTTGATGTATCGCTACACATTCTGATTTCCACGATTTAGATTCATTGCAAATTGTTCTTGATAAAAATAATATGAATCCACACTTTCAAAGAGGTTGTCATGCGAACGGAACAGATGTAGGATTCTATGCAGGGGACAATAGAAATAATACTAATGATGATTACTTTAGTGCTTTCCACTTTATAGTTTCATTTGAAGGTGATACAGTTGATGCAACTAAAATTCAACTTAAATATGGATATAAATCTGGTGAAGAACCAGCAACTCTAAGGTGAGGATGTAGAGGAATGAGTAACATGTATAAATATGCTAATAATAGATATGATGCAAAAGTTTCTTCTACTGCTTCTTCAGAGATATGAAGTTAGTCATTAAATTATTGATACCAACACTAGCATAAAGCTAGTGTTTTTTTTGTTTTTAAAGGGTGATTTACCCTCCTATTTATAATCATATATTAGATAATACAAGCCATATAAAATAAATTATTATTTTTTTAAAAAATATATATAATTTAAAAGTCGTAAAATAAAGGTGATATAAATTATGAAAAAAAATAAAAATCTCTTAATTCCAATAATTTTTTCTTCTTTTTGTTTATCTACAGCTATAACATCTAATTATTGAACTAGTGAAAATAATTTTTCGAAACCAACAGTTTCTATTCGTGGAATTAATGACACAATAAGCAATGAAACAAATATTGATTCTTCTGAATTTAAAATTAATTATGTTATAAACGATTACATTACAATAGAAAGTTTTTATTATGAAATTGATTCGGTTAATCCCCAAATGCTTAAATTTGAATGTTTAGATGAGTTTAAATATTATGGTGAATTATTGAATAAGGGATTGGTTAGGAATGTATCTTTATGTTTTACTGTTCTTCATTATCAATTAGATGGTTCTACACGTCTATGTCATAGGGATGTTTATAAAGCTCCAATTTCTTATTTACAAAATTCTTTTTCTATAGATTTTTTCTCTCCATTTTGTATTCGCTCACAAAGAATTGGTCATATCCAAGATGTTGACGGTTATCTTGATTCATATAAATATTTATCAGATGCTTTATCATCATTTCAATTTTCATTAGTACTTAACAATGATCAAGATGCAATTTTTAATTTTTCTGATTATATAAAGATTGAATATGATAGTATTTCAAAAACATGATTAACTCAAATATGTTTGGATAGTGCATCCGTTCCTTCTATGGATGATCCAGAAATTGGAATTTATGCTAAGAGCATTAATCTTAATACATGCTCTCCTTATATAATAAGTGTTATTCATAATTCAAAAAATCCAGATTATGGTATTCCTGAATATGATTCAACCAAAGTTAAAATTGAAGATGTGGTAAAAAACATTCAAATTAAAGACTATTGAGTACATATGAGCAAATAAAAGTCTAGGTTCACAAAAAAGATTAATATTATAATTAGTCTTTTGAGTGTTTTGTGTTAATCAGACATTTAATTTAGCAAAGCTAATTCTGATGTAATACATAAAATTGTTCTTTTTAAGCTAATTTTCAGTGCAACTATTGACTTTTTTAAAAAAAAAAAACTTTTATGATATAATAAACAAAGTTATTATGATTATGAAAGAAAATTTTAAGAAATTTATAAGATACTTAGGTGCTAGTTCTGTTGCTTTAATTTGTGTTACTTCATTGCCTTTTGCTATGAATTCACAAACACACCATCAACTAGTAAATAATTTAGAAATGAACAATAACATTTTAAATGTTTCAGATGATTCTTCATTGGATAAATTCAATGCTTTTTCTAGCAATTTAGATATAGCAAGTTCTTTGCGAAAAAGTGGTTCATACA
>CATAWQ010000004.1 GCA_949500635.1 uncultured Mycoplasmatota bacterium
TAATTATTATAAGATTTGTCTTTAATAATTTGTTTTAATTGTTCGATATTCTTAATAAGAATAGTTTCTTTGTTTGAATTGTTCATAAAATCTCCTTCATTTAATAATACACTTAAAAAAGAAAACTAAGACACCGCACTATTAATGCGTATCTTGGGTTATGTTATCTTTCTTAAGCAAAATTATTATAAGATTAATTTATTTTTCTTGGAACAAATTCTAAATCTTTATTTCTCATTCTTGTAGGTCTTTGAGATGATGTTAAAGTAGAATCATGTAAATTTTGAGCTTTATAGTTCCTAATGTCTGAATAATCTACTTTAATTGAACCTGCAATTGGGGTAATGATTCCATTAACCACTGTTGTCATTAAGATAAAGTGATCGTGTAATTGACGAATTTCACGAGGGTGAAAAATATATTGTTGAACTTCTCTCACTGAACGTTCTCCGGTTGTTTCACCTTCACTTTGTCTTTCTGTTCATTCAAAAGCAGGATTTGTTCCAATGATGTTTGAGATTTGTTCTGCTCCACGGTCTTCACGCATTCTATGAATGATATAAGTGTTGCAATTACCTAAAAGACGAGCAGCAAAATCTTCACCTACTTGAGTTAAGTTTGAAACAGTTTGTAAAGCATAAACAGTTTGCAAACCGTATGAACGACCTTGTTCTTGTAGCTCTGCGATATCTTGTGTAGCAAAGCTACCAAACTCATCAAAGATACACATTAAATTACTATTAGGATTAATTTCTCTAACGCTCGACATGTTTTGTTTCAAATCAGAAATTAACATTCTTGCTATTTGACTAGATTGAGTTTTAAGAGATGCAGTATCTAAGGAAACTAAAAGGATAGTCGGAGTTGGAGATTGAATGATCTCTTTTAGACTTTCTCCGTTTTCAGCAACAATTTTGTTTCCTACAGGATTTAAATTTCTTAAATTTCTAAAAGTAGTTTTAATTTGTCTTAAAGCTCGAGCTTTGTCGTCATCATTAGCTACATCTAAATAATCTTGATATATTTCTCTTAATTGTTCATTAGTAATCATTTGAACTTGGTCATCTTCATTTAAAGATTTTAATTTAGCACGTTCAGATTTAATTACTTTAAACATTTTATCTATTTGAACTAACAAACTTTCTTGATCTTTACATCAATTGTTAGGCATTTGTTTTAAGTTATTACCATCAATAATGTTTCAGGCTTGACTTCTAAATTCGTTTAATTTTTCAGAAGTTAAAGTATTGTTATTAATAGCGGTATTTAATTTTTTTTGAAGATTTACATAAAAATTAAATTTACTTTCCAAGCGTTCTTTTTTATCTTTTTGTAAAATTTCATTAACATTTAAAATTTCACTCATTTTTTCTAAATCAGCAAATCTAAAAAGATTTTCTAAACAGATTGAATAATCTGTTTTATCATTCGCACTATGATTTTTTTGTTTAAATAACAATAATTTACAAATTAAGTTAATACAAGCCATTTCGTTATCCTTGTAATAGATTGCTCCTGGAGTTGTAGCTTCAAGCAAACTATAACGACCAATCTCCATTAACATTGATGTAACTGAATTTGCATCTTTATCTTTAAATGGGTTATAAATAAATTTATTTTGCTTAGGAATATTAAACTTTGGTGATCAACATTTAAAATTGTAATTATTATTTTCACAAGCAACTTTTAAATCTTCATATAATCCATAATCACCTTTCCCATTTACAAAAATAATGTTTTGACGTTTGAATATTCCATATTCAATAAATAATTCTAAAGTGTTTGTTTTACCTCCACCAGTTACACCAAAAACACAAGTTCCACGATTTAGAATTGTTTCAGGAACAAATATTCCTCTGGAGCGATTTATAATTACTCCTAAATTTTCATCAGAGAATTTTTCATCTTTAATGTTTGAAAGAATTTTAGAAACGTTATTTTGAGTGGCTTGATAGTTTATGAAAAACAAATATTGTTTTTTAAAATTACTATCCTTACCTTCAGGTTCTGGTGCTTTTTCTAAAATTTTTACATAATCTTTTGTCTGAAGTTTTTCTTCGAATTTTTTAATTTCTATATTTGTTATAAATATAGTTCAAGAAGTAAAAATAATAGCAATTGCGTAAATATTAATTAATATTGCAAAAATTAAATATCATCACCATTTTCAGTTGTTTGCTTTAGCTACTAAAATGTAATAAATCGAAATAATTAAACTTATAAAGATAGTTAATAACAAAAATATTGAAAGAAAAATTGAAAAATAATTTACTTTAATTTTTGTTTTTAATTTTTTATTAATTTGAGTTTTATTAAAACCAAAACTTATTCATTTTGATATTAATAACCCTAGAAAAGTTGGAGAAAAAATAATGTAGAAAATATACATTAAGAATTCATCAGAAGATGAAGATGAATATGTTGTTTTTTTATTAGTCATTTATTTTTTTCTCCTTTCTCTTTTTTGGGACTTTATCTGTGCCATCTAAATTAACTTTTTGCGTTTTAATTTCTGTAAGTTCTTTATCTGAAACTTTAAAGTTCTCTTTAAAAATTTTATCTGCAGAAGTTAGTTTTGTTTTCTTCTTTTTATCATAAAGTCAGAAGAAACCGCCAAAAGTTATTAATACTAATCCTGTAATTATTAGGATTAAAATTAACAAAACAAAGTTGTTAGATGGTGTTATGTTTCTTGTAGTTAATCAAATATCAAATCAACCAGTTTTAGCAAAATAAGCATCATTGTAAGTGCTTGTAGCAACTATTCTAAAACTCTTCTTGATATTTTTAATTTGATCGTTTTGTTCGATTTTAATAAAACCTTCATTATCGATAGAGATTCATTCAGGCAATTCATCTGAACCGTCACATTCCAAAGAAAAATGAACATCTTGAGGAATTTCTTGAGTTGGATCTTCTGAAATGACGGTTGCTTGGATTGGTGTTGTGTTAATGTATCCATCTCTTGGATCAACTTTTAAAGTTGAAGGGAGAGGATTATCGATTTCTATTGACTTAATCTTTGGAGTAGGAGTTCCTGTAACAATAACATTAATAGTAGCTTTATTTGATGTGCTAACACCTGATTTTAAATCTGTTACTACAACGTCAAAATCTTGACCTTGAGGAAAGACTTCATAAGTGTTATCTTTTATTGATAAATAACCCCCACGATCAACGTAGATGAAATTTGGAGCTAGTTTTAATGTGTCATGATAATAAATATCGTATTTATAATCTACCGTTGCTCCAATAGGGGTGGTTTGAACCATTATAGGATTTTCAATTTTTTTACCATATCCAGAAGTTGTGGTGATAGATGTAGAATAACCATCAACTATCGCTAAATCAGTAGCTTTAATTTCTGGAATCTTTCAGTTTGACGAAATAAGGATTAGTTTATTAATAATGATATCATCAAATTCTTTTAAATAATCATCTGTATAAAAATCTGGTTTATTGTAACGAAGTTTAGCTCATAATTCTCCACCATCTTGATCTACTATAGGATTTGTAGCACCATTAAATGAGTATCAAAAATTAGTAAAAGGATTTTGAGGTATTCTTAAGTTTAAGTTTTGAGCACAAATTAAACATTGTTGAACATTTTCAACTGTGTTTTCAATTTCAAGAATATAGTGTGTTTCTCCTGTTTCGGTTTTAGAAATTATGGTTTTAGGAGTTTCGTTAGTTGTAAAATCAGTGATTGTATAAAGAGCAGATCCTGTTTTTTGATATTTATCATCTGCTTGGTATAAAGACATTGTCTTCATCTCTTTCTGTTCAGGTCATGTAAATCAAAAGTCTCCTTTTGTAAAAAAGACACGATGAACTGTGTCATCTCCGATGGCTTGAAGAGATGGAACTTTAGATAGCCATGTAGTTTCTTCTACACCATCATTTGAAAAAATCTGAATTTCATTATTAAACAATGTAACAACATGCATTTCACCTGAAATAGTAGTAGTAATTGCTCCATTAACTGTTCCAAGATCAACAGTTGTTATTCAATTTTTGTCTTCAATTTCTTGCAAATATTGGTTTGCTGCTATTTCTATTGGTTGGTAATCAGCAAAAGTAACTGTTTTTAAAATTGTGCCACTTTCTTGACCATAAATATTTAGTTCAAAAGAACCATCAGCATAAATTTTAAAACCATTTGATGGGTTTTCAGGATCACCATTAATAAAAACGTTAGTAGCACTAACTGCAGTAACTTCTATAGTTACTGAATTAATAAATTGTAAAATATCATAGGTTTGTTTTGAAGTTAAATTATTTTGTTTTAATAAAACATTATTTTGGTTAAAAACAATTGTTGGTGAAATAATTGGGCAACAACAAATTAAAGAACCAATTAATTTTGTTATCCTTTTCATTATCAAAGCCCCCAAGTTGAGTTGTCTTCAATTCCTAAATCTCTAGTTATTCCTCTATGTGTTCCGCTTCCAGTATAATGTCCTCATCTGATTAACATACTGTGAACTAAATTATTTTTACCGTCATAAATTTGAATAGATGTTCCTATTTTTTCTCCAAATCCTTGAGACTGAACAAATCCTTCTCCTAAATTTTGCTTTTCTTGTTCTACAAGATTAGAATGATAAAATTTATCACCATTAATTGTCTTAGTAGATCATTCTGTCCATAAATATTGTTGAGAATATTTATAGTAAGAAGTTTTGTTAAATCCCCAAGAAGATGAAGCTATTAAAAACCAAATATGCGCATAATATGGATCAGATCATCTTTTTTCATAACCAACAACAACATTTTTTGATACCACATATTGAGGGATCATATTAATGTTATCTTGAATTCCAGATGGTAATGTAATACCAGAAGAAGATTCTATTGTTAAATTTGTTAGTTTAGATTGTTGGCTGTATAAAGGTGAAAATTGAATTATCGATAATAAATCATCAGTGTTATATGTGTAATCAATAGAAAATGAACCATCTTGTCTTTCATCGGTTCCAATTTTTCTTGTGCTTGAATAATGACCTTTCCAGTCTCATCCTGCTTGAAAACCATCACAAAAACCATCTATTGTAAGTTGTTTTTGTATTTCAGGGATAGCAGACACTTGGAAAGTATCTGGTAAAGAATTAGCAAAATCTTGATTTGCACAAATTAATTTTGTATTTGTTCCAGTTGCTAAAGAATGTGGTGATAATTTAACATTGCTATTGATAGTAATTTTAGATAAATTTTTACATTGTGCAAAACAGTCATCACCTATTGATTCAAGAGTTGATGGTAATGTAATTTCTTTAAGTGCCTCAATGTTTTCAAAAACATTTGATGATAAACTTTTTACTGGTATTCCACTTATTTCTTGGGGAATTTCTCAAATACCCGATTTTCTTACAATATCTGTAACAGCTTTGGGTTGTAAAGATAATATCGTTCCAGTTGAAGGATCAAAATTAAATAAATCTGCTCCTCTCTTATCCATTACAACAACAGTAAATTCAACATCTTTGTAAATTGAATAATCCTTGGCACTCATTGCTCTAACTTTAAATTTTGCAGTTAGATCAGACGAAACATTAATTGCATTAATTCTTAAATAACCATATTCGTCGATTGATGCCATTCTTGTTTTGTCATCAATAATAGAATAAATAATACTTGGTTGATTAATTTTAATATCATTTTTATCGTAAGCACTTGCAACAAAAGGCATTGTAGATAAATATTGGCCATGATAATTTAAGACAGCTTGATTAAATGAATATGTAAAATCAATTTTAGCTGTTTGTTCATCATTAGGAATAGCTTCTGCTTTTATTTCATCACTTAATACGAAATATGTTTCATCTTCTTGTGCAATAGCTTTAATTTTAAAAGTATATGAAGTTAAATCAGAATATTGACCTGTTGAATATAAATAACCATCTTTATCAATAGCAAACACTTTTGAAGTTTCTGGATTATCAGAAACTATTTCATAATCATATCCGCCTATTGATCATTGGCCTGTTTTCTTTTGAATTTTAGCTGTTCAAGGGATAGAAGCATAGTTGATTTCACCTTTATTGAAACTAAAAAATGTAGAGCCTTTGTTGTTTCAATCAACATCTAACACATTGCTTGGCACATAATTCACATTTAATTTAAAGTTAATTTGTTCTTCAGAATAAAAGTCTTCACCAGAAGAATTTTTTGCATGAGCATGAATAACAAAATCAACATCGTTTAGTTCGGATGAGATGTTTTTGTCAATAACTAAATGGAATTCGTTATCAACATAAATTTTATTAGTTGTGTCAATTAATTTAGAATTTTCTATTTCAAATTTTATGTTTTTATTCGCATTAGCTGGTTGAGTCACAACTTTAATAGGTTCAGGAGAAATTCATTTTTGGTTTGTATTTACTGTAACTTCATTAAAATTCGCTGAAATATCAATTTTGTTTGGATATATTACTTTATCAGACTTACTTGGAATAATCGAATAAATCCCAACAGTAGCACCACATGCTAAACATAAACTACCTAATATTGGCAAACCTAATTTTATCGCTCATTTAAGATTTTTACTCATATTTTATAGTTTTCCTCTATCTTCATCAAAATAAAATGCATCAGCTGGATATTCTTTTCATCCGTCAGTATTTTTATATTTTTCTAATAAATTATTATCAAAAAAGACAAACATTCCTGCATTATCTTCCTCGTTTTTATTAAAAAGAGTTCCTGTTAAGAAAGTATCATTAAAAAGAACAGGATCACCTTCTTGTTCATTATAAAAAAACATAAAGTTTTTATCATTTTCAAAAACATTATCACTTATTACTGGTTTTAAACCATTTAAGCCGAAATTAGGAAAATAAAAGCTTGATAAGTTTTCCAGATTTGCAAACGCTTGTTTGCCTATACCTGTTTTAGTTACAGCGTGGATTGAACTTTTTGAATATATCATTCAAGTAACTGTATCGATGTTTTTACTAAAAGACTCTGGAACGTTATCAGAGCTAAATGCATTATCATTAATTCAAACTACATCTCTTGGAATTGAAAGGGTGTCATATCTACTAAAATCAATATTTTTGTATTCAGGTTTAAGACCTTCACAAATTTTACATTCTTCATTGCCTTCAATTGGTTTTGTTGCAATATATTCTTCTGGAACAACTATTGGAGTAACTGATCCACTACCAGCATATGAACACATTGAAGTGATTGCAGCCATAAAGAAAACAAACACTAAAAATAAAGTGATTGGTCAAAATCTTCTAGCTAATCGCAATAAACCCTTCATATTTTTTTATACTTATATTATAATATAAAAATTATTATTTTACTCTTTAAAAAGTAAAAAACATTTAATAAGTTTGGTATTTTGCTGCTTTGTTTGTGTGCTTTTTTTTTTTTTTTTGTATAATAAAAATCAACTCTTTCGCATGCGTAGATTTAGATTAGAAAATCAAACCTTTGGAAAATACCACGTTGTTAAATATCATGAATGAAGTAGTAACGAAGTTGCTAAACCTGGATGTTATTATGATTGTGTTGATATGGTAACAGGAAGAAAGAAAATTGTTAGATATGATATCCTTTTGAAAATTGATCAAAGGTTCAGAAAACAACTAGAAGCAATTACTAGATACAAAAAGAAAAATAATTTAGCTTAATCAGCAAAATATGATATAAATATATTATCGAATTGATTAGTCGAAGTCCTCCTTCGGCGACGAGCACTAATAATTGCTTGGGAAGAAGACAAGTTAATAGCTTGTCTTTTTTTGTTATTTATATTACTCTAAAAAAAGTTTAGTATAATTTTTTAGCCAAGGTTTGAATTGGCTTTGGCTTAGCCGTCCTTAAGCAAGATGGTGAAAACGACTTTGATCTTGAGGTCGTTATCTTTCGGCTACACCATAAAAGGTGTAGTTTTTTTTATTACAACAGTTTTATAAAATAAAATAACACCATCAAGACGTTACTTCTATTTTTGATATTGATTAAAAAAATTAATTGATTTTTATTTTTTATCCTTAACATCCTTTGACACTAAAATTGCTTTAGATCAATTTTTTTCATTAATTTTGATGTATTGACTTTTGCCATCTTTAGATGTTTTTACTTGACTAGATTTAACCATTACTGGAATCATAGCTTTTGCTCATTGTCCATCTTTTGATGTTATAAATTTCTTAGAAATTACTGTGTATCAGTATTCTCCAGTTTTTTCATTTTTTTCACGTTTTACGATTGCCATAATATTTTTCTCCTATTTATTAATAATTATAAGTTAGTACTTGATATATTTTTCTTTATTAGTTGTGTTTTTAAATGAACCAACAATTTTATAAAACATAAAATTATTTTTCCCTATACTTTTCTATAGCTTCATCTAATTGAGATTTATAATTGTTTTTTGAATAATTTGTTGCAATAATAGCTAATAAAATAGTTTCAAATACAGCATCATACAATTTTTCTAATTCATTTTCAGGAATTTTTTTAAAATCAATTTTTACTGTATCTCCTTCATAATGATGAACACCAAAATTATTTGTAATTTTTGTTATATCTTTAATAATAGAATTAAATGCACCTATATCTTTTTTACAAAATTCAACATATTTATTTAAGTTTGCTAAAATTCTATTCTTTTCATTCAAATTCCCTTGATTTTTTACACTCAAATACTTAAATATATCATTTTGATAATTTTGGTAATCCCTGCATCCTGATTTAGCTATATTAATACTTGCAAGATCAGCTGCTAATTTTTTTCTAACTAATTGGTAAAATATGTGTCCGTTATTATATATACATTTAAATTCACAATCTAATTTGTCAGCTATTCTATTTAAATTATTAAATATAGCAATTAATGTATCTCTAACAGCGTTATATTCTATATCAGAATTGTCGTAATTACATCCAATTTGTTTATTATTTTGTTTGTTAAATTCAAAAATAATCTCAAGAAATGTATATATAACTTCAAAATAATCTGAATAATTTTTCTCACCATAATAATTACGAGAATTTCATCTGGCAGAAAAATGATCATATAAAAATTTATTTATAGACGAGTATCCATCTCTTATGTAAGAATCTATTTTTAAAAAATGTTTATTTACAATTGAAATAATATCTATTATTCTTGGAGTAAATTCTTCCGTACAAACTTGCTTTTGTAAAAGAATATTAACATTTTCATATTCTTTTTCTAAATTTATTTCTTGACTTATTATTTTTTTAAAAAATTCCATACTAAATCTTGCTTTGAATGAATTCATTCAAAAGTTTTTGTTGTTTTTTTGGTTTGTTAAATGCACCTACTTTCTCATGAACAGCAACAATTGGTTTGTTATAACCTGCTAAAGCATTAGCATATTGTTCTGAATTGCTGATTGGTTCAGCAATATAAACTTGTTTAAGTTTATTAACTTTAGATTTTAAAAGTTTTAAGTATTGAATTTGTCTTGATTCAATGATTTCTCCTGTAACTTTGTTTTTACGATCAGGTGTTCAACGATTTGGAACAATCACTACTTTTAATTTTTTATTTAAAAGTTGGAATTGAGGAATTGCTTCAATTAATTCATCTAAAGATTCATTACATTTTGGTTCAGCAATGTATGGAATAATTGCTAAATCTGCAATTTGTCAAACCGCTTGAACAGCATCGTCAATATCTGGCGATGTATCAACTATGATAAAATCATAAAGATTAGTTTTCTTTATTTCATCAATCAATCTCATTACTTTAATTCCATATTGTTTTTGAGTGGCAGCGAAATCTCTAAGATTGCTGTTTGCAGGTAAAATATCTAAATTGTTGTTATTTACTACATCTTTAACGTTGTAGATTGCTTTTTTTCATTCTAATTCACCTTTTAATACGTTAGCGATGTGATTTACCTTGAAAACATTTGGATCTATTCCAAAGCTTGCTAATACATGTCCTTGTGAATCTAAATCAATAACTAAGGTTTTTCCTTTTAAACTTAAAAGATATGCTTGGTTGGTAGTTAATTCAGTTTTACCTGTTCCACCTTTTTCAATATTTGTAATGATTACTTTTGTCATTTTCTACTCCTTATTTTATTTTTCTATATCTATTGACTCTTTTTTTACATATTCTAAAAATTTATCAAAATTTTTATCATCCTCATAATAGTCTAATAATTTATTAATATATTCTGCACGATCATTGATTTTAATACAATCATAACCGTTATATAGCAACACTAAATTTGCATAGCAAATTGCAGTCCTTTTATTTCCATTAAGAAAAAGTTGTTTTTTAGATGTGTCTGCACATAATTTTATTCCATCTTCAAAAGATTTAATCCTACTTTTATCTAATATAAAATGTGTAGATTGTTCAGAAGTTAAAACTGGAGGAATTCAAGAACTACCAGCAATTCTTACTTTAGTTCTTCTTCAATTACCAGCTTCAACACTTTCTTCATAAGAATCAATTAATTTATTAATTTCTTTAATATCATTTTCATCAGGTTGTTCATCAGAATTTGCTCGTTGAATAATATATTCATATGCCCTTCTTAATCCGTCAATAATAACTACTTTCTCAAAAGCAATTTTTTTAATTGCATCTTTATAAAATTCAATAGTATTAACGGTTTCTGCATATGTAATACCTTTATTTTCAAGATGAGCTGTTTGATAAACTAATTCTTTAAAATAACGATTAGCTTCTTTAATTTTTTCATTTTTATATTTCCGCATTACCATAAAAACTCCTTATTCATTTTCTCATTCTAAATGAGAAATTACTCATTCCATTAATTCTTCTTGAGTTTGGTTCGTTTTGTTAGCTAGTGTTTTTATCTTGTTTAAAGATTCAACAGATAATTTTCAAGGAGCTTTCTTACGAAATACTACTTTTTTATCTTCTCTTTTAAGAATTAATCTTCTTGTTTTTAGGACAGTAGATTCTGCTCTTTCTTGTTTTTCATGAGTTTTAAGAGCTTGAGAATAAGCATTTTGACGTTCTGCTTTAGGTTGCTCTTGTTTTCTCTCGATTGTTTGTTCTTCAACTATAGCTGTTGATAGCGGTTGAATTTTTATTGCCATTTTTAGTTCCTTTCTGTATTAGTTGTTTGTGTTTTTTATTTAAGTAGTTTTTTACCTACTTGTTTGTATTATATAACTTTATAACTTATTTAGGTTAGTTATTTAGGTTAGTTGGTATATAACTTATTTAAGTTATTTTTTTGGGTTGCTATTCGTGATTGTTAGTTATGTTTGTTAAAATAGTAGTTATTTATGTTGGTTGAGTGAGTAGTTGTTCGTATTAGTAATCTTGGTTTATTGAGTAAGAGTGTTGGATTGGTTCTCTTGGTTAGTGTGTAGAGTTGGTTTGTTTAAAGTATTGGTTAGATGTGTTTGTTAAGCATGTTTTTTAAGTAGGTAGTTTTTTAGGTTAGTTAAATATTACTATGTAATATTCGTATATGCGTGTGTATGTGTATATATGCTTAGGTGTATGTTTGTACTAGGTAGGTATGTGTAGGTGTTAAGTATGTATTATGTATGTATGCTCTAGTGTTAGGTATGTATAGGTAAGTGTTGTGTAGATGTTAGGTGTGTATGCACTCAGATCAGGTAAGTATATACAGGCATTACTTGGGTATAGGTAGGCATTAGGTTGGTGTTATGTATATAGGTATTAATATATAAATAATCTAATTAGAGACACGAGAAGGCGTCAAATTTGCTCAGGATGGGTAAATATACTAAGAAAGTGCTTAAAACGTCTTAAATCGAATTTCTGAGTGGTTTAAAATCAAATATAATTGTCCTAGGAAATTAAAATGTATGTCTGTTAATAAGAATTTAGTCGCAACTCGAGAGAGAGAGAGAGAGAGTAACTGCTCTTTAATAGTTTTTAGATTAGGAGGAACAACTCTGTAGGTTTAGGCCTATAGAGTTTTTTTTATTCTATGCCTAGATCTGAATTTCAAATTGTCAGAGCTTTCTCTCGAATATTAAATCTTGAAAATAGAACAGATGGAACTCTGTTTATTTATCCAAGACCACAAGAAGATGGTGGTTGAGCAAGAAAACCTGATGGATATTATTATGCTGATGGTGTTACATTTATTCTTGATGCTAAAGCAGAAAGACAACAATTTACAGGACAACTTGAAGATTATATGAATCTTGAACAAAATGAAAATTTTGTAGGTTTTAAGTATTCAGGCGATGTATTTAAATGTTATGTTCGTGGTGAATTTAAAGAAAACGAAAGAGAACCACAAAGTTATCAATATTATATTGATACATATTTTCAAAACAAACATACTAATGAAAGTATTGTTGAAAAATCTGCTCAAAAGCTTGCTAATATGTTTAGATCTGCAAGAATTGATAAACAAATGAATGTTCCATTCATTGGAGCAGTAATGTTATGTTTAAAATTTAACCAACCAATAGATCACACTACTACAGCTGGAATTTTAAGAAATGTTAAGATGGGTATTGAAGAAGTTATTTCTGATACACCTTTAGAAAGAAGACAAAAGAAAGAATTTCTTAAAACAGTATTAGGTGATAGCACTTTAAATAAATGTAAATTTGAGAATTTATTAATGATCATTTCAGAAATATCTACAATTTACAACTTTATTAATGTTAGTGAAAGAGTTGGTCACGATACAATGAACAACTTCTTAAAAGTTTTTAGACATTGGAATTCTGCTAATGCTAATGAAAAAGGAGAAGTATTTACTCCTGACCATATTGCCCAATTAATGTATAGATTAATTGATTGTTCTAAAAACGATGTTATTCTTGACCCTACTTGTGGATCTGGGACATTCTTAACTAATGCAATGGCTAATATGTTAAATGAATGCGAAACAGAAGAAGAAAGAAGAGATGTTAAAGAAAACCGTGTTTTAGGAATTGAAGATAACGACTTTAACGCTACTCTTGCTGGAATTAATATGATGTTGCACGGTGATGGTGCAAGTAATATTTATAACGATGATTGTTTTAGACGATTACCTAGATTAAGAAATTGTTATAACAAAGTATTAATGAATCCACCTTTCAGTCAGGATATTCCTGAATTAGAGTTTGTTTTTCAAACTTTAAATAATATGATTGAAGGTGGATTGTGTGCAACTATTTTGCCGATTTCTTGTGCTTTAGGAAGAGAGCGAAAAGATTTAAGAAAGCAAATTCTTTTAAAACATAGTTTATTAAAAAGTATTAAACTTCCTAAAGATTTATTCAAACCAAACGCTGGAACAGATACTTGTATTTTAATTTTTAAAGCTCACGAAGTTAGAGAAATTCAAACAATTGAAAAATATGATTTTAGCGATGATGGTTTTAAAATTAAAACAAGAAATGGTAGAGTAAATATTAATAATAAAGAAAAAACTGAAGAGTTTTTTAGGCAACAACCTGTAATTGAAAATGTAACTTATTTAGATGATTGACTTATTGAAAAGAGATTTGATTACAATAAATTAGCTAAGATTGACTTTTTAAAAGCTAAGATTGACTTTTTAAAAGCTAAGATTGACTTTAATTTAATTAATGTTGATTTAATGGATGTTTTATCTAGAAATAATGGAAATTTAACTTTAAATATTTTTGTATCTGACGTTCCATTAAATACTAATTCTTGAAAAGAATTTAAGATTAGTGAATTATTTACTATTGAAGGTAAAGGTAAAGATAGTATTGATAAAGATGGTAATGAAAGTTATATGCCTTGTGTAAATGCTAAAAAGAATAATAACGGTATTGGTGGTTATGTGGATAATCCTAAAAAAGTATTTCAAGGTAAAAAGATCACTGTCGTAACTCAGGGAGATGGTGGTGCTGGAATGACTTATTATCAAGATAGAGAATTTTGTGCAACAAGCTCTGTAATGGTATTACAACCTTTGAATTTTGAAATTTCTAAAGAAATAGGAATTTTTATAGCAAAAATTTGTAGTTTGAGTTGAAAACCAATTTATTCTCACGGGAAATCTTTAACAAAAGATGTGTTAATGAATGAAGTAATTAAATTACCTATAGATAGAAATAACAATCCTAATTGAGAGTGAATTAAAAAATATATTAATAACACTTTATAGTTTTACTGATTTTCTTTTCACATCTCAACACAGTTATTAAGTTGTTTAGTAATAATTTTGATAATTGAAAAGATTTTCTTTTTATCTGTTGTCTTAAATTTACTTGATGCTTCTGAGATATTAAAAATAATACCTTTAACTATGTTAATGTCTTTTATTTCTAATCCTATTACACAAAATTTAACTACATTAGCTAAGGTTTGTTAAATGTATGAATGTAAATTTCAACTTAATTGAATTAATTTATTAGGTAGATTGTATTTATTAGCTAGTTTATAGAAAGTAGTAAATAGTAAATGCAAATTATCTAAACATCTTTTATGGATCTGGATAAATCTTTTAGGTGGATTAATATCTTCTTCTAGAAGTTTATCTTGGTAGTTGTAAAGAATTTTAATCCTGTATTGAAATTTGTATCTAGATGTATAAGCATATTTTTTCTTAAGTAGTCGAATAATACTTGTTATTTCGTTAAATTCCATAATTTTAGTGTTCTATTTAATTTTAGAGGGAAATTTAAGTTGAATTTAAATTAGATTAGTATTTACCTAGATTTTTGGTTGTTGTTGAAATTTGATATGTTTCTGATGTTTTAAGAGTGAATTTAAGTAATTAAATTAGTGAAGATGCTTAATCTATCACTACTTTATTTACTACTTTATTCAATAATTTATTTATTAATATATATTTCTAATATATATTTGGTTCTTTAATCACTCCTACTCATTTTTAGGTTAGTCCTACTTTCATTTTCACTTATTCCTACCTATTTTTAAGTTAGTCCTACTGTTAAAATATTTACTCCTACTCTTAATTTAGTTATTCCTACTCATACACTAAAAAAATAAAAAATTACCAGGTTGATCTGGTAATTTTTAATGAATTTACATTAGCTAATATTTTGAAAAATTAAGCTTTCGCTTAATGAAGTGGTTTATCAATTTTCAATTTCATCCCAATCTATTTTTGAGATTTTTCCTCCAGGAGAACCATCATCAATATATTTTGAATTTATATTAGCTCCGTAGATATAACCTATTCATCCATTAGATCTTGGGAAGAGTTTATTAAGCTCTCCTGCGAATTCTTTCAACCACTTAAAGATTCACTTAAATGGATTGCATCTATTTTCTCTTTTATATTTCTTTGTTAGATTAGCTTTATGATCTTTATTTAATTCGTGTGTGATTAAATTTGCTTTAACCATCTTCTTTACAACTTTAGCTACAAGTTGTCAAGAACAATTACAAACAACAGCAATTTGAGAATAAGCTACATTTCCTGTTTTATTAGCACTGTTGATCCTGTAATTAATAAACATTGCAACTTTATAACTTTTAGAACATTTATTAAATAACTCTTTAATCTTAGCTACATCTTGTCCGTGTCTGTTTGCAAGATTACTTAAAAAAGCTTTTTCCTTTTTATCAATTCAGGAATTATCTTTTAACTCTTTAATTAATTGAATACTTTCTTTTTTGTAATTTTGCATTATTAATTAGGTTTATTAATAATTGCTTGAATTTAATTTTTTAAAATAATTGTGAAAGAAACCTTATTTTGTGTTAATATATTTAATGTAAGGTTCTTCTGGAACAATTAAATCAGGGTCAAACCTGGTTTTTTTTGTGCCTACAACCACTATAAATCAAAGTCAAACAATATCTTACTGCTTAGATTTCCAGAAAGAATGTAAGGTTCTTCTGAAAATTATCACAGTTCTCAGATATGATTTAAGTTTTAAATCTTACCTGAATAATTTAATAATAACATATTTTTGTTTATTTTTATTAAAAATAATAAAGAGTTTTCCCCTAATAATAAAACCGGACACTTTTTTAAAAGAGTTTTCCCCCAATAAATTGAACAAGTATTATATACAATGTTTATAATAAAAAATATAAACCATTTAATATATATGCCAGTTGCTATTAAGCGAAAATACAAATATGCAATAAAAACAGGAAGACCAGATGATCATTTAATTGGTCAAAAATTTAGTGGTTGGAAAGTTGTAGCTTGTGCTGGGAAATTAGATAAAAAAAATAATTATTGGATTGTACAATCACCAGATAAAAAAGAAAAGATAACATTAAGATCAGACAAACTAAAAGAATTTAAAGCTAAACGTTTTGATCGTGTAGTTAGAAAAATTAAAGACAAGAAATAATCATTTATAATAATTTAGTAAGAATAATGTTATGTCTAATAAAATAATGGTAAAACTTTCAAAGAAAGAATTTAATATTATTAAATTGCTTGTGTTTGGTTTGTTTTTATTACTTTTAGCTTCTTCTATATTTTCATTTTGTTCAGAAATAATTTTTCCTGAAATTTCTAAAATATTTTTAGGACATATTTTTTACTGAATATGATCAATTGGATTTTCTGTTTTTTCCTTAATTTATTTATTTTTTATTCTTTTAAATTCTATGAATTTGTTTAGTTCATATAAAAGATATTGTAAAAAAATAGAAGAAGATATTGAAATTCAAAATTGATGATCATATTATTGATATAAAGAGAAGACAGTTTATTAATAAAAAAAACACCCCACATAGTGGCGGTGTATTTTTTTTGTTCTTTAATATTGTGAAATATTTTAATTAAAAATATATTAATAAAATTTAAAATATTTGGATTTTTTCACAGACGATTATACTGTTGCTGTTAAAACTGTTTAGACGGCCTTTTATACCAACAATCATCCCTTTTGACAATGAATTTATTTGCTCTGCAAATTTTTCATTATCCATATTGACTGAAATGATGTCATATCAATCTTCATCGTTTTCATAAAAAGGCTTTTCAACTTTAATTTTCATTTCTGAAATTTTATTGTCAATTTCTTTATATTTATCAACGATTCCAATAATAGCTACGAAATTCATAATTACAAATTTTCCTCACTTGTAAATAATTCAGCTGAAATATCGTTGATAGACATATCATGATTACCTGTGAAAAAATATCCAAAAAAGAATTTTATTCCTTTTTCAAAACCTAAAGCTGCAATAAGAGCATCTAAGGTTTGTACTTTATCAGGCATTAGATTAGATATTTGATCGTAAATATCATCTAACGAATAATTAAAATTTTCACTTTTCAAAGAACTATCGAATTGGTTAGTATTTTTCATAATTTCCTCCTTTACTAACATATTGCTTAAGGAGACAAAAAAATACCAATACACCGCACTATTAATGCGTATCTTGGGTTATGTTATCTTTCTTAAGCAAGATTATTATATTAATTTTTTATATATATAAAGAAAAAATTACACTTCTATTTGCATAGATGTGTAATTTTGGTGTTCTTTGAAAATATTATTTAAGATTGTTACGTTTGAAAGTATCTATAACAGTTTTATTAAATTCTTCTTGACGTTTATTAAATTCTTCTTGTTTATTCATAAATTGAATAAAAAGATTACGAAGAGAAACTTTTGGAGGTTTTCTACCACCATCAACTGTCTCGGTTTTTTTAACTTTTGTTAAGTTAATAACACCAGGATTCGTTTTAGTTTCTTTCTTTTCAATGTTGTAATGATATTTACTCATATTTAAATTATATAATCAGTTTTTTAAATACACATTTAATATTTTTCTAAACTTGAAATCCTAAACAATTAAACTAAAATAATTTGGGCGAAAAAAATTCCCTTTTAATAAAGAAGCCCCACAGAAGAAGCTAAAGATTACAACATTATTACAATAATTATTAAGATAACCTTAAAAATTTTCATATAATAATAAATGTACTTTAGGTTGCTTCTTCTGTGGGGCAACTTTTCTTTTATACTTTTATTCATTTTTATTCCTTTCACTTTAAACTGACCAACAGCGCAGCTGTTATAATCGTCAGTTAGGGATAAAAATGATTTAAAGAAAAGTTGGGGATTTTTCGAGGCTAGGGCTGGCAAATTATTTCGAAGAACTAACTGGTTTCTTAAAAGAGAGTTTCTTTTCAATTGAGAAATCTTGAAGGATTTCTTCTAGAATAAAAAACTCATAAGGCATTTTTAATTTATATTGGCTAGGAGCATTATCAAAAAGCGGTTTTAAGATGCTATAAAGCTTTTTTGGTACATAATACTCTACCTTATTAAAAAGGCCTTGAGAATAATCGTTATTAAGCTTACTGAAAATTGTTTCTTTATTTTTATCTCCGTAATAACGATTATTAGCTTTACGAGTTAGTTCGACTTCTCCGGCGATTTTATAATCGAAACCGTTTATTTGCTTTAAATAAATAAAATCGCAAGACTTGGAGAATTTATATTTGTTTAAAACATCTTTAGCTGTTATTTCTTGGTTTTTCAATTTGTTAATTTTGTAAGTGTTTGTATTATTTGGTAAGAAATAACGGTAGGGGTTTGTAAGTTTTAAATGATGTTTTAAAACCTGTAAGCAGATATAGTTATGTTCTAATGCTACAGGACTAATATTTGATTTTGAAAACAATTTTATTTGCGGTCAATGTTCTAACAAGACAGCATAGCCTTTTTTTGAAAGGTAATAAGCATTAATTGTTAAGGGTTTATTTTGTCTTGTAAAATTCAAACGAATTTTTTTAAAAAAATTTTGTTTGACCATTGATGCGATTTTCCGATACATAGTTTTATTTAAAATACCAAATTCGCATTCAATCATTTTAAGGGAGACAAGCTCTCAATTTCCGACAAAATAAATCAGACGATAAAAGTCGTTTTCAAATTCAAATTTCATTAATTTTATTTTACACATTTTTGTGTAAAACACCAAGGAAAAGTTTTTATAGATAAGTAATGTTAAAAACTTTTGATGGCTTTTGAAATATGAAGCAATGACGGTTTTTGAAAATCAAAAAACATGCATCAGCAAATTTGCTGATGCCGTCGTCCCTTGGCCCCTACCCGAGATTGAATTGAAAAAATCAGTCCCCTTCTCTCACACACAATAAAAATATATGGTAGGGGGTGGGTAGTCACGGGTCCGACGAAGGAGGGGCCGTGACTACCCACCCCCAATTTTTCAATATAAAATGTGTGTGAAGAGAGGGTTGGGACTGATTTGGTTTTGGACACAAAAATTTATAGTTTTTTAAAAAAAGAAAACATATAAAGCAAAAATGCAAGTTCTATGACTTGCTTTGAAATCTGGATATGTTTTTATAAGATATTAGTTGTTCAAAACAGTAATTTAATTCATATTAGTTCTCTACAAAAGAGCTTTTGTGGTCTCGGTTTGCTAAAAATTTAGCCAACTTATTAAGGGCAAGTTTCACCGTTTGAATTTAATCAGAGAGTGTCTTGTGTTAATCTCCCACGTTAGCTTATTAATAAGTCTGGAACAGAGTTTCTACACTAGAGATTTAGTGAGCAACTAACATTACTTTATTGCTTAATCGTTTTTATTGTATTTGTTCATATTTGATAAATTTTCACATTTATCAACCGAGTAGAATAATATTCAAATTAAATTTACACCTAGATACATTAATGAGCACCCGACTGGTTACGGATCATTAAGAACTTTTGGATAATATTCACAATAAAGTTACTTGAAATAAAAACTAACCTAAATTGAACATAATTGTTTTTTACACAATTCCTGATTACTCAGATAACAATTTAGTGTCTTGAATTATTTATCTTTCTAAGCAATTTGATTATATTCTGTATCAATAATTTAGATAAAGAAAAACACACCCCACATAGTGGCGGTGTGTTTAGAATAGTTCTTTATTCTTTTAGGTTGTTATTTTTAACAAGATTGTTTAAACGATTATCTACACTATCTAAACGATTAATAATTTGTCTATTAAATTTTTCTTGTCTTTTAAAACCTTCTAAGACTATTTCTCTTAAAGTCTTTTGTTTGATGCCTGGTTTGCCTGGTTTATTCATCTGTTGCTTCATAGGTTGCAATATTATTATATCGCTACTGTTAAAGACAACTTTGAATGTTTGAGGCTTACCTTTCTCAACTAAAGAACTAAATTGCTTTGACTTTGTCATAAATTTTCTTAGCAATTAGAATTTTTTTGTTTAGATTCCTTCTTAGCAGCTATTTTATTTTTAAAGTATCTTTTAATACAATAAATTGAATATACAACAGGACTTACAAATAAAGGAACACCAACCAAGCTAATTCAATCTGGTCCAGTATAACTGCTCAAAATCATTAAGCAGAGACCAGATAGTCAGACGAACATAAATGTTCATTTTAAGTTTCTTGAATGAAATGGTCAAGAAAAAAATTGTCAAGCTTTGCTAAAGAATCGTTTAAGTTTTTTCATTATTACCTCCATAACTTAAATTTTTGCTTAAAGAAGACAAAAAAACTCAAACTATTATGCAATAGTTCTTGAGGTTTTTTAATTGTTATCTTTCTTAAGCGTTTTTATTATATGTTGAATTTACTATAAATAATAAAAAAATACACCTCACATAGTGACGGTGTATTTAATGCTTAAGAATGCTAATTTTTAACTGTAGTTAAGAAAGATAACATTCAATAATATTTTACACTATTTTAGATAAAATAATTATTTTTTTCCGTGTTCTCACATTTGACGTTCAATTTCGTTTGTCTGAATTTGAATGTAGCATCGGTATTGAGAACCAATAGAAAACAAAGCTTCTCCACGTCCTGCTGTCAAAATAAAATCTTTTTCATTTTGAGTTAAGCCACCACTTTCAATAATTAATTCATTGTAACTTGATACATCTGCTGGTGTCATGTTTAAAATAATGTGATATAAAGCTTGTTTTAAAATTGCTTCAGGTTCTCCCTTGAAGTCAGAGATGTTTTGAGTAGATAGAATTAACACACCTTTATGGTGACGAATTTCTCGAGCTAGTAATTCTAGTGTTTTTAAAGCAATAGGGTTATTTTTAACTCATCTATGAGCTTCATCAACAACAATGTTTATTCACTTTAACTGATTAGTGTCAGTTATTCCTAAATTACGATCACGGTTTTTTAAAGCTTCACCACGAAGGAAAGAAGAAATTAGATACATTTGACATTTGAACTTGATTGGTTCTTTATCTGCATCCAAGTGACTTGTATCTAAAATAATCATATTAGCTTTAGATGTGTCTAAAGTTGTATGGCCGTTTCAAACTTTTCCATATTGACCACCATCTGAAAGTTTTCACATAATATTAACTAAATCAACTTCTTCAGAATTTGAATTAGCATTTTTGAATTTTTTAGATAGGAAGTTATAGAAATCTCCTGTTGTTGGTCATTTGTTTGCATCTAATTTTGCAAATTTATAAATTCTATGAATTTCACCAACTTCATCTTTAACTTCATCAAATTCTTCAGTAATTCCAAATTTCTTATAAAGTTCTTTAAGCGTTTCGATAAGAATCCTTTCAATTTTTGCTGAGAATGTTTTTCCGGCAATCATTCCTAAGAAAACTGTAAATTCACTTGCTTTAGTAGTGATGTCTTGTTCTTCATCCATAATTTGTAAAGGGTTAATAAGACCGTGTTCTTTATTTGTCATGTCGATTTTAGCGACATTTTCATAATTGTGTAAGAAACCATTGTAATCGCCTAATGGATCAACGATATATTGTTTAATATATCTCTTATCACCAACACATTTTAATCAGTTACAAATTTTACTAATAGTAAAAGATTTACCTCCACCAGTCTTACCACAAACTAAACAAACGTTAGAGTTTCTATCTCCTTCTTTTTTAGTGATATCAAATCAAAAACCGTCCTGTGAATAAGCTTCACGGCCCATAAACAAGCCGCGATCATCTTTTAAGGCATTAGAGCTAAATGGATACATTGCTCCAATAGCGTCGTTAGACATTTCACAGAATGTTAAAGTTTTTGTTCTGGTATGGTAGGACATATTTAAATCAAAAATAGAATGAAAAACGTTGTATTGATAATAGTCCATCGTGTTAAAAACAAAACGATCAACGGTTTTTAACTCTTTTATAAAATCATTTGATAAAGCATTTAAATCTTTTAATGTTTGTGCGGAAATAATAAATTGGATATTTACATATCAAGCTTTGCTTGCTCCTACTGCAAAGTCATGAATTAAACCATTCATTGCATCTACATATTCAGCAGCTGTATAAATTTCACCTTCACTTCTGATATATTGTCAATTTGTATTGGTTCTACGTTTTGCACGTTCTAGATTTAATCTAATTGTTTCTGTATTAGCTTTTAAGATTGTAATATTAGTTTGAATATTTTGGTAGTTAGAAGCTTTTTGAAGTCATCCAGCATATACACTTGTTGGGCATTGTCTTACTTCGATAATTTTTGTAAATTGATCGTTTATCTTTAAATAATTCTTCTCTATATCTACAAAACCTAAGTTTTTATTAATACCTAATTCTTGGTTTTTATCAAATCATTTATTTTTAGAATTTGGACAATATAGTTGATTTAAAATTTGACAAATTTTTTCTTTTTTATCTACTACTTTATATTGAATTTTTGAGATGTTAGAGACAGAAGCAAATTCATTTAATACTGAATTTAGCTTTTCTGGTGTTTCATAGAAAAACAAAAAATAGAAACCTTTATTAACAACACCACTGTTTTCTTGAATGTCAGCGTTAATGTCTCGGTAATTCAACAATTGATCTCTAACAATGTCACTTTCTGTGACTTTAGCTTTATTAGAAGGTGTATATTCATTGATTAAACCAGTAATGTAATTATTCATTGGCTCAGCGTTAATCGGTTCATCAACGATGATTATTTTATGATTAATATCTAACTTTAATCAAGGAAGTGAAAATTTATCAATGATAATGTTGGCTTCTTGATTTGTTAATAAGTTAATATTAACACCTTCAACTCTAACTAACTTACCTTTAATGTTTGTTGGAGTTTCATTAATTGAAGCTCCAGATTTTTTAAGAGAAGTCACTACAGGAGTAGATTTCTTTAAAAAAGTAATTGTTCCATCTTGTTCAATTGATTTAATTCCAATAATTGAATAAATAGCGGCGGCGTCTAATTTTTTAAAGTCGTTTTTGAATGTGTAATTAAAAACGCTACTATTATATTTTCATTGTTTAATTTTATCTTTTCTGGTTCTACATAATCATCAAGCTAGAAAAATGAAAATAAAAATAACAACACCAATTATGGTTCATTTGATTATTGGAGCAGGAATTAAAAAATAGAATAAAACAGAAAGACCAATTCCTAAACCTAAACATAAAGACAATCAACCTAGTTCAATAAAAGTAATTCCACCAAAATAACGCGCAAATACATCTTTGATGTATTTTGTCGGTTTAGGGATTAACATTTGTTTTGCTGGAGCGTCTTCTTTAAAAGCAGCCATTATTTTTTATCTCCTTTCTTAATTCCTTTTGCACGTTCGCCTCAAGAGGTTTGTTTAAAACCATCTTTTTTAGCAACTGATCAATTATTTTGAGAGAATTTAGAAGCAGAGCTAATTGTTTGACCACTTGCTTTTTTAGAAGCTTGAAGTGCAGCACCTTTTGAACCAGTTTCTGCAAGAGTAGAATGATATGCAGATTTTGCTGCTATAGAACGTTTATTTTCTAATCTATTTGCTGTATATTGTTTAAATTGTCCTGGTGCGGCTTTTGCATAGGCTATACCAGTTTGGCCAATATTACTATCTTTTATTGCTTGGCCTTTATTTAACAATTGAGTTCCTGTGATGTGTCCTATTCTTGGAGCGGCTACAAAGAATTGACCACCACGATAAGCAAAGTTATATCCAGTTCATAAAGCAGCAAATAAAAGAATTAAGTGAAGAATTGCTTTACCAAAACCGTCTTCCATAATTTGCGCTGCTAAGCTATCGGTTGCTGTAATTATTAACATAACAATTTGGAAGCAAAAATATAGGGCAAAGAGGTTAATCATATTACCGACCAGTTCGTTTCGAACTTCTTCGGCTGACGCTCCTTCATCTTGTGGTCATTTACCAACGGCAACAAATATACAAATGTATAGATAAACCATATTGAAAATGATTGAGATTGCTGTTCAAGCAAACATCCCCATTAGGACTGTTCCACAAATTCAAGCTAAGAAGCAAAGTCAAGGGTTAAAATCAATATTGGTATTTCCTACTAAATTATGGAAACAATCTTTATCGATTAATAAATGACCTTCACTTCAAAGAGAGGAAAGTTTGTCTCAATTAGTAATATTGCTTCCTTGTGCTGTAACATCACCACCAATACAACAACGACAAAAGATTTGTCATGCAATTCCACCATCTGTTTGATCAACGGTTGCCATAACTAAATCATTAAAAATTGCCATAACAAACCAAAATACAACAGGCATAATTACTAAGAATGAAACACATCAAAAAATAATGCCAACTGTTTGTTTTCCTTTTTCGTGAGCTATATCGCTATCACGATCCATAGCAATTTTTGCACCACGAACTAAAAGCATTACAGCGAAGAAAATAACGGCTACACTTGTAAAACCGATTAAAAATGATTGCATTGCATCGTTTTTAATAACCATATCTAACATTCCTGAACCACCAATTCTCACAAAAACTTGACCGCAGGCTTGACAAATTCAACCAAAGACAAACATTAACATTCACAAAAGATTTTCCATTGGTCAAACAATTCATTTTGTAAAAATGTTTGTGCCTAACATTCCTTCTTGGATATCATCTTTAGGCATTGTAGTTGATTGTTTAATATAAACAGACAACATAACAATACCAAAAATCAAGATACCTAAAAGACAAATTCATTTAAGAATTTTCTTAATGTATCATTTAATATTAAGTTTTAATTGTAAAAACTTGTAATACTTGTCTTGCCAAGAAGAATATAAATTCTTATCAGGTTGATAGATTGGTTCAGGTTTATTTTTGAATAATGTCATTGTTAGTTAATGGTAAAATACAAGATATATTGGTATGAATATCCTTGATAATCTAAATTAAATTCAATACTTAAAGTAGAGCCAATTTCATTACCGTTATAAATCAGGTATATATATCCTGTATATTCTTCATAAGCCGCTCAACTCGCAGACAAATCATTACCATTAATTTTTCAAGAGACAGCATTGTACGTTTCTAAAAGAGGGTGTTCGTCAATTTTGCTTGTTTTAAAACCAAAATTGATCATCATTTGACAAAAATTGTATTGATGATAACTCCAAGATGCTATCAAAATATTTTCTTCTTCACCTTGAAAAATTTGTGTGTAATCTGTATAGTAATTATGATGGTCATGTCAAGTGAAACGATTGCCAATATTACCACCATCATTAAATGAACAACTACAAGAAGAACAAAAAGGTAAAATTATTCCTGTTGCTGCAACAGGTAATAAATATTTAAAGAATCTTCTTTTAATTTTTTTCATAATTAGTTATTTTACTAATTATATGATATTTATTTAGAATACTCTAAATAAAGTAAAATAAAAAAAATAACCCATAGGGTTATTCTTCTTTTTGTTTTTTAATTATTGGCCGCTGCCGCCACCTCAGCTTGAAGCTGTTGCGAAGATTGCTTGAGAAGCAATTAAAGCTACTGCACAGATACAAAGTCCAATAACGCAATTTATTATTTGGCGTTTAGCTTCAGCGTGGGTTTGGTCATCGCTTGCGTGTGCTAGCTTCATTCCGGCTCTAACAGCAGCAATAGCACATACTAAAGTAGCTAATCCACTTAATGTGCCAAATACTGCTTGAAGAATTTTGTAAAGTTGTTCATTACCACCAGAATCTTGTAACCCGTAAGTTTGCGCAAAGAACATTGCTTTTGTAAAAGCAGTGATTATTTTATCAGAAATCATTATTTTAATATCTCCATTATTTCTATAACAGATAAATTATAACAAATTTATATTTTATACTTAAAAAAAAGTAAAATGAAAAATACACCCCACATGGTGGCGGTGTATTTGACTTAACTATTCTTTTAAATTGTTCTTTTTAACAACGTTATCTAAACGTTTATCAAGATTATCTAAACGATTATTAATATGTTTAATATCTTTTTCATATTGGTTTTTAACCCAACTTGAAAATCACTCTGGAGCTTTTGGCTCTGGTTTAGAACATTTAACACCTTTAATCATAATCGGTTCAACTAATTCATAATTATTA
>CATAWQ010000005.1 GCA_949500635.1 uncultured Mycoplasmatota bacterium
CATAAAACTAAGAATTATCTAGATTCCTTGTGTAAAGTTGTTTTTTTACACTTAGAGCAATACTTTCTTAGTTGCAATCTCTTTATAGAGTCTTTATTGACTAAGATGTGATAATTACGAGAATTGCATTCTTCACATATCAATATTGCCTTCACTTTCATATTCTTAGACATTTAAAAAAGGAGCTTTTGCCCCTCCCATTAAATGTATTTATATTATATACATTTGTCTCTATATTTATAAATATCTTTTATACAATATTAAGTCAAAACCAAACATCCCAGTAACTTGGTTTGATAAAAACTATTATATAATTCAGCTGAGGATTTATAGTGTAATTTAGATCTTCATAGATTATTTATTCAATCCATAACTAGGTTAATTTGGTTTTGACTAATAAATTTTATTATAAATTACTTGCATTTTACTTTTTGCTTGGTGAATGTAATACTAAATGTTCTCTTGCTTTCTTAATAAACGTTCGAATATCGTTATAGTATGTATGCTTAGGAATACTTAATTTTTTAATTATATATTTAGTAGATTTACCGTTAATTAACATATTAATAATTTTCACTGTTCTTTTTTTCTTATATTTTTTAAGAAATGAATAAAAGTCCTCAGTTTCATTTACATTATTAAAAAATATTTCTGGTGTATTGTAATCAATAAAATAGTCTTCTTTCTGACTTTTAATATTTTCATGTATTTTGTAATATTGTTCGTTTTTCTTCTTGTTTCTGACCAACTCAGTTAATAATTTGAATTTGCAATTATTAAACAATAATCTTCTAAAAGAAATTTTGTGTTTTAACTTACTATATACATTTATTGTTTTATTTAACTCAGAATAGATTAAACCATTCAGATCAATTGGATATTTTATATTTTTTGCATGTAATATGGTTTTGCAATATTTGTATAATTCAAGTTTGTATTTAGCAAAAATAATTGCTTTGTAGTTTACATCATTCTTAAACTTGGTAAGATTAACTGGACATTTAATATCAATTTGATTTTCTAACATACTATAAATTACTTAATGTTATTTTGAATTGATCATAATAATATTTTTGATATCCAATCCCTGGTATATACCACACTAAATCAATCAGTATTGTGTCTTTCCTCGAGTTAATCCTATATGATAATTCAAATTTATATTTATTAATTGAATATTTAAATTTTTCAATATTGCTAATTACATCTTTAATAATTTTCTTTATTTCTTCTACAAATTTATTTTCATTAATTTCTTTTGAATACTTATCTTCTTTTACATATATTGAAATAATTTTTTTAAGATTTTCATTTTTAGTCAAAAAATACGAAATTTTACAACGTTCATAATTATCCCCTCTATTCATTGGTTTTCTTTCTTCTGGTTGATCATAGTTATTTTTATTAAGTAAATTTAATCCAATCATTGCAGTGCCTCCTATTAATATGGAAGACAAACCTCCAGAAATTAGACTAATACTCTTTTTTGATATTTTCATTAAAATGTTACCTCCTTAAAATATTCAATGTTATCAATAAAAACTTGCATTACCTGTAATTTGTTGTTTAGATAATCATCATTCCCTTTAAAACTGAAATTGTTTATAAATTTTAAAGTTTTAATAATATTTTTATAAAGAACTTTAATTGATATTTGATAATACCCAGTTGTTGCTAACGGACAATAAAATCCAGCTACTCCATCAGGTTGATTTTTAATTTTTAAATCAGATTCATTAAAATATGTGCAGAAATCATAGGTAAATTTTTTTGTTGAATCACCATATTCAGGTGTTGTTACTTCATACATTAATTCATTTTGTTCATGTCCATGTATTTGGTATATAAAATGAACTTTTTTAGATAGTATTGTGTAATTGTCTTCAAATTTAATTGTTAATAAATTTTTTATTGGTTCATCAATTTGTTCTGTTTCATTATTCATTGAATAATAAATTATTTGATCTTCACTATAACTCCCTAATACTGAATTTAAATAATATGAATTAGAAATACTAAATGTGGAATTTTTTTCATTACTTTCTACATAGTTTGAATACAAGAATTCAACTTCTACATTCTGTTGATATATTTCACTAATAAATTCGTTATATTCATATTGATCTAAAGAAATTCCTGCTTGATCTAATATGCTATTATCTACATTTAAACTAAAATTCAATAATATTGAATAATTTATTAATGGATCTTGGAATAATTTTGAATCATTTGTATCCATTTCAAAATTACATGTGTATTTGGTGCAACAGTCTTTTTGAATTACTCAATCAGGAGCTTTTTGCTGTGGTTCTGGATTTATTGAAATATTACTTATTTGCATAAATTGAGTTGATAAATTTACATTAAATACATTAATTGGTAAAAACAAATTATTAATTAAGTAAAAGTTAATATTGAAATACCATTTGTTTTCTACTATTTTCAAATTTCCATCAGATCCATCTATGTATAGCCATTTAAACTGATTAACTGGATTTTCTTTTAATCTTTTAACGTAGTATACTGATTCAACATTAATCATACTATCTGTAGTATTTGAAGAATTCAGCTAAAGCAATTTTTAGTTTCAAATAAAATGTTGATCTTGAGCAATGATATTGATCATTATTTTTATTATCAAAAAAGCATTGAGTAATTATTCTTCTACTTTCATTTGTTAACTCATTTGAAATTGAGTCAATCATATTGATATAAGACTGATATTCTTTAATTCTTTGTTTCTCTCGTTTGTTTATTTTTTTCGATGCCGCAACACTAAGTTTAAACTTGTATGTCTTATATAACAATGCAATTTCACGAATTTGGTTTTTGTCTTTTTTAAATTGATTTTTTGAATAATTTTCCATATTTTCTCCTTTAAACAAAATATACAAAGAAATTGAAAAAATTTTTATTACTAAAAATAAAATTTTTATATAAAATTTTCTAAATTTAATAAATCCAATTTTTTGTTAAAATAACAAAAATTGGATTTTATATACGTGTGTATCTGTATAAAAAAATCCTCTATAAGAGGATTCAATTATTTAATGTTTTTCCTTAAAACATTAACCTTATCTAATTTTTCTCAAGGTAAATTTAATTCATCTCTACCAAAATGTCCATAAACAGATAAATCAGAATAAACATTCTTTTTCATATTAAGTTTTTCAATAATGGATTTTAAATTAAAATTGAATGATTTTTTTATTGCATTTAAAATCTTTTCTTCTGGATATTTTGATGTGCCAAATGTTTCTATAAAAATATCAGATGGATGAGACAAACCTATATTAAACCCTAATTGAACTTCACAACGTTCAGCTAATCCAGCTGCCACTACATTTTTTGCAATGTATCTAGCAAAATATGCACCTGTCCTATCTACTTTTGTATAATCTTTTCCACTAAAAGCACCACCACCATGTTTTGATGCGCCACCGTATGTGTCCACAATAATCTTTCTACCAGTTAGTCCTGTGTCTCCAAATGGACCACCTACAATAAAATCACCTGCATTATTTACTAATTTCTTAAATTTAGAACTAAAACCGTATTTTTTTGCAACAGGAATCATTACTTTAGATTCAATGATTTTTCTAATGTTGGGCACATCATTAGATTTATTATGTTGAATTGACATTAACATGCTATCAATTGATTTTGCTTTATTATTAATATAATTAATGCAAACCTGAGATTTCATATCGTATTTTGCACCAGGAAGTTTGTTAGCATTAATTAATTTTTCAGTTTCCTTACAAAGATCATGAGCAATAGAAATTGGTAGAGGCATATAATTTTTAGTCTCGATAGTTGCATAACCAAAAACAATACCTTGGTCACCAGCACCAACAATTTGATTTTGTAAGTTTACTAAATTATTAATATCAGTAGATTGTTTATTAATGTTAGATAAAATTGTAAAATCACATTCATCATATCCTAGTGGTTTTAACACACTTCAAGCAATTTGAATAACATCGGCATAACCTTTAGTAGTTATTTCACCACCAATAACAATTAAATGATTACTTGCAAATACTTCACAAGCAACATGACTATTAGGATCTAATTTTAAGCAACAATCTAAAATTGAATCAGCAATTTTATCGCATATTTTGTCAGGATGACCAACCCCTACTGATTCACTAGTAATTTTTCTAACAAAACTTGACATATTTAATAAATTATATACAGTCTATTGAAAGATTTGCATCGTTGATTAGAAGTAATGCATAGGCAGCTATCATTGTTGCATTATCACCGCAGTATTTAACGTCAGGTATAATTAGATTTTTAAATTTTTTAGATAATAAGTATCTAAGTCTTTTGTTTGCTGATACTCCTCCACCAATAACAATGTTGTTTACTTTATATTTGATAGAATAGTATTCCAATTTTCTAATCAATTCTTCACAAATTCATTCCAAAGATGAAGAGGCAATCATAATCTTATCAATCCTTTGATTCTTCATTTTAATTGTATTAACATAATTTAAAACATGAGTCTTTAACCCTGAAAAACTAAATTGTTGCTTAAGTGGCAAATGATTGATTATTTTTAAGTTACATTTAGATTCATTAAAACATTTATCAATACTAATACCTCCTGGATATGGTAAATTTATAGCACGTCCTATTTTATCTAATGTTTCGCCAACAGCATCATCGCTAGTTTTATTTAATATTCTAATCTTATTAATAGCTCTAACTAAATATATTGATGTGTGTCCTCCTGAAACTACTAACGATAGAAAGGGGTATTTAATCTTTTGATTTTTACCAATGGAAAACGAAAAAATATGACCAAACATATGATCAACAGGAATCAATCTAGATTTTGTTAAATAAGCAATAGATCTAGCAAATGTTTTACCAACATGTAATGAACCTGGTAAACCAGGTTTAGCAGTATATGCTAAATGAGTAATATCCTTATAATCCAATCCAGTGTCTTTGAATACATCTATTAAACATTTTGAGATTGATTCTTCATGACTTCGTGAAGCGATTTCAGGAACTATACCACCAAATTTAATATGTTGATTTAAAGAAGTTTTAGTCGATTCTTTAATCAATTTGTTGTTCTTTACTAAAGCGATTGATGTATCATCACATGAAGTTTCAATTGCAAGTAAACAAATAGATTTCATTATAGCTTACCCTTCATAATATTGAATGCTCAATGCATATTAGATTTAATCAACTCACTTGAAATGTTTTCTTCTATGTAATTAATATCAGAAACTTCAGATGCATCAATATTATAAATATTCTGTAACAATTGAATAGTTTGAAGATCTTCTATCCCATCCACCATAAAAAACGAATCATTTTGATCCATTACATAATCACAAACTTTTCTTAATGGTGATGTATATGCTAAAAAAGCAAAGTTATTCATTGAATCATATTTATATTCATCACCATTTTTTTCTTTAATGTTTTCTCCATAACTAGTTCCTGACAAACATATTTGATTAACAATATCATGCATTTTTTGGAATTTAATTAAATTAGATTCATCTTTTTTATTTAAAACCACCATATCTAATGCAATTAGTGTTTTATCAAATTTACAAAAATGGAATTCGTTTGGGTCAGCAACACCCTCTGTTCCCCCACCTTGAGCAGCATACAAAAGATCTCCATTATATGCGATAGCGGAACTTGCTCCAAAAGGATAGTGTTTAGATAATGTAGAAATAATTTGTCCAGAGTCAGAATTAAAATACGTATAACTTTTTTTAAAGTTCTTACTAAAATTAGAATAAATATCTGTATAGTCTTCTATGGTTGTAGCATCATTTGGAGGATTTACACCGTGATTAGTTATACTATTGCAAATACCAAAAACACTGCGCGCATCACTAACCACAGCAATTCTACGTTCATTTTTTGGTGTAAATCTTTCATCAATTGGATGATAAGAATTAATCAATTGAAATGTTGTCTCCCAATCTCTTGCAGCATCCAATTCAGGAATAACTTCTCCTTTATATGCGAATGAGAATGATTGCAAAAAATAAGGGATACCATAATCCAAAATAGATTCATCATTTCTGTAGTATCCTTCTACACGATATTTATCATCTAATTTATTAATTAATGTATTAATGGTATCACTAAAAATACCAGACGAAATTGCATCTACACCATTTTGAATAACCAAGCCATTTTCTTTTTTAATATTAAATTTAGTCCAATCAATTTTTGCTAATTGGTCATTGTTTTTTAAATTTAATAGCTCATAAGTTGTAGGGATAGCAAAATCATAGTACTTAGAAAATTTATTTTCTATTTCTTCATTTGTTTCATAGTGTAAATATGAAATATTAGGATATTTCTTTTGTAAATTTTGCATTACTTCATTAGACATATAACTTTCTGAGTTAGCAAAAACAATCCCTTCCGTTCCGCAACTAGTTGCAGTTATTGGAATTAAAGAAAGTACAGGAATAATTTTTAATAAATTTAAAAATATTTTTTTCATATTTATCTATTTTTTTTCTTTTTTAATATTCCAACAAAAAACATTACAACAAATGTTACAAGAATAATAATTGCTCCAAATGTTACAACTCATGCTTTTATACCTTTGCGAGTTGAATAAATCGCTGTACCAATTGTTTGAAAAGATCCATTAACTAGATTAGTAATAATAAAATCATCAAGAGACATTGCTAATACGATAGCAATTGCTGATAAAATGGCAGGAAATAAATAAGGAATAACTACTTTAAAGAAAGTTTTAATCTTAGAATATCCCAAATCATAACTTGCCAAAATTAAATTATTATTCATCTTTGTCATTCTAGGATAAATAGCAATGATAGCATATGGAGTACAAAAAGAAATGTGAGCAAGCATTACTGTAAAAAAACCAAAATTTGCACCTAATGGAATTACTGTTGAAGCAAATAATAATGATAAACTTATACCTGTAATAACTTCAGGATTAACTAATGATAATCTTGTAGTCATCATAATTAAATTTTGGTGTTTCTTGTTGCTGTTCCAAATACCAAAACATGTAATAACACCCAAAATAACACATAAAGGTGTCACTACTACACTTAATATTAGTGAATTTAATAAACCATTAATAAATTCGCTATTTTGAAACAGCATTAAATAATTAGTTGTATCTGGACAACCAAAGTTCAAATTAATATTACCACGATCTGTTTGTCCATTGAAACTAATACAAACTATAAAAATTAAAGGAATATAAATTATTGCAAGAATGACAAATATATAAAATCTTTTAAAAAAATAAGATATTTTATCTTTTTGAAAAAAATTTTTCATTATCTTTTCCTCCTATTGTAAAAAAATCTAACAAAAATAAACAACACATATCCTATAGTCATTAATAATAACAATATTAAACTTAATGAAGAAGCACGAGCTAACGATATCTTACTCGTCAATGCTAATCCACCTTCTTCCATTAATATATCAGATATCAATGAACCATTTGGGTTAGCGTTTAAGAATTCTGGTACAGCAACAGTAGTAAATGATGGTAAAAATACTAATGTAATTCCAGAAAATAAAGCTGCTTTACTATAAGGAATTACTACATTAATAAATGTATTAAAATTACCTCTTCCCAAGTCTTTGCTTGCAAAGATTAGTGATTTTCGTAGTTCAATCAATGTATTGTATAAAGGTAAAATCATAAATGGAGTGTATAAATATACTAAACCAATTATTGTAAATAATTGTCCTCTAGTCGAATTTTCATAACCATTTAAAAAGTCAAAGAAAGTTTTAAGCCCAATTAATTTAACCAAGAAGCTTGTTCAAATTGGTGCGGTTATCATTAAAATGGTAATTGTTTTTGCTTTTGTTGAACAATTAAATGCTAAGAAATACGCAAATGGATAACTTATTAAAATAACAATAAATGTTGTAACTATTGCATCAAAAAAAGATAAGGCAATCTTTTCTCACACATACCCATTTAGATAATTTCAATTATCAATTATTGAGAATCCATCTGCTGGAAGAAACGAAAAGACAATTATCATTAACATTGGGACTATCAAAAATAGTAATGTGATAATTACATATGGTAATGTTAATAAAAATTTTCTAGAAAATCTTTTATTCATCTTTGTTTAAATTAATGTGATAGAATTCACTTTCATATTGTTCTTTAATAGGAAGAACATGTAAAGCTTTTTCAGCAAATCTAATACCAACTATGTCTCCAACTTTTACAGATTTAGTTGTCTTAAAAACAATAGAATTTTTTTTATAAAAACATTTACCTTCAAACATTTCACCTTTGTATACAACAGAAGAAACTCTTGTTTTAATATAACCGTCTTGTGGTTTTGACAATAAAACATCTTCGGGTCTAATCATCAGTCTCACTTCATCGTTTTTATTCACTTGTTTTAAATTAGAAGACTCACGACACAAAATTACCTTATCAAATAATTTAATTCTTGATTTTCCTAAATAAATTCCATTAAAAAAGTTAGCTTGACCGATAAAATTAGCAACTCATTCATTTGCAGGCGTATCATAAATTGCTTTTGGAGTTCCTACTTGTTCAATTTTTCCTTTAGACATTACAACTATTTTATTAGATAAAGACAAAGCTTCTTCTTGATCATGTGTAACCAAAATAAATGTTAATCTTAATTGACTGTGCATTCTTTTTAATTCGTTTTGCATTTCAACACGAACTTTTGCATCCAATGCTGATAAAGGTTCATCTAACAAAATAATATCAGGTTCTACAACAAGAGCACGAGCTAAAGCAACACGTTGTTTCATACCACCAGATAAATCTTCTGGATATAAATTTTCTTTACCTCTTAATCCAACAAGATTAATCATATTCATAGCAGTTTTTTTAACTTCTTTTTTTGTTAATTTTCTTGTTATGTATTTTTTTTCATAGTTTTCTCTAACTAAATAACCATAGTTAGATCAATGAGAATTTCATTGATCTAGGTCATTATATTGATATCTTAATTTAGCTATTTTATTGTCAAGAGGTTTTTTATATTCAAATCATTTTTGAAGATTTATTATCTTTTTCTCATAAACATTTAAACCTTTAGTATTGTAATTAACAGGACGTTTAGAATTAAAAATTGTTCTATTTCATTTATTAAATAATCTTTTTAACCAATTAATTGCAGACATTTTTCTAATCTTAACTACACCATATTTCTTTTCCATTTGAGTTAGATAGCTATCTAATCTACTAATGTATTGTTGATATTTCATTCCTCTAATAGTTTGAACTTCAGGATATTTAGAATAAAGTTTTTCTAATAAGCTAATTTCTCTTAGAATTTTTCTTTGAATTTTCTCATTTTTTTTAATTTTTCCCTCTGCTTTTTTAACTGCATCCTTGTAAGCTTTTTCTACCTTCTTTTTTTCTACATTAGTAATGCCTTTTAATGGTCTGCGCATTTGTTTTAAACCATATGAAACATTTTCTAATACAGATAGATTTGGAAATAAAGCATAATCTTGAAAAACTGTAGCAGTAGGACGTTTGTTGATCGAAACATCCTTAATATCAATATTATTGATTAAAATTTTTCCACTTGTAGGCATTTCAAAACCTGCTATCATCTTAATTGTTGTGGTCTTACCACACCCAGATGGGCCTAAAAAAGTTACGAATTCACCTTTTTGAATATTCAAATTAAAATTTTTTATTGCTACATAGCCATTAGGATAAGACTTATTAATGTCTACCAACTTTAAAAAAGTTTTTGCCATATTATTCTTTTAAAATTTTTTGTGAAATTGCATCACTTACTAAAATACTTGGTTTTGACTCAATAACATTGTTTGCTGCATTTTTAACAATTTCTTTGGATGTTGTTAAAGTAAAAGAATTAGGGGTGATCTTTAACATTGATAAATCATTTTCTTCATCACCTAATGTCATAACATTAAATATATTTATATTTAAATAATTTGCTAAAAATTTAACAGCATTACCTTTACTTACTTTTTTCGCATTAATTTCAATATTTGTTTTAGATGAAGTAGTAAAAGTCAGATTTAATTTTGCTTCTTTAAAAAAATAATCAGAAATCTTTTCATTATTTTCTGGAGAATCAGAGTAGATTACAAACTTACAAATATTTTGAAAATCAAAATCACTATTAATTTCGATAAAATCTTTTGGATATCAACTATTTTTTGTAAAATCCTTTGACAAACAGTTTAATCTTTCCTGAACAAAATTTAATTCATATCCCATCAATTGCGTGTTCATACCGCCACTAATTCTATCAATATTTAATATTCTATGAACATAGCAACCTATATGACCATATTTATTAGATTGGTTTAAATTTTTAATATGATTAAAAACAAGTTTTGATAATTCAGCAGGAATTACTTGCTTATATAAATATCTTCCTGTTTTAAATTCATATATAACCGAACCATTATTTGCTATTGCATAGCAAAGGTTTTTATTTTTGATGCCTATTTTATTAATAATCATTGTAATATCATCAACATTTCTACCCGTTGCAATGCTAAAGTAAATATTCTTTTCATCAACACATTCAACTATTTTATTGGCTGCTATTTTAGAAACTTCTTTTGTAGAATTTTCAAGTAATGTACCATCTAAATCAGTTGCAATTAATTTTACTTGATTTGCGTCATTTAAGATGTATTCATTAATTACATCAGCAACTGCGTTTTTTTTGTAATTTATGTAATGAGTAGCGTATTGAATAACAGCTTTATTCTTTGGCTTTATAGCAAATGAATTTCTTACTTGTTGAAAACCAGGTACATCATTAAAACTATCACCTAAAAAAGAAATATATTTTTTTGATATTTTTGTTTGATCTGCTAAAAACTTTACAACATAACCCTTATCAATTTTTTTGTTATTAATTTCAATTAAGTATTTTGAAGACAAAGAGAATGTTAATACATTTTCAAAACGTTTTTTTAGATTTTCTAGAACATTAGCAATTTTAGTTTTGCTAAATGACATAATATTAATTTTATATGAAGAAATGTCTGATTTTTCATCTAACTTTACGGTATTCAAATTCTTAAAAAGTTTGTTAGCTATTCGAAATCTGTAACCATAAACTTCCACACTTTTTGTTTGTCTACTTTTTTCTGTATAAAATCAAGCAGTTAATTTTTCATGTTTAACAATAGAAAAAATTTCTTTACAAAGAGATTCACTAATAAAATTTTTATAAGACTTGTTTAACTCTTGATCATAAATATATGCACCATTAAAACACGCTAAATATCTTAATTTTTTATTAGCATATTTTTCTATTTGATAGAAATATCTAAATGCAGAAACAGTAGATCGACCAGTGACAATTACAGGCATTCCTCCGAGCTTCATGTAGTTGTCAATTGCATCTAAATTTTTGCTAGTGATTTTCTTCAATTTAGTTAGGAGCGTTCCATCTAAATCAATTGCAAGAATTTTGCTTTGCATAATTTATATTTTAACTATTATATTAATAATATAAAAAAATACTATTAAAATAAATATATATTATTTAAAATAAATATATATTATTAAAATGAAATTAACACCAAGACAAATTAAAATTTTAAAACTAATTATTGATCGTTATACATTCACAGCTGAACCCGTTTCAAGTAATGAGTTAGTTGAAAGATTTTTACCTGATCTTTCATCTGCAACTATTAGAAATGAGATGGCAACTCTTGAAAGACTAGGTTTGTTAGAAAAAACACATACATCAAGCGGTAGAGTCCCATCAATTAAAGGTTACAAATATTATGAAAAAAATATTTTAAAACCTGAATTATCTACTAACATTAAAAATCAATTATCTAAAGTTTTTGCAAATAGAAGTTTAAGTATTGATTCTATAATTGATCAATCTGTTTCAATTATGAATGAAATTTTAAAACTTCCTTCTATTGTTACAAAATTTAATTCTAAAGATCTTTTAAAAAGATTTGACTTAATTCAATTATCTGAAAATTCAGCAATAGTTTTAATTGTTACATCAAATGGAATGGTGAATAAAAATAATATCAAATTTGATAAAAAACAACAATTACAAGATATTGCAACCTGCATTAGAGTATTTAATGATCGTCTAGTTGATACCCCTCTTGATGAAGTTCAATCTAAACTTTCTATAATTAAAGAAATTATTCGTAATAAAGTTCATGAGTATGAATTTTGCTTGCAAGAAATCATCAAAAAGATTTTCTTCTTTAATGAAATTAGTGTACCGCAAACAAGTGTTTATGGGACAAAATGATTAACTACTCAACCTGAGTTTAAAAATGTTGATAAATTAAAAAGTATTCTAGCAATGCTAGAAGATTCTAACATTTGAAAACACATTTCATACAATCAACAAAATGATGGGAAAACTAAAATTACCTTTGGAGATGAAATAGGAGCCAACGGTCTTTCAGTAGCTTCTACTATGATTAATTATGATAATCAAAAACACCAATTGTCTATTGTAGGACCTACAAGAATGAATTATGCTGAAGTAAAAGGTATTTTAAAATTTATTAAAGATGAAATTGAAAAGATAAATTCAAAATAATATGAAATTGAAAAAAGAAGCTCTAACTTTACAAAAAAAAGTTAAAAAAAGTTTACTTAAAAATAAAATCTGTAAAGGTGAAAGTGTTGATTTTTATTCAAAAATAGCAACCATGTATATGAGAATGTATATGGAATTTCAAAATATTAATACTTTTTATTCATTAATGCGCAACAGTAGCTTTTTTCCGATTTTAGATGAATTTAGGTTTAATCCAAATAATGAATTAAAATCTGTACCATTAATTTTTTCTTTTCAAAAACAATTAGATTACATTCAATCACATTGAATCATTAACAACAAAAGAATTATTGAATTCATGATTTATACTAGAGAATTTTCTTTTAACGATAAACTAAACATTAGACATTTAAATTCTTTGTTAAATGGAATTGTTTTTTTATTTGTCGAAGCAAAAAAGTATAAAAAAATTAATTCATATAAAGAAATAACTGATGAAAAAACCACTAATTTTACCAATATCTTAGAAATTAAAAAGCATTTACAAAAAAACATACAATTGTTCATGCCTAGTTTTACTAACACTTTCATTGTATATTTAAATGTTTTATTAAATATTTAAATTACTGAGCAATAAGGGAAGCAGCTTGATAATCTACAAAAATTGATACATTTGGATGATAAATTAACGCAGTAACAGGTCATTGAGGATCATACTTATTTTTAAATAAATTAGAAATAGCCTCAGCTTTATTCTTGCCTGTAGCAATTAAGATAATCTTCTTGGCGCTCATGATCGTTTTTATACCCATTGTAACTGCAGATGAAGGTACATTTTCAGGTTTGTTATCAAAAAATCTTGCATTTGCTTGTTTAGTAGAATCAGTAATTTTTACTAAATGAGTTTTAGCATTATATGGTGTTCCAGGTTCATTAAAAGCAATATGACCATTTACTCCTAATCCTAAAACTTGTAAATCAATACCACCAGATTTATTAATTTGATTATCATATTGACGAATTGTTTGCTTGCTAGGAAAATGAGTATTTGATTTTAAAATATTAACATTATTAAACAAATTAACATCCATAAAATTTCTGTAAGATTGATCAAAATATTTTTGATCAATGTTCACATATTCATCTAAGTTATATGAGACAACATTAGCAAACGAAACCTTCTTTTCTTTACAAGCTTTTATTAGTTCCTTGTATAAAGAGATTGGAGACGAACCTGTAGCCAAACCTAAAACTGTATTAGGTTTAGCAACAATTTGTTCAACAACCATTTTTGATGTTTTCTCACCTATTTCTTTCTCATCTTTACAAATATATAATTTGCATGGATGAGTCTTTTTAAATCCTATACCTAAAATAATTTTCTTTAAAAAATTCATATTTCTCTTATTTTTTATAAATTAATTTACCGTTTTTATATGTTTCATATAAATTTAATTTAGAATCAACAATTACAAAATCAGCTAAATAATTTTCTTTTATTATACCAAGTTTATTATCTAATTTTAAGTTCTTTGCAGCATTATAGCTAGACATTTTAGCTAATTCACATAAACTGCAATGAGTTGCATCTAAAAATGTATGTAAGTGCTCAATATATGGTTTAACAGAACCTGCAATCGTATTATCATCTTTTAATCTAGCAATATCATCAAACTTGTGAATCTTTAACGTTCCTAACATATAGTCACCCTCAGGCAACCCCTTGCAAGACAATGAATCAGTAACAATAATTATTCTTTCTGGTTTAACAATATCATATGTGTTTTTTAAGACAATTTTATTTACATGAAAACCGTCTGAAATAAGTTCACAATTAATTGGAGTGTCTAAGAAAGCCATATTTACAATACCCGGGTTTCTATGATCAAATTTCGATGTTTGATTATATAAATGGATAATTCTACTTGCACCATTTACAAGAGATTCTAGTGCAACATCCGCGCTACAAGCAGAATGACCAATTGAAACAATATAATCTTTTTTCACTTTTTTAATTAATTCAAGGTTATTTTTAACTTCAGGAGCAACAGCTAAAATTTTAATAAATTTATTTTCTTTTTTAATTATGTCTAACGCTTTAGTATTAATTGGACAAATCAAAGTTTCATCATGTGCGCCTTTCTTTTCTTTAGAAATAAAAGGTCCTTCAATATATCATCCTTTTACCAATCCTTCTTTATCTAAAGCATTAAATTTTTTTCAATTTTTAGAAATACTATAAAGATTTTTAATAGAAGAAGTTACTGTTGTACCAATAACTGTTGTAACTCCTTCACTACCAAGATTATTAAGATAATTTTTTGCTTTTTCAATATCATTACGAGCTAAATTATTAAAATCTCAACCATAACCACCATGAGTGTGTGAATCAATAAAACCAGGCATCATATACTTGGCGTTTATTCTAGGTTTATTTGATATCTTTTTTATTTTTGATATTTTATTCCCATTAATAGTGACATCAGCTAAATAAATAGTATCATGTGTAACTACATTAATTCTTTTAAATTCCATATTTATTAATTATATTTTTTATGACTACACGGAACAAACATAATGGTTAAAAAAAGAATAAGAATGACAATGGTCATAATTGCACTTACTAAATTTTGTATCCCAGTATCACCTTCATACATACCTTTTAAGTAATAACTACAAACCAATGCAAGATTCACAAAAGTCTCAATTAAAATCATTAATAAACTAAAACATACTATCACTATTGTGACATAAGCGGCTCAAACAAAATTTTTATCGTTTGCAGTTTTATTTTTTTTAGTTTTTCTGTTTCTTAATGCACCAATGATAGAAATAACAATGCAACCAAAAACTAATGCTGATGTTCAATTGGCCATTAAATCAACAAATGAATACAAGCTACATACATGAAGATCTAAACCAGCAAGCAAATCTGCATATTGATTTGTATCAATATATGCTAATGAACCAACTAATGTACATAGTAAGAACATTACAAAAAAAATGCAATAAGAATATGAACAACCTACAAAATGAGAATTAGAAGTCATTTTATCTCTAATTTTATTTGAAAAAATAACTTCATTTTTATCAATTAGTTCTTCATAATAATTTGTTGAATATAAAGCAAATCCATTAATGATTCCTCAAATTCCAATAGCAACAATAAATTGCATTGTTTGCAACAATCAATAACAATTCTTTTCTTCAAATCATTCCTGCAATCCTTCAAGTGATCCCTTTCCACTAATCATTAAAGATATTGATATCAAAATATCTATACATGAAACAGTTAACAAACCAATAAGCATTGCTTTTGCAGATTTTTTTGGTTCATTCATTTCTGTTTGTAATCCTGCAGTACTATAAAAACCATCAAAAACAAAAAAGATTGACGGAATAGAAATAAATATTCCTAATACAGGATTTAACTCATTGAATAAAGGAACATTAGTTTTAACGGGTGTGTATTCATTAATATGATGTGTGTCACCAACATATATATAACCAATTAAAATTGCAAAAAATAGTGGGAAAAATTTAACACAAGTAATTGTTTTATTTTGAATATTTGTGGCTCTTGCTGACATACCTGAAGTAAAAATAAATCAAGAAGAAATTAATAACGCTATTAAAGCAACGTAATATCATTCAAGTTTTGCAAATCCAGTATTCGGGAAAGCTTGTTGAATGGTACATACGGAATAATATGGCATCACAAAAAAATTTATTGGTAAATAAATATATGCCATAAATTTTTTACCTATTTGATACAAATAATTGTTACAAAAAGTTTTGATTCATCCAATAATTCCTAATTTATTTTTTGTTGATGTAGAACATAATTCTGTTAAACATAATCCCAAACAAATAATAGCAAAAATAGCAATTGCTCAAGCGATAATTGCTAAATAAATCATTCCTTGAGTATTTTTTAATATTTCATCATTTTTAAGAAAAATACCTGCACCTATAGATGAACCGATAACAATTAAAATTGCAGATATAAAACTAAGTTTATTTTTTTTAGAAACAATAGTCTTATGTTTTTTTGATGAAAGCATAATAAGTATTATAAATATAATTAATTTATTATGAAAAATAGGATTGAAAAGTGAAGACTATATCGTCAAGAAATCCTAAATGATGGTTTGATGCTAGACAAATTAGCAAATGAGTCATCAGCTATTTTAAAATATAAACAAAAAATTGATGAATTGAATCCTAAAATACTTAAGGACATGCCTAAGACAGAAGCTTTGGCTAATTTAGTTTCAATAAATAAAAAAGATAATCAAGATTATGAAAGTTTAAAAGAATTTGCTAGTTTGATTGATGAACAAAAAATTAAAACTAACATTGGTGAAATTGACAAATACATTCAGAATGATGATTTTATATCAATTCTTGATGAAGATGGTAAAAAAATATCTTCGAATTGATTGTCTGATGATAAAAATCTCAAGTTGCTACTTAAAACAGGCAAATCTTTAGATAATTTATCAATTACTTGAAACAATTTTCAATCATCATCAAAAGATCAACTAGATCGTTTAAACAAATTAATTCAAAACAAAAAAATCTATGATGAATTTCAACAATATAAAATTACTCCAACTAAGGATGAAGAAGAAAAACAAACACCATTTAAAACTTTATTTTTTGTATCATTAGGTTTATCTGCGTTCTTTTTGCTAATAATGTTAATTCTTTTGGTTTTTGTTTTGGTTTACTATGTGTAAAAAAATATATCAGATAGCAATTGATGGGCCTGCTGGTAGTGGGAAAAGCACAATAGCTAAAAAAGTTGCAAAAAAATTAAATTTTCAGTTTATTAATACTGGTGGTATGTTTCGTTGTTATGCAATTGCTTTGAAAAATACTAATTTAGATAACGTGAATGAAATTAAAAGAGTTTTAAACTCTTCTAAAGTAGAATTGCAAGAAGATAAACTGTTTTTAAACAATGAAGATGTAACTGAACTTGCTAACTCTACTTCTATTGGTAAACTAGCTAGTAATATTGCTACAATGAAAATTGTTAGAGATATATGTTTAATTCAACAAAGACAAATTGCTTCTATGCAATCGTGTGTTATGGAAGGACGAGATACAACAAGTGTTGTATTACCAAATGCCACTCTTAAAATTTTCTTAATTGATAATATTGATATTCGTGCTAAAAGAAGATGAGAGCAATCAGGTAAAACTGATTCGTTAGAAAATGTCAAAAAAGCATTAATAGAGCGAGACTATCAAGATACTCATAGAAAAATAGCTCCATTAATTAAAACACCAGGTTGTAAAGAAATTGACGGATCTAACAATACTGTTGATCAAACTGTAAATTTAATAATTGATTTATTTAATAAGGAGATTGGAAATGTTTAAAGTTGCAATAGTTGGTAAACCAAATGTTGGTAAATCCACTTTATTCAACAGAGCAATTCTTAAAAAAAAATCGATTGTTAGTGATACACCAGGTGTCACACGTGATCGTATATATGGACAGGCCACATGATTGGGTAAAGAATTTACTATTATTGACACCGGTGGACTAACAAACGACAAAATGATCTTTCAACAAAACATTGAAAATCAAGTCTTATTTGCAATTAAAGAAGCATCAATTATTATTTTTTTAGTTTCTGAAAAAGATGGAATTAATAAAGATGATTTTTATGTTGCAAAATTATTAAAAAAGAATAAGGCTAAAAATGTAATTTTGGCTGTTAATAAATCAGAAAATAAACAAGGTGCATATGAAAAACTTTATTATTCACTTGGTTTCGGAACCCCTAACTACATTTCAGCAGAACATTCAATTGGTATTGGTGATCTATTGGACATAATAGTTAAAAACTTTAATCCTTCAAAAAATAAAATTGAAATTAAAAAAACTGCTTTCTGCGTTATTGGTAGACCTAATGTTGGTAAATCAACACTAGTTAATTCATTGCTTCATGAAGAACGTGTAATCGTTTCTAATATAGCAGGAACCACTCGTGATTCGGTTGATTGTGATTTTAAATATAATGGAAAAGATTATACAATTATCGATACTGCAGGAATTAAACGCAAATCAAAAATAACAGATCATATTGAAAAATTTGCTTTATCACGTACACAAAATGCAATTTCTAGAAGTAATCTGATCTTGTTAGTTTTAGATGGAAGTGAAGATTTAAATGAACAAGACGAAATTATTGGGGGGTTAGCATTTAATGCTAATATTCCAACAATTATTGTTGTTAACAAATGAGATAAAATTAAGAATAAAACTTCTAAAACTGTAGATGAATTTACAAAATTAATTAGAAATAAATTTCATTACATTACTTGGGCTCCCATTATTTTTATTAGTGCTAAAGACAACTTAAAAGTTAATGGAATTTTTAAAACTATTGAAAAAATAAAACAGCAATTAAAAATTTCCGTTTCTACTTCATTACTAAATGATGTGTTAGCAAGAGCAGAAATATTAAATCCTCCCCCTAAATTCAAAGGAAACAGATTTAACATTTCATATGTTACTCAAGTAAACAGCCAAATTCCAACATTTGTTATATTTGGAAACGACCCCAAATATGTTCACTTTAGCTATGCTAGATATCTTGAAAACCAAATTAGAAATTCTTTTGGTTTTTCAGATATACCTATTACAATATATTTTAAAGATAAAAATTCTCGTATAAGAGGAATCAAGAAGGATAGATAGTATGGCAAAAATAGCAATTTTAGGAACAGGTGCATGAGGTACAGCATTAGCAAATGTTTTATTAAAAAACAAGCATGAAGTTTTAATGTATGGTGTTGATGAGTACGAAAATAAAGATCTAATTAAAGGTTTGAACTCCAAATATTTTGCTAACAAAAAAATGTTTAAAGCTCCAATAGCCACTATTAACCCAAATGATGTTATTAGTTTCAAACCTTCATACATATTAATTGCGGTTCCAAGTATTTATATTGAACCAACAATAAAAAAGTTTGTTAAATTTTTAACAAATAAACCAATATACATTAATGTTGCTAAAGGTTTTAACCCTGACACTAACAATGTTTGATCAAAATCTATTAAAAAAATTATTAAGGGTTTTTCTAATGGTTTTGTTTCTTTATTAGGACCTTCATTTGCTGTTGAAGTATTTAATAATCAACCAACAATGGTTAACTGTGTATCTACTAAAGCAAAGACAGCTAAACTTGTTGCTAATCTATTTAATAACCAAACTTTTAAATGTGTTGTTACAACAGATGAAAAAGGTGCAGAAATTATGGCTTCTCTTAAAAATGTTATGGCTATTGCGCTTGGATTAGCATACGAATTACATACATCTATAAATACACGTGCAGCCATGCTTGCAGAAGCTACAAAAGAAATTTCTACAATCGTTGACAAACTTGGTGGTAAAATAAAAACCGTTGCTAACTTCTGTGGAATTGGTGATATTTACCTAACATGTACTGATTCAAATTCAAGAAATTTTTCATTTGGTAAATCAATCGCTCAAAATGGATTAGCTAAAACTTTAGCGATTAATAAAAAGACTGTTGAAGGGTTTACTGCAACAAAGATTGCCTATGAAATTACTAAGGCCAACAAAATAGATGCTCCAGTTTTAAATGAAATTTATAAGGTATTATATAAAAAACAAAATCCAAAGTTTTTTGTGAAAAATGTCATAAAAAAAATTATTAAATAGCAAAAATCATATAATATATTTTATAAGGAGAAATAATAACAAATATGTCAAAACCATTAACAATGAATCAAATCATTAAAAAAGTTTCAGAAAAAACTGATCTTCCTACTAAGAGTGTAAAAGCTGTATTAAACTGCATTAACGACTTAGCATCTAAGGAAGTTAAATCAAGTGGAACTTTTAGAGTTTGTAACTTAGGAAAATTAAAATTAATTAATCGTAAAGCTAGAATGATGAGAAATCCTAGCACTGGAAAACAAATGAAGGTTCCAGCTAAAAAAGTTGTTAAATTCAGAGTTTCTAAGTCATTAAAAGAAGCAGTTCTTTAATAGTTAAGAAAAATTGATTAATAAAAACCAACACCGTGATTAAGTGTTGGTTTTTATTTTAATAACGACAAATAATCAATTATCCCTGGAAAAGTAATATCAATTGGATAACATTTTTTCTTAATAAATTCATATTTGATGGTGCTGGATTTATTATTTTGTTTTCACTCAATAATCTGATCTATATAAATTAAATAAAATTGTTCTAATGGATTAAAGTAAACAATAACAAAACCAATTCCTCCGTGTTTATTATTATTAATTAAATGTCTTAACTGATGTTCCTTAATCAATGAAAGATCAAAGTTAATGTTATTTGTTTGTTTAACTTCAAACTCAATATGTTTTCCTTTATAAATTCCACAATAATCAACATAAGATTTTGATAGTAATTTCCCTATTATGGTATTTTGATTTATTGATTTAACTATTTTTATGGGTATGTATCTTTTTTCAATTAAGGCAATGCCACGATCATAATAGTACGAATTAGTTCTATTAACTAATTCTTCTGCATACATACCTCTATTGGCATTATTCACTATCTTCTAAACCTTAAAATAATAGATGCTATTGTTCAAAATAAACCAACAAAATCTATTAAGAGCCTATAACCAAAGAATAAACTTAAATTATTGAATGCTCTTGTATCAGTAATCTGTATAAATTCACTAGTTTTAGAAATCATTCACACATCATAAGAGATATAACCCATAAATAATAAACAAAATATTCCCATAATTAATGAATAATATCATTGAAATCCAACATATGAACCATTAGTAGATAGCATAATAATCATTGGAATAAACATTAAAAACATTAATACAAATGTTATAACTCAACCAATTGCAAGCATTTTCATTAAACTAAAGGCAGCATTAGCACTCATAAAGCGTCCAATGATAGCACATAAAATGAATAATATTCCAGAAACACCGAATATTAAAATCAATGTCCAAGAATCATTTGCAAACAACGAAAATAACATGCCAAACCCTAAACCTTGTCCTAAACAATACAAGCTAATTCATAATACAATCTTACTAGTTTTTTGATTCAATAAATTTCTAAAAACAAACATTGAACCAAACATAGAAATGAAAATTAAAAGAATACTGATCATATAAAGAGAGTTGACTATGGTTAAATTACCTTTTTCATATATTTCATATTCAAATAATTTTCCAAATCCTATTCCAATTAAACAGATCGCTAGGAATGATAAACCAGCAACTAAAAAACTTCTAGTTAATATAGAAGATTGTGTTTGATTTAAAATTTTGTATTTTGTATTTGCATTTAAATTTTCCATTTAATACTCCTTTTTATTATTTTTATTATACTATTTAATAAATGTTTATGAATAAAGTTAGACTTGACACATTTTTAGCAACTACTAAACTTGTTAAATCCAGAGTAAAAGCACAAGATCTAATTAATGGTGGTAATGTAATTGTCAATGGAGTCACTATTAAAAAGCCTAACTTTATGGTTAATGATAAAGATAAAATTATTATCAATAATAATGATGGTTATGTCAGTAGAGCAGCATATAAATTAGATCATGCAATCAATCATTTTAGAATTGATCTAAAAAATAAAATCATATTAGACATCGGTTCGTCTACTGGTGGGTTTACGCAGGTGTCATTAAACAATCAAGCAAAAAAAGTGTATGCAATAGATGTAGGAACAAATCAAATGGATCTATCTTTAAGAAATAATCCTAAAGTAGAATTATTTGAACAAATTAATTTTAAATATATAAGTAACAATATATTTAAGCAAACAATAGATTTTGTCTTTTGTGATGTTTCTTTTATTTCTTTAACTAAAATTATTGATAAATTAGTAAATCTATTTGATTATTCATATAAAGGTGTGTTTCTAATTAAACCACAATTTGAACTAGATGATATTAAAATTAAAAATTTTAATGGTATTGTTATCAAGGAAGAAATAAGAGAAAAAATAATTAAAAAAATTAAAAACAAACTTTATGAAAATAATTTTAAAGTTTTAAATTTGTGTGAATCTCCTATATTAGGTCGTGAAGGTAACAAAGAATATTTAATCTATGTCAAACACAAATAGAAAGGTAATCATCCATATTGATATTAATGCATTCTTTGCTTCGTGTGAAGAAGCAAATAATCCATCATTAAGAGGTAAACCTATTGTGGTTGGTGGGATAACCAAACGTTCTGTTGTAGCAAGTCCTAACTATGATGCTAGAAAATATGGAATAAAGGCTGGAATGCCTATTTTTATGGCCAAGAATCTTTGCCCTAAAGTAATTATTGTTTCTCATAAATTTCAACTTTATGAATCTTATTCTAGAAAATTTATTAGTTTATTATCGGAGCGTGTTTCTAACAAAATTGAATATGCATCTATTGATGAGTGCTATATGGATATTAGTCATTTAGTAACTAGTACTAACACTCCGTTAAAAATTGCTCAAAGAATTCAGAACCTTATTAAATCAGAATTAAACTTAGGTATATCGATTGGTGTATCTTATAACAAATTTTTAGCAAAAATGGGTAGTGATTATAGGAAACCAATGGGAATTACACAAATTTTCTCTAAAGATGATATAAAAAATATTATTTGACCCCAACCAATTGGTAACATGTTTTTTGTAGGTAAATCTTTAGAAAGAAAACTTGTTAATAAAGGTATAAAAACAATTGAAGATTTAGCAAAATGTAAAAATTTATTTTTATTGTCATCAATATTTGGAAGTAACAAAGATTTTTTTCTTAACAACGCCAACGGAATAGGAGATGATGAATTAATTTATTCTTACGGAGACCCTAAATCAATTAGCAAAAGTAGAACTTTATTGAATGATACAAAAGATTTTAATGAAATTAAAATTTATATTAAAAAATTTACTCAAGATATATGTAGTGAATTAAATTACTATGAGTTGGAGGGAAAAACTTTAAGCGTATTTATTAAAAGTTCAAAATTCGTTTTAACAACTAAAAGCAAAACTTTATCTAAATATACTAATGACCAAGAAGTTATGTATATTGTTTTTTTAAACATATTTACTGAGTTCTTTTTTAATAAAAAAATTCGTTTGATTGGTGTAGGTATATCAAATTTAAAAAAAATTGATGAAAGAGAAAATAATCTATTTGATAAATACCCAAAACATAGATCAAGAATTAATAGTTTTAGACGAATAATTAATGATATTAACAATCAATTCTCTAAAAATATTTTAAAAATAGCTGATAAACTTAAATCTTAGCTAAAAAATCTTTACCATTAGCCGTTAAACAACGACCTTTACTTGTTTTAATAATATATTTTAGTTGAATTAAATAAGGTTCAACCTTTTGTTCAATCGTGCTTTCATCAATCATAATAGCATCAGAAATTGTTTTAATACCCACTGGTGTATTAAATTCATTTAAAGATTCTAAATATTTTAAATCTAATTCATTAATACCATTTTTAATAATTCCTAATCTTTTAAGAATTGTTTTGATAGATAAATTATCATCTATTGTTTTAAAGTCTTTTATTCTACGAATAATTTTATTTACTACTCTAGGTATGCCTTTACAATTAGTTGCAACTAAATTTTTATCTTTATCTGAAATTTGAATTTTATATTTTTTACAATAAAAATTAATAATTTCTAAAATTTCATTTTTGTTGTATGTTCCAAAATAAATGATAATGCCAAATCTTTCTTCAAACGCCCTTGGTACCCTCCCTAAATTACTCGTTGCCCCGATTAATGTGAACCGTGGAATTTTTACTCTTGTTAATTTAGAATTAAAATCTTTCCCCAAATTAATGTCTATCGCAAAGTCTTCAGTTATTGAATACAATAATTCAATAACTTGTGGATTAATTGCATGAATTTCATCAATGAATAATATATCTTTTTCATGTAATGATAAAACAATATTGATAATATCTGTAGGTTTTTGAATATTACCACCTTGTACAATCTTGATCTTTTGATTTAATTCGTTAGCAATAATTAATGCTAAAGTCGTTTTGCCCGTTCCTGGTAATCCATAAAATAAACAGTGATCAAGAGTTGTATTGTTTATTAGGGATGACTTTGTGTAAACAGAGATATTATCTTTAATATCTTTCTTTCCTTTAAATTCAGAAAGATTATGCGGTCTTACTAATTCCATCAGTTTTTATTGCAATATATTTGATTGCATTTGAAACAAGATCTGATAATTCTATTGAGGTATTATTAATAATCTCTTTGTTATTGATAACATCTTCAATTTCGTTCTTTCCATAACCTAAAGATTCTAAAGCACTAATAAGTTCTGAAATTTTAGAATTTATTTTAAATTCTTCTGTAGAAGAAATTTCAATATTGTCTACCATTTGTTTAACAATCTTTTCATTAATAGATTGACAAGCACTTAATCCTTTAATATCTTTAGTGAAAATCATATTTTTTATTAACGACAAATCGTTTTTTAAGATTTGCATAGCTGTTTTGGGGCCAATACCATTTAATGATAATAATTTTAAGAACATTTCTTTTTGTTCATAATTAACAAATCCATAATACTCTTCACTAACAGAATTTTTATTTGTTAAAGATGTGTGCTTATGTAAATAAATTTTTCTTACTTTACCTAATTCGAATAATTCTGGAATAGTAACATTTATTACATATCCTGTTCAATTACTTTCTACAGTAATAGTTTTTTT
>CATAWQ010000006.1 GCA_949500635.1 uncultured Mycoplasmatota bacterium
GTGCTGTTGGTAAAGCAATGGTTCCATCTGGTGCTTCAACAGGAGAAAGAGAAGCTTTAGAATTAAGAGATGGTGATAAAAAACGTTTTAATGGTAAAGGTGTATTAAAAGCTGTAGAAAATATTAAGAAAATTATTACTCCAGCTATTATTGGTATGGATGCATCTAAACAAAATGAATTAGATGATGTAATGATTAAGTTAGATGGTACTGAATTTAAAACAAATTTAGGTGCTAATGCAATCTTGGCTGTTTCATTAGCTGCAGCAAATGCTTCTGCTAATGCTTATGGTAAACCTTTATACCAATACATTAGGGAAAACATCTTAGGAAGTAATGATAATTTATACAAGATGCCTGTTCCAATGCTAAATGTTATCAATGGAGGAGCACACGCTGATAATACTATTGATTTTCAAGAATTTATGTTTATGCCTGTAGGTGCTACAAGCATTAAGAAAGCTGTACAAATGGCTTCAGAATGTTTCCATGCATTACAAAGCATTCTTAAGTCTAAAAAACAATCTACCGGTAAAGGTGATGAAGGAGGATTTGCTCCTGATTTAGATAAAGCAGAAGATGCTTTAGACTTAATGGTAGAAGCGATTAAAGCTGCAGGTTACCAACCAGGTGTTGATAAAGATGTTGCTATTGCACTTGATGTTGCTGCTAGTGAATTATATGATTCAGAAAAAAAATTATATGTTTTTAAAAAGGCATTAGCTGAGAAGATTTTATCAACTGAAGAAGCCCATAAAACTACTGATCAAATGATTGATTACTTAGAAAAATTGATTAATAAATATCCTATCATTTCAATTGAAGATGGTTTAAGCGAAAATGACTGAGAAGGTTTTATTAAATTAATGCAAAGAGTTGGTAATAAAATTCAAATAGTCGGTGATGATATTTATTGTACAAACCCAAAGATTTGTATGCGTGGTGTTGAAAACAAAGTTACAAATGCCATTTTAATTAAATTAAATCAAATTGGTTCATTAACTGAAACCATTCAAACAATTAAAATTGCAAAAAATGCTAATTGATGTGCCGTTGTATCTCATCGTTCAGGTGAAACAGAAGATACAACAATTGCTGATTTAGCAGTTGCTTTAGGAACTGGACAAATCAAAACAGGTTCTATGTCTAGATCTGAAAGAATTTGTAAGTACAACCGTTTAATTGAAATTGAAAACGAATTAGGTGTTAGAGCATCATATGATGGTGTAAAAACATTCTATAACTTATCCAAATAATTTATATGGCTAATAAATCTACTAAAGTAAAAAAAATTGCAATATTAGCATCAGGTGGTAATTCACCTGGAATGAATAATGCCGTTATTGCTTTATGTAAGAAAGCAATAGCTAAAAAAATTATTCCTTATGTTATTTATGATGGTTATAAAGGTTTACTTGAAGAAAAATTTGTTTTAATAGACCAAGAAAAATTGCTTCATATTGAAGAATATAATTCACGTGGAAATATCTTTATTGGATCAGCACGTAGTCTTGACTTTTATAAACCTGAAGTAAAAATAAAAGCAGGTAAGATTCTAAAAAAACACGGAATAGATGTTTTATTTACTATAGGAGGAGATGGTACTTATAAAGGCGCTGCCGGTCTCCATAAATGTGCCAAAGTTAATGTTATGGGATTACCAGGAACAATTGATAATGACATTTCAAGTAGCGAGCAAACTATCGGCTTCTTTACTTGTTTAAATAGAATTGTTAATACAATAGATGCTTTAAGAGATTCATTCGATTCTCATAGCGGTGTATGTTTTTGTGAAGTTATGGGTAGAGGTTTTAGTGATCTTGCAATCTATGCAGGGGTTGCTACAGATGCAGAAGCTATCGTTACAAAAGACAACATTAAGACTAAAGAAGAATTTTTAAAAATTGCAAATGAAACTAAAAATAATGGTAAGCGCTCATGTCTATTTGTAATTACTGAAAGTTTATATGGTAAAGATAGTTTGCCATCTTTGCAAGAAATTGCTAAATATATTGAAAAAGAAACAGGTAGAGTTACAAGAGTTAATGTTATCGGTCATGTCCAACGTGGTGGAACTACCGATGCGTGAGATCGTGCTAATGCCACATTAATGGCATATAAAGCTATGGATTGTGTTTTAGACGGTAAATTTAATAGAGTTATTTCAATGATTAAAGGTCAAATTGTTGATATAGACATTATGAAAGCGACATCTGCAAGCAAAAAGAAAAATAAGATGAATATCTTAAAAGAACATAAAGAAGTTTGCTTAATTTAATTTAAACACAGAGTTAATCCTCTGTGTTTTTCTTATAATTTTAAGTATGAAAGTTTTGATCGGTCCTACAAACTATGAAAATGCTCTCGATCTTATTAATATTAATGTTGATTATTTAATCATAGGTCAAGAAGGTTTTTCTGTAAGAAATAATTACAATTTTTCTTTAGAAGAATTAGAAAAAATAATTTCACAAAAGAAAAATACTAAAATTCTTATTTTAGTTAATCGAATCTTTTTTGAAGAAGACATTAATCCTTTAATTGCATATTTACTGAACTTATCCAAATTAAGTATTGATGGAATTATATTTGCAGATTTTGGTGTTATCCAAATTTGCAACGAGCAAAACTTAAAATTTGATTTTTTTTATAATCCAGAAACATTAGTTACAAATTACGGTAGTTTTGATTTTTATTTAAGAAATAAGATTAATAATGTTTTTGTTTCTAGAGAATTAAGAAAAAAAGAGCTCTTAGAAATTTTAGATAATAAAAATAAAATGAATGTTGGCATTCAAGGAGCCGGATATTCGTTCATTATGGAGTCTAAATGAAAAATGATTGAAAACTTCAATAAAGAATATGACCTTCAAATTCCTATAAATAAAAAATTATTTTTAAATGAAGAAACAAGAAACTTTCCAACAATTATTTATCAAGATAAATATGGTACATATTTATATACTGCTTATAGTTTATCAACCATTAAGTTTTTAAATGAATTAAATAAATTGGACTATTTATACATTGATTCATTTTTACATGATGCTAACTGAGTATTAGAAATTACTAAATTATATAAACAAGCAATCATTGATCCAAATAATATTACAAAATATGAATCCTTAGAAAAACTGATTTGTAAAAACGAATCAGTTAATAATGGATTTTTAGGAGACACTAAGGATATGGTGTATTTAAGAGATGAAAAATAAAATTGAGTTATTATCACCTGCTGGTGATATTATTAAAGGTAAATATGCTTTAAACTATGGAGCAGATGCTATTTATTTAGGTGCTAAAGCATATTCTTTAAGAGCGAGGAGTTCAAATTTTGATTTTGATGAAGTTGCAGAAATAATAAATTATGCTCATTCATTAAATAAAAAAATATATCTTGTTACCAACATTGTTTGTCATAATGCTCATTTAAATGCTTTTGATGATTTTATAAGTCGAATAATTTCGCTTAAACCTGATGCATATATTTGTACTGATCCTTTTATTATGGATCGTATTAAACAGCATGATGATAATGCAGAGATTCATGTTTCTACTCAACAATCAGTATGTAATTCAAAAGCAGCATTATTCTTTAAGAATAATGGATGCAAAAGAATTATTTTAGCTCGTGAAAATAGTTATGAACAAATATTTAAAATGATTACAGCATTAAAAAATGCTATAGATGTAGAACATTTTATTCATGGAGCTTTATGCATTGCTTATTCTGGCAGATGCATGATTAGTAATAATTTTTCATTAAGGGATTCTAATGTAGGTGGTTGTGCTCAAAGTTGTAGATGGGTCTATAAAATTTATGATGAGCATAAAACTTATTCAAGCAAATTCACTATGTCAGCTAAAGATATGAACCAAATTGCTAACATGCCAAAATTAATAGATTCTGGAATTAAATCTTTTAAGATTGAAGGAAGAATGAAATCTGAGTTTTATATTGCTACTGTTGTTAATACTTATCGTAAACTAATTGATGAATATTTAACAACAAAACAAACAAAAGATATTAATAAATATCTTGACGAAATTAAAAACGCTGAAAATAGACCAACAGCACATGGTTGGTTTAATGGTCATCCAAACAAAGATGAAATGCTTTATCATGATGTAGAAACAAAAGTTAATCAAATCTTTGCTTTTGTTGTCTATAAAAAGATTTCTGATAATACTTATGAAGTTATTTCAAGAAATAACTTTAACAAAGATATGGAATTTGTTATTATTGGTCCAAATCATAAAAATATTAAAACAAAAATTAAATTTATTAAGGATAATTTAGGTAATTTAATTTCTGTAGTTAAAACTCCAATGAGCAAAGTATCTATTACATTTGATCAACAATTTGAATTGAATAAAAATGATATAGCAAGAATTGCTAATAATGTTTAATTTAGATTTTTTAAATAATTTCTAAAAATTTTTACAAAAATATCCTCTAACAACCATAGGTATATATGTGGTGGTAAATAATGAATAATTTAAAGAAAGAGACTATTATCGTTAAGAATATTGAACAATTAAAACAAATTATTAAAAACAATTCTTATAATCATTATGAATTAGTTGAGCCGATTATGATTAAAGGTGTTAAATGTTCTAAACCAGAGCAAAAAGCTCCAGAATGATTTTCAAGTTGAGTTAAAAGCCAATATGAAAAAACTCCACCATCATGATTCACTGGTTGAGTTAAAAACCAATATGAAAAAGATATTAAACACATTAATAATCGTTTAGATAATGTTGATAAACGTTTAGACAAACATGATCAATTGTTTGAAATGGTTCTTGATCAATTCAAGAAACACAAATGAATTAAATAATCTTAAAACAAAATAGTTACTAATTAAAAACGCACCAAATTGAGTGCGTTTTTAAATTGTAATTTTATTTTTTAGACTTTCTAATGATTGCTTGATAAGCAGTAATGTATGATAGTTTTATAACATCATCAGTAGAAGCACCACGACTTAGGTCGTTGACCGGTAAGTCTAATCCGATTAACACAGGACCAATAGCATCATATCCACCCATTCTCTGAGCAATTTTATAACCTATATTACCAGCATCTATATTAGGGAACACATAGATTTTAGCATTTGTTTCTCAATCTAAAGTTTTAGCTTTTTTATGCATTACTTGTGGAACAAAAGAAGCATCAAATTGAATTTCACCAAAAATTTGAAAAGCTTTTGCTTCTTCATCATTTTTTAATAATTCATATGCCCCTCTAACCTTATCTACTGATTCGCCAGCACCACTTCCAGCAGTTGAATAACTTAACAAAGCAATTTTTAAATTAGTCATTGACACTATGTCTTTTGCAAAAAAGCCTAACATTTTAGCAATGTTTGCTAGTTGGACCGAATCAGGGTATAAATTAATTGCGCAATCACCAAAAATATATTGATCTTCTCCTTTTTCTAATACAAAAGCACTGCAAACTAATTTAGCACCTGGAGCAGTTTTAACGATTTGAAGAGCAGGTTTTAATGTATCTTTAGTAGAATACTGAATTCCACATATTTCTCCATCTGCTTCACCCATTTTAACCATTAATGAAGCTAAATAATTAGGTTGTTTCGTTAACTGTTTAGCTTGTTCATCAGTCATACCTTTAGATTTTCTACATTCATATAAGAATGTAGAATATTTTGATAGATCCATTTTTTCAATTACCACATAATCTAAGTCAATTCCTGGAAACACTTCTGATTCTGTTCTAAAAATTAAAATTGGTCTAACTATGTTATTTGCTTTCAATTGTTTAGCGGCATCATAAATACTTTTATCTCAACCTTCTGGATAAACAATTCTTGGTTTATATTCGTTACTTGTTAATTTTTGTTTTAAATTATTTGTAAAGCTCATAATATTTCTTTCATTTATTAATATCTTTAATTATATATAATTAACATACTCATTTTACATTCATGAAAAACGCTATTTTTCCTGGTTCATTTGATCCTATTCATGGTGGTCATATTGACATAATCAAACGTGCAAGTAAATTATTTGATAATTTATATATTGTTGTCTCTGTAAATATAAGTAAAAAATCAAAACCTCTTAATGAACGTTATTTAGAAACTAAGAAAGTAGTTGATAAACTGAAATTAAAAAATGTTAAAGTTTATAAAAATGAAAATTTTACTATTGACTTTGCAAATAGACACAAGTGCAAATATATTGTCCGTTCGTTAAGAGATACTAAAGACTTTAAATATGAATTAATGATGGCTCAATCTAACTACAAGTTAGAAAGTAATTTAGAAACAATATTGTTTTTCTCTAATCCATCATTAACAAATATTTCTTCTCATACAATTAGAAAAATACAGAAAAATATGAAAGTCTTAAAAAAAGATTAAAGTTTAGTTATTTCATATTTTAATCTATTAGCTCTTTGAGATTTTATTACCACTACTGAAAAGTTTTTATTTTCATAATGATCATGTCATTTGTTGTGAGAGAATTTGAAGATAGACTTTAAGTATGTTTCTAAAGTGATTTTCTTATTCTTGATTTTAATACCAATATAATTTAACATAAAATTATAAGCATTAACTCCAGGATCAACAACTCACGTAAATGAGTTAATTGTTTGAATAGTATTGACTAAATCTTTTTCATCATAGATTTTACCAACTAATTGTTCAAGAATAATTTCCATAGTAATAATTCCTGATAATTTCTTAGAATCTTTTTTATTGACAACACCCAACATATGAGTGTTAGTACGCTGCATTATTCTTAATGCATCGTCTAATTTTGTGTTGCATGTGACAAAATGTAATGCAGTTAAAAAATCATTAATCTTAAATGATTTGCCAATATTTTTATCAATTGCTCATGCTTCTAATATATCTTTACCTAAGATGAATCCGACGGCTCTACCTCTGTTGTTAATTACAGGTATTCTTGAGTATTCAGTTTTGGTAAACTTTTTCATAATTTCTGAAAAGCTATCAGAGGTATTGATATATACATATCTTCTAACCATAGCATTAGATACAGGTGTGTCATCAAATTTTAAAGCATTACTTACAAGACTAGCTTCATCTTTTTCTAACACCCCTTCCTTTTGAATTTCTTTAACAAGATATTTAACTTCTCTTTCACTTGCAGTAAGTTGCTTAGTGTCTTTATCAAAAATTAAAAAGAAAATATAACTAATTGGAAAAAATAAATAATAAAATACAAGAATTGTTATTCAGAAATAATTTATTCATTCTAATGAATATTTTCTAGCTATTGATTTTGGTAAATATTCACAAAAAATTAAAACAATAAATGCTAATATACCAGTAGCTAATGCTACATACATTGTTTGACCATTAGCTTCTACCATGTATGTTACTAATGAAGAAACTACAATATTACAAATAGTATTTCCAATAAGGACTGCCCCTAATGTTAATGAATAATTATTAAGTATTTTAATAACAGATTTATTTTTAAAAGAGTCTAATTTGTTACCGTTAGTTCATGATAACCATTGGTAAGGTTTAATGTTTGTAATGGAGATCTCATTGCCTGAAAAGAGACTACTAAGAATGCTTAATAAAATTATAAATATAGAAATAATAATGTTCACACTTGTATTCATATAATATATTTTATAAAATTAAATTGTTTATGAAACTAATTATTGATGCTGGTAATACAAATATCAAGATCGGTTATTATAAAAATAATGTACAAATTAACTTTGTTAATTTTCCTAAAGAAAATATTGAAAAAGTTTCATTACCAAAAATTAATGAAAAAGTTTCTTTTGTTGCCATCGGTAGTGTAATTCCTAGTTTTAATCGAATAATTTCAAAAAAGATTTTTAAGGAATATAAAATAAAACCGATTATTATTTCAAATAAAATGTTTAGTAAGCATTTTAATTTAAAGAAATTTAATCTAAATGAAATTGGTACAGATATTTTAGGGCTTGCACTTTATTTAAAAAATAATCATAAAAAAGCTATGGCTATTAGTTTTGGTACTGCTACTTTTTCTGTAGCAGTTAATAATAGACAAATATATGGAGTTATTATTGCTCCTGCTTTTTTGTCTGCTTTTGATAATTTAAATAAGTTAACCGAATTAACACGAACAAATAACTTTAATGTAAATAAAAAGTTGCATAATCAATTTAAATTTGGAAATAATACTGCAGAGGCCTTAGCCGCTGGAATTAATCATTTGTCAAAAGGATTTATTGATAATATGTATGATTATGCTAAAAATGAAATTAAGCTTAATAAACTTTATATCTGTGGTGGTAAAAGCAAAGAGATGCATTTTTTAAATTCTAAAGAGTATAGTAAAAAAATAATAACCTTATCTGATCCTGTTATTCAAGGTTATTATTATTTGATAAAATCTTTGTAAATTAATTAGTGCGTTTTCAATCAGCTACTCAAGATTGGCCTAGTTGATCATTAAATCTACGATCATAAACATTAATTTTTTTACTATTAAAAACTTCCTTGATAATATCACTAATTGCTTTAGATTTAACGTCTGAATTCATTGCATATTGAACTGCAATTGATTTTAAAATATTCTCACCAGCTGCTTGTCCACCAAATATTTTAATTAAGTGTTCTGTAATTTTTTGGTACTTATCATTTCCTGTTGAGTTCAAATCTCTATTACAAAATTGAATCATATAAGCACGTGCATAAGTACATCCGTCAATTCTAACTGCAGCACCACCTGATTTATTTTTAATTTCTACACCACCAATTTGACCATCATCAAAATTAAAACCTTTAAACATTTCATCTTTAATAATATTTGTGTCTTCTAATAAAGGTAATAATATGTCTTTGTATTGTTTAGGAGTAACTAAATCTATACCTTGTTCATCTTTACCTTGATCAATTAAGTTAATTTTAGAATTGAAATCTTCATTATTAGGAATGCAGTTTCTAATATTAAGAGCATAACTCTTGATTGCTGAAATATCTTGGGAAGGTTCAATAGCATTAATTAATTCACTTCTTGATCCATATTGATATAATGAACCTTCACCATTAGTACCTGCAGTTGGTTCCTTTAAAGACGAAACACTATCATATAAATGTTGGTTATTTTTATTAAAGATAATATCTGAAACTTGTGTATCCATTTGAGAAGATGAACGAGATGTTTGAATTCCTAAAAAGTTCATTGCTGGATTTAATGTTCCAAGAGTTCCGTTTTGGTCTAAATAATAAGGCATTGTAGCATAATGATAGTAATTATCCATTTCTATATATGATTTATTCATTGTTGGCTCATTGCCAGTCATATTAGTTTCTTGGTAAGTTTTATCATACATTCCTAAATAGTTAGCATTAAAACCATAGATGTTTTCAAAGTCATTGGCACTAGAACATTGATTGTTAAAACTTGCATTAAAAGGAATTAAATCCTTTTCATATCAAACAATAGCAGCGGAAACACCTTTGCTTATATCAGATTGAAGTCTGTTTATTAATTCTTTGTTATTGTCTTTAGTTAATCATGCTAATGTAGCTAATGTCAATTGGTAATTAATTGCATTTGATGAATAATTTTGGTTACCACTTGTTTCAATTGATTTGTATTGGTTTGCACTTCACGCATTATTAATTACATTTTTCAATTCATTTTTTGTAATTGTACTACTTGAAGAATAATAAGATAACGGAAGATCATTTGTTATAGCAGAAGAAGATTTGTAAATAGCAGTTAATTCATTTGCGTAATCATTTTCAATTGAAGTATATGTATCATTAATATATTTAGTGTAGGCATTGTATTTTACTATGTTACTAAATACATCACTTCCACCAAATGCATTAAATGCAGCGTTAATTGCATCATTCGCTCATTTATCTTCATCTATTCCACCATCTCTTTTAATCAAGATGTGTTCAGAATATTTTAGCATCCCTTTTTTTGAAGTTTCTGGCTGAGCATTGTGGCCTCAGAAAGCCTGAATTTTTGATATAGCATCACTTGTAAACCCATCTAAATCAGCTTTAGTAACATTTGCAATAGCAACGTTTGATAGATAATTACTATCAAATCCATAAACTAAGTTAGATGTAGTATATGTACTAGAAATTGTTGCTAATTTAGAAGTTTCTGAAATTGCAGTAATTGCATTTCCATCATTTAGGACAAATGGTAGAGGGTTTGCTAAACCATTCTTATAAATATCAGATGTAATGTTACCTGATTTAATAAACATATCATTTTTAATATATTTAGAACTATTTTGGAATAACTTCTTGTTTGCATCATCAAGAGTTTTCAGGGTCTTGTAATAATTGAAATATGTATTTTGGGAATTGATTAAACTATTGATGGTATCAAAAGTCCCGTCTCCTCATAAATTTTTCTTGAAAATTTCTTCTTCATTTTCATCTGATTTTGTAGTGTGCGATTTAATTCCTTCTCCTCAAATTCCCAATACAATATCATCAATGTTATTGGTAAAATAATCCTTTAATTTAGAATTTAAAGTCATACCACTACCTTGGTTTCCATAACCTAAGCTTTCATTTAATGAACGGAATTTTAATACATTAGCTTCTGCTTGTCATTTATTTGTTTGTGAACTTGAACTAATGTATGATGCACAATCTAATCCAATTACATGAACACCAAAACTATCACGAATTAAGATTAATGGTAATTTAGTATCTGAGTCATCTAACAATCTAACAGCAGGAGTCACATATCTTACACCATTTCTTCCTGCAGTTTTAGCATATGGACTTGAATTTTGATTAAATAAATATGAACTAAATGCATCACCTGTTGCTAAAGTTGAATTTCCATCATATTCAAATAATTTAGATAAATCAATACTATATTTATCATTTGGTTTACTTTCACTATTTGTGAAGAAGAAATTAGCTAAAATATCAGTGTCTTGATATTTAGAAGGAATTGCTAATTTTGCATTTAAATAATCACTATTAATATGAGTTGCGCCATCCCCAAAATATCCATTTCATAAATCACCAACTATACCTGCAAATGAAATGTCTAATGAGCTGAATGCAGAATTTCCTTCAGTAATCATTAATGTCGCAGAGTCTTCAGTGTATGATTTATCAATATTAATTGCACCATTGTTTTGATCAATAAAATTGTGTTGGTCATTTCATGCTGTAGAGAATTGATAATATAAGTCATTTCCAACTTGTGTTGAACTAATAGGAGATGTTGGAGCAGCAAATGCTGGGTATTCATAACTTGCACTTAATCCTTCTTTTGGTTCGTCATTCAATGAATTATTTGCATTGTTTTCATCACCCGAAGAAGGAATTTTATCTGTATTATAAATTGAATCCATACCAGATGTAGGTGCTGCATATTTTCATAAACACATTGCAGTAGAAATCGGCTTAATCATTGCCATGTATTTTTCAAAAACATATCTTTGAATTACAGCAAATTGATTTGCAAGTTTAACTGTGTCATTATTTGAAAATAATGGATCGTTATAACTAAAGAAACTAATTTTGTCTCAATTTGCAGAATTAGAAACTTGTTGTTTACTTGGAGTGTTTACTGTAGGGAAACGTTCATCATTAGCATCAAAAGTTGGATGGCTATCTTGTCTTAATTTCAAGTCATCAGAATTAAATACAAGATCAGTAAATGCTGATCTAGCACTTTTAGCTATTTCATTACGAATAAAAGCATCTTTTGTTCCGCCAACCGGATCTAAAACTTCATTTTGAAAGTAATATTCTCAATCATTTTTGTGATTAGATTTATAAGAAGAAACCTTGTCATCATATGAAGTTTTAGCATCTTTTTCTCATTTAGTTCAGTTTTCTTTATATGATGTTTGAGAATCTTTATTTGATTTATATCAATCATATAAAATATCATCAACTAATTTTTGTTTAAATGCGTTGTAACCAACTTCATTGGTTAATGCGTTTTCAAATTCTTTATCTATTGAAATGCCAGTTGCAAATAAAGTGGAGTCACCTTTATCTACCATATTGTCAATAATGTCTTGACTAACACTTGCACATGAAGTCATGGTAGTTGTAGCTATCAGTCCTGTTGCTAATAATGCTGATGTTGATAATAATAATTTCTTTAGATTCATAATGATTATGTTTTTATATTATATGTATAATATATTAAATTATAAAATTTATGTTACACACACTACAAATTAAAGATTTAAATGTCCAAATTAATGGTCATGATTTTATAAAAAACATTAATTTAGATCTTAAAACTGGTGATGTACTAATAATTTTTGGACCTAATGGTGCTGGCAAATCATCATTGCTTAAAAGTATAATAGGACATTACAGTTATCCTATCACTAATGGTAAAATTTTATTTGATAGCAAAGATATTACTGATTTTGAAACTGATGAAAAAGCAAGACTTGGTTTATTTTATTTTAATCAAAATCCGATTGAACTTGATGGTGTTCAAATGTTGGAGTTTTTCAAATTAATGAGTAAATATCGCAACCAATCCTTCATTGATTTTTTTAAAAAAATCAATAATTCAATGAAAGAAGTTGGCTTAAAAAATGAATTATTAAAAGCTTCAGTAAATGTTGGAATGTCTGGTGGTGAAAGGAAACGTAACGAGATTTTACAATCTAAAATTTTAGATCCAAAGATAGTTTTAATTGATGAGATTGACTCTGGATTAGATTTAGATGCCATTAAAATGGTAACTAACTACATTAATAAAAATAAAATGAAATGAATTACAATTATTGTGAGCCATCATTTAGATTTTTTAAAAAAAATTAAACATAATAAATCAATAGTCTTAATTGATGGAGAAATTGTTGCAAAAGATAAAAAAGATATCATTAATTACATTAATGATAACGGTTATAAAAATTTCTTTAAAAAACAACAATCTAAAACATTGCCTATTACTTGTTGCAATAAATAAAATGACTAAAAATAAATCATTAATTTTGGATGAAAATAACTCTAAAAAAATCACTAAGAAAATTAATAATAATTTTTTAATTATTTTAAATGATTTAAACATTAAAAGTATTGATAAAACAATTAACTTAGATTTTGCTAAAAATAGTGTATGCAAAATTTATTGTATAATTGCTAATTTTAATGATACAAAACAATATGTTTTTAATCTAAATCAAGATTTAAATTCATGTGTAGATATTAAGATAAAAATCTTTGGTTTTAGCCGCTCTTATAGCAAAATATTAATTAATAGTAACATCCCTAAAAACGCTAAAAATATACAGTTAAACCAAGAAATTAACGGATATTTATTTTCTGATGATGCAACAATTTTAGCTACTCCATCAATGAATATTTATAATGATAAAATTATTGCTAATCATTCTGTAAATATTGGTTCAATTAATCCAGAAAAATTATTTTATTTAATGTCTCGTGCAATTCCGAAAAAGGTAGCAATTAATTTGTTAATTAAATCTGAATATCAATATTTAAAAAATTTAAATATTCCTAATCCTCAAAAATATTACAAAAAAGTGGATAATATGATTAGTAAGAATGTTTAGCAATGTCTAAGATTAAATTAACAAACTATAAGAAGGATTTTCCTTGATTTAATAATAATAAAAATTTCACATATTTGGATAGTGCTGCTACTGCATTAAAACCAAAATGTGTAATTGACGCTATTGTTGATTATTATTCAAATGCAGGAACTAATCCACATAACATTGATTCTTCATTTAGTTATAAAGTTTATAACAATGTTGAAGTTGACATTAGATTAAAATTGGCAAATTATTTTAAATGTGATCCATCTGAAATGATTTACACTTCAGGAGCCACCGAATCATTGTGTTTATTTGCATTTGGGTTATCCAAATTCTTAAATAGAAATGATGAAGTTTTACTAACTAGTCATGAGCATACTTCTAACATCATCCCATGATTACAAGCAAATAAACACCATAATTTTAAAATTAAATTTATTGATTTTAAAAAGTCTATTCCTGATGAGAAAAAAATTATTAATAGTGTTTCAAAAAATACTAAAATTTTAAGTTTTTGTAATGTTTCTAATTTATATGGTTACGAATTAGATGTTGCAAAAATTTCTAAAGCAGTTAGAAAAATTAATAAAAACATTATCATTATTATAGATGCTGCACAAGCTGTTAGTCATCACCCGATTAATTTAGTGTCATGAAATATTGATTTCATGGCAGTTAGTGCACATAAAATGTTTGGTCCGACAGGAATTGGATGTGCATACATAAATAAAAGATGATTAGATAAAATTGATCCGATTAAGCTTGGTGGATCTATGAATTCGGAAGTTACAAAAGAAAACTTCACATACGCACAATCTCCATATAAATTTGAGGGTGGAACATTGAATGTTTCTGGTATTGTTGGATGAAGTGCAGCTATTGATTACATAAATAAGATAGGAATTAACAATATTAATAAGAGAATTAAATTATTAAAAACATATGCAGATAGTAAACTTAAAACAATTAAGAATTTAGATTATTACAATTTATCAATTCTTGCACCGACTATCATTTTTAATTTCAAAAATGTTCATTCACAAGACTTAGCTAGTTATCTTGGTAATAAGAATATTATCGTAAGGTCTGGATTATCTTGTTCTAAATTAATTGGTTGCTCTACAGGAATTAATTCATATGTTAGAGCATCTTTAGCGTTTTATAATGATTATCAAGATATTGATAATTTATATAATGCTCTTAAGGATTTTAAGAAAGGAGATGAATTAGACCATGTCCTTTAATGAAGATAAAGACATAAAAAGAATGATTATTTTGGATCACTACGAGAACCCAAAATACTTTGTTAGTGAAAATAAAAAGATTAATTCTTCTTATCAATCTTTTAATAATAATTCTCCAACTTGCATTGACAATATTACAGCATATGTTAAGATAAACAAGGAAAAGATTGCTGACATTAAATTACAAGGAATAGGATGTGCTATTGCTACAAGTTCAACAGATATTATGGCTAGTATGTTAATAGGAAAATCAATTAAACAAGCTAATCAAATAATTAATAATTATTTAGATATGATTTCTCAAAAAAAATTTAATAAAAAACAGTTACAAGATTTATATGTATTCAGTAATATTAATAATCAGCCTAATAGAATTAACTGCGCAAGAGTTGGTGTTCTTGCCATAAAAAATGCTTTAAATAATGACAAAAAATAGTTTTAATAAAAAATATCAATACGGTTTTAATGATTCAAATAAACCTTTAGTCCAATTAAAAAAAGGTTTATCACTAAGTGTTATTAAAACTATTTCTAAAATCAAGAAAGAACCAAAGTGAATGGCTGATAATCGCCTTAAAGCTTATGAAGTTTTTAAAAAGATAAAAAACCCTAAATGAGGACCAGATTTAAGTTTTATCAATTTTAATGACTATATTTATTATTCATCTGCTATCACTGGCGGATATAAAACTAATTGAAATGAAATTCCAGAAAATATTAAAAATACTTTTAAAAAACTAAGTATTTCAGATCAACATGCAAAAGTTTTATCTGGTGTTAATGATCAGTATGATTCAGAAAACGTTTATCATTCTTTAGAAAAAGAACTTCAAGATAAACATGTTATTTTTTCTAACATTGAATCAGCAATTAAAGATCATTCTGAATTAGTAAAGAAATATTTTGGAAAACTTGTTCCAGCAACAGATAACAAATATGCAGCATTAAATACTGCTGTTTGATCTGGTGGAAGTTTCTTATACGTTCCTAAAAATGTAAAACTTGAAAAACCATTGCAATCTTATTTTAGAATAAACACAAAGTCTGTAGGTCAATTTGAAAGAACATTAATTATTATTGATGAAGGAGCAATTGCCCACTATGTAGAAGGATGCACTGCACCGATCTATGATAAAAATAATTTACACGCAGCTGTTGTAGAAGTTTTTGTATGCAAAAATGCTAAGTTTAGATATTCTACGATTCAAAATTGATCAGATAACGTTTTAAATTTGGTTACTAAAAGAGCACGTGTAGAAGAAAATGCGGTTATGGAATGAATCGATGGTAATTTAGGTAGTGGTTTAAATATGAAATACCCTGCAAGTTATTTGGTAGGTAAAAATGCTTCTAGTAAATGTATTAGCATTGCGGTTTCTCATAAAGGAGTAATTCAAGATACAGGTGCTAAAATGATTCATCTTGCACCTAATACCAAATCTTTGATTATTTCTAAGTCTATTGCTCATAGTGGTGGTGAATCAAATTATCGTGGTTTAGTAAACATTACTAAGAACGCTCCATACAGTATGGCCACTGTTACATGTGATACTTTAATATTAGATTCAATGTCAAAGAGTGATACAATTCCTACTGAAATCATTGCCAATAAAACATCTTTTCTAAAACACGAAGCAAAAGTTACTGATTTAGATAAAGAAAAAATGTTCTATTTAAATTCTCGCGGAATTAACAAAGAAGATGCTAAACATTTGCTTGTGTTAGGTTTTATGGAAGAATTTATTAATGAACTTCCAATGGAATATGCTGTTGAACTAAATAGATTGTTAAAGCAAGACTTAACCAATTAATAAATAATTTTTACTAACTAATTTTGCTTTTGATTCTTTTAAAATTGAATTATTTTCTTTGTTTTTATAAACAAAGAAAGATACTTGATTAGAAAATTCTTTTTTAATAATACAATTATTAAAAAGATTTTGATATTTTTTAATTTGATCATATGGGAAAATTACTTTGTATAAATTTACCATTTGTACTTTAGTTAATTTGTTAGAACAAATTAATTTTTCTGATAATTTACTAAATGTTTCTTTTAAAGAGTTAATTCCAAATTTAACTCCTCCAAAGTATCTTACAATAGTTACCATACAATATGATAAATCATATTTTTTCATATTAATATATATTGGTAATCCAGCAGTTTTGTTTGGTTCTCCATCATCTGAATAATAAAACTCTTCTTGGCTATTTCCTAAAATATAAGCATAGCAGATATGACTTGCATCATAATAATTTTGATGTAATTGTTTCAAAATTTCTCTAACATTTTTAGAGTTGTTAATGTTAAATGCTAGGCAAATAAATTTTGATTTATTAATTGTTTCTTTATAAGATTTATTTGTCTTAAAACAGAACATAGTTTTATTATAAATACTAATAAACAATTAAAATAATTCTTACTATATAATTATTTAATATATGTCTAATTCAAAAATAGTACCACTAGAAAAAGATTTTGCTAAGTGGTACACAAGTGTTATAGAAAGTGCTAAATTAGTTTCTTATTCATCTATAAAAGGAACAATGATTTATCGTCCAAATGGTTGAGCCATTTGAATGAATATTCAAAAAGAATTAGATAAGAGATTTAAGAGCATAAGCGTTCTAAATGTTCAATTACCATTGTTTATTAAGTTGTCTGATTTTACAAAAGAATCAGAACATGTAGAGGGGTTTGCTCCTGAAGTGTTTATGGTTACTAAAAAAGGAAAAGAAAATCTTGTTGATCCTTATGTTGTTAGACCAACTTCTGAAGTGTTGTTTTGTAATTACTTTAAGTCTATTACTAATTCCTATCGTGATTTACCAATTAAAGTAAATCAATGATGTAGTGTTTTTAGGGCAGAAAAAAACACTAAACCTTTTTTAAGAACTAGTGAGTTTTTCTGAAATGAATTGCATACTATTCATTCATCAAAAAAAGAAGCATTCCATTCTACTATAGAATGTATCAATATTTATAAAGATTTTGTAGAGAACTTCTTATGTATTCCGACATTAATGGGACAAAAAACCGAAGGAGAAAGATTTGCTGGTGCTGAGAATACTTTTACAATTGAAACAATTATGAAAGATGGCCAGTGCTTACAAGCAGGAACCAGTCATTATTTAGGTCAAAATTTTTCCAAAACTTATGATATTAAGTTTACCAATAAAGATAATCAATTGGAATATGTTTATCAAACATCCGTTGGTATGTCTACAAGGATAATCGGGGCAATTATTATGTCACATGCAGATAATGATGGATTAGTTTTACCGTTTGGAGTAGCACCTACACAAGTTGCAATATTACCAATTGGTTTTGATAAGAATCCAATGATTTTAAACAAGGCAAACCAATTAAATACTGAATTAAGTAAACATTATTCTGTTACCTTAGATGATTCAAATAAATCATTTGGATTTAAGATTTCTGAGCAAGAAACAAACGGAACCCCTATTTGCCTTGTTTTAGGTGCAAAAGAATTAGAAAATAATTTTGTTACAGTTATAACTAGAATTTCGAAAGAAAAAACTCAAATATCAATAGATCAAGTTGTGAATTTTATTGAAAGTTTATCAGTAGAATATAACAAACAATTATTCTTTGCTGCTAAGAAAAGAATGGATCAATCAGTTGTTAGAGCTAATACTTTGAATGAAGTATTAGATGTTGTTAACAACCATAAAGTTGCACTAGCTCCTTGAGGGGGAACAATAGAAGAAGAAAAACTATTAAAAACTAAAACTAATGGAATCACTCCAAGATGTATTCACTCTGAAGTCTCTGATCTAAAATGTTTTTTTACAGGTAAACCTGCAAAGAATTTAGTCTATTTTGGGAGGGCTTATTAATGATAACCCCTGAAAAATTAATACACATTCATTACAATAAAAAAAATAGAAGATTTTTTAATCTTACCTATATTTTAATTTTTTGTGTTTTATTCATTTTAATAATTACAGCATCTATTATGTGTATGGAGGGTATACATTTTCCAGAAAATGATAAGGATAAATTTGATCCATCATACAATGGATGATATATAACAAACGATTTGTTGTTTGGTTTTGGTATTACGTTATTTATTTTAACATTTCTATTAGGAATATTTTTATCGATTTATCTTGTTTATTTATTTAAAACAAGCCAAGAGTTATATTTTAAGACAAATAAATATAAATCTAATGTTAGAAAATATGAAGGTATTAATTTAAAAAAATATTCAAAGAAAGAACTCAAGTGACTTTACAAACTAGGATATATTAATAAAAATGACTATATTGTTACTAGAGCAAATTTAAAAAAGAAAAAATAAAATGGGTGATTTCATTAAAGTCTTTTTTGCGGTATCAACATTGTCTGTTTTATCATTATTAATATTTTTATTTTTAATGTTTTACATTAAGAGTGTTTTTTTTCATAAAATTGAGAAAAAAAAGTATTTAGTAATTAGCTTTAACTACTTAATTGGTAGTGTTTTTGGTCTGGTTTTATTATTATTTTTTGAGTTAATTTATAAAATAAAGCCATATGACCCTGTAGGTAATAACCAGACGCTTTTAAATGTAATTTTTTTTATAGCATGCACATTCTCTATTGCTTTTTGATACTCAAAAAGAACAGCAATTGGTTATTGTTTTGGATGTTTAATATCTTGGCTTATTTATTTAAAAACATGAAATTGTAATGAAATGTTTGATGTTTTATACATGACGATTATATTTTCTATTTCCATCGTATTTGCTGGAATGTTTAAAACAAATAAACTTTATTACTTTGCTCCATTATTTTCAGCTTTCTTAATGTTAATATTGATTTTGTCAATCAAAACATCTCGTACTGATTGACTACAATACATAGTATGAATAATCTTTATTATTTTTGCTTATCTGTGTATTTTGATTGGTAAGTTGATTAGTTTACTTTTTAATCAGCTAAATGCTATTAGATCAAAAATTTATTATGAAAACACTTATTTTGTAAATTCAGCATATGCAAAAGAATATTTTATGGATTTTGTTAGTAAAAACAAAATTAAAGAAGGGTGCGTTACAAAAATTGATTTAAATGAAAATTCTTATAAGCATTTAAAACAAATAGTAAGAATTATTAACCAAAATTTATTTAAATTTAAACATATGTTTTTTAAGACTGATTCATATAACTTCTTTGTTTTTGTAGAAGGTAGTATGCGTACAGACATAGACAAGACATTAACTTATATTGTAAAAACATTGCATTCTCAAAAATTAGATGTAGATTTATTGGTATCACTATATGGTATTCACTCATGTATTTTTGATGAATTAGTACAATATGCTAAGTTAATGAATAAACCAGAAATTACTAATAAAGTATTTATTTTCGAACCTGAAATTTTATATAAAATTTCTAGTCAAGTAAAAACATTTTATTTACTAAATAAAAATCTTCAATTAAATAAAATAAATATTGATTTTAGAAAAGATACATTAAATAATAATCAAGTTTGCATTCCCAACATTTCTTATCCTATTGATTTAAATGAGAGAATTTTAAATAAAAATTATCCCTCTCAAATAAATGATATTCATAGACTAATTTCTAATAGTATTATCTATTCATACATTTATTCAAAGTATTATGATGATTGTTTGTTGTTGCCTTATCCAGTCAAATACTTTCAATCTTTAGAATTTAAACCATCAGAATTTCTTACTTCGTTTGTTAATAATTTTGGTAGAGAGAATATTAAGAATGTTATTTTAACATTAGACCAAGAAAAAATTAATAATTCAAATATTGTTAATAACAATATTGTTCAATTAGAAAAATACGGAATTAGAGTATATATAATTTAATATATAATTTTACATATGTCTGTTGCGATCTTAGTTTTATTAATATTTGTTATTGTTATCTTAACATTTGTATTGTTATTACAATTTATTAATACTTTTTCTCATTTAGAAGTTCGTTCGCTTTTTAAATATTTTAAAAGAAAAAAAGACGATAGCTTTGATGAAATGCTTTCATTTGCTAATAAACTTTCAAGCGTGTTATTAAAAATGTCAAGCGATAAAGTAGGTGCATTAATTGTTATTGAAAAAAATCAAAGCTTACAGCAATATATCAACATTGGTAGCAAAATTGAATCTGAGTTTTTACCTGAATTAATTTATACAATTTTTTATAACAAGAAATCTCCATTGCATGACGGGGCCATAATTGTAAGAAACTGAAAAATTGTTTCAGTATCAAGTTATTTACCTACAAGCAAAAGAATAGTAAATATTTCTTATGGCGCAAGACACCGTGCTGCATTTGGTATTACAGAAAAATTTGATTGTTTTGCTTTTGTTGTCAGCGAAACTACTGGTCAAATTACTGAGGTACATTTGGATGAAGTTAGCAAACTTTCTAGTGATCCAGAGAAATTAACTAAACAAATAATTAAAATATTTACCACCGCTAATGCTGTCACACCTCCACTTAATTCAAAAAAAGTAAATAAAAATGGTAAATAACAAACAAAGAATCTGAGGCTATGCTTTTGCTACCATTCTATTCTTACTAATTTTTACAGGATTAGTAGCTCTAGTTGTTTATGACTTTGATAATCCAGCCACCATACTAGGTACAATTTTAACGATAATTATTATTGATTTCTTATTTGCTGCCTACATTATGGCAAGTCAGAGATACACGATCATTAAGTTGTGTTGAGTATTTGTTGTATTAGCTTTTCCAATGGTCGGGGTTATCATTTTTTTAATTTTTGGTACAACCCCATTTAAACGAAAAGAGTGAAAAGAATACAATCAATTTCAATCTCATTTTATTAAGCAAGAAAAATTCTATCCTAAGAATCAATTACCATTAACAACAGAAGAATATAACATATTCTCATATGTTAAGAATAACTCCTTTAGACCTATATATAAATGAAATACTATTAAAATAATTTCAAGTAACTCTGATTTATATAAGGAGTCTATTAAGTTGTTATCTTCTGCTCAAGATCATATTCATATACAAATGTATATTATCCATAAAGGTTTCTGATGAAAGACTGTACAAAAAATTTTAATTAGTAAAGCCAAAAAAGGTGTTAAAGTTAAAATTGTTTATGATTGAGTTGGATGTTTAAATAAACTCTCTAAAAAAGATATTAATAATTTAAGAAAGAATGGAGTAGAAATTGTAACTTTTAACCCACATGGTATTAATATCTTTAAAGGAAGTTCAAATTACCGTTCGCACTGTAAAGGTATTATTGTTGATAATAAAAAAGCGATATTTGGTGGAAGCAACATTGGTGATGAATATTTATCGGTATCTAAAAAATATAACTATTTTTCAGATCTTAATTTTATAATTTCAGGAGAAATTGTTAATAGTCTTAATTTATTATTTTGTCAACATTATTGTTTTTTTACTGAAGTTAAAAGAAAATCAAGACAATTTGATGAAGTTTATAAAAATTTAGATAGAATTTTAATTCCGAAAAAAGTAAATAATGTTACTTGTTGTCAATTGGTTGATTCATCTCCTGAATATCAAGGCAAGTCTATTAAGAATTCATTAGTTAATTTAATATTAAAAGCTAATAAATCAATTGATATTGTCTCTCCTTATTTTGTACCAACAGAAGATGTCTTTGACGCTTTAATTATTGCTTCAAGAAGTGGTATTAAAATTAGGATAATCTTTCCAGGTAAATGTGATGATAAATTATTTACTAGAACTATTAATAGAAGTTACTATCAAAGGTTATTAGATGCTAAGATTAAGATTTATGAACACAATGGTTTTATTCATTCAAAAGTGTTAATTATTGACAATAAAATTATATTTACAGGTAGTTTTAATTTAGACTACCGTTCATTATGAATTAACTTTGAAAATGGTTTAATCATTAAAGATGTTAAATTAGCAAACAAACTAGGTAAGACCTTTAATTTTTACTTAAGTAATTCAATATTAATTGATAAACAACTTGCTGCTAAATACTTTAACTTTTGACATAAAATTGAAATTAATTTGATGGAAATTTTTTATCCTCTTTTATAAACGATTATTTTGTGTATTAACACCAATTTTACTAATAAGTTTGTACAAACTCTTTGATGCATACTCTATTGGATAAACCATAATTGTTGCAACCACTGTAGAAGCTAATAGGATAGCAAAATATCATTCAGCATTAAACACATTTGGATTAGTTGCTGTATAGTTTCAATAATTATCAATTATTGCCATAATTGAACCGTGAAATAAATACATAAACAATGGTAATTTACCTAGGAATCCACAAACACTATTTTTTTGGATGAATTTGGGTAAATTAATAAATATGATAATTGAACTTATTCCTGCAAAATAATGTAAATATGAAACATCGTTATTCCTTGTGTTAATTGCAAAGCAAGAGAAATCTCACTTAGAAAAAATATTATTAATATCGCATCAATAACGACTAAATATAATGTAACCAACTAAATAAATTACACATAACGGTAAAATCCACAAAAGATGTTGTTGGATTTCATCTCTTCAGTAATATGAAATTCAAGCAGCAAACAAATAATAACTTATTGCTAAACATATTTTATTAGGAGTAAAATAAAAGTTTCATCCATCACTTGGAGCCTTTCCATTTCATATTAACACTTGTCAATAGTTCATTAATATAACAAAGAAGATAATTGCTCAAAATGAAAATTGTTTATTTCAATGTATAAATTTATTTAGATATGGAGAGACTAATGTTAAAAATAACATTATATAAATAAATCATCATGATGCTACATCATCAGTTAGGAATCCTAAATTAAAAATTCTTTCTCATGGATTGGATCCAATTAGTTTAGCCGAATATAAAGATCCTAAAACTATGACCCCTAAAATAATATAAATAATAACCTCACATAAAAATTTTTTAAAACGTGATTTTGTACTTCTAACTCCAAATCAACCACTAATCATAAAAAATGTAGGAACACCAATCATTAGCCATCATCCTTGTTCGCTATAGTTAAAATAATATTGCATAGTATGAACTAATAAAATAGTCATAAATAATAAATATCTTAACAACTCTATTCCTGCATCTCTTTTCTTTTTCTTGGTAATTTCTACAGTGGTATTATTTGTTAAATTAGTTTGTAGTGATATTTCTTGAGTGTTTTCCATAATATAAAATTAAGAAATAATTATAGTTTTGTTTTTAATCACAATATAATAAATATATAAAATATAGTATGAAATCAATCAATGTTAAAATTATTGATCCAATTGGATTACACGCAAGACCAGCTTCAAAAATTACTAATGAAGCATCTAAATATAAATCTGATATTAAGATCATAATGGAAGGTAAATCTGCTAATGCAAAATCATTAATTAATTTAATGGCATTAGGTGTTAAGAAAAATAATAAAATTGAAATTCAAGCAAAAGGATTGGATGAAGCTGATGCTATTGCTGGAATTCAAAAGGTTCTAAAATCTTCAAAATTAATATAGTTTGTACATTATGTCTTTTGAACATATTGTCTTTATCACAGTTGGTGTAGTTTGCTTTATAGCATGCATTCCACTAGCTTGATGATTTTGAAATAGTTATAAGTACCCTGTATCTGAAAATGAAATTGCTTATAGTAATTGATTTATGTCTTGAATTAAGAAAAATAAAGCAACTATCATTCTTTTATTTACAATTGTAATATTATTTACGGGTATAAGTTTAGTTAGTTGTTTTTCAATTGACTTTACTGACAAAGACTTACACGCTATCAATGTTGTTCTTAATTAAAAACTCCTGGAAAAACCAGGAGTTTCTAAATTGAAATATAAAGTGCAACACTTAATATTTTTATAACACAAAAGATT
>CATAWQ010000007.1 GCA_949500635.1 uncultured Mycoplasmatota bacterium
GGCTACTAATAAAAAGAATTTAACCGCGCTCGAGAGAGAGAGAGAGAGAGAGAGTCAATGCTAATCTAAAAGATTACATTGACAATAAAGCTATTGAGCTTAAAAAACGTTTAGAAGATGGTATCATCATTAAAAACAATTTTAAAGCTCTCTTGGAGTTGTTACAAAATTGCAAAACAAAAGAACAGGTTGATCTTGTTTTTCAATGAGGTAGTGAAAACCCTCAAACTGGATATTATTTTAAAAGACAAGTAGAAAATTTTAGGGAATCTGCAAGATACCTTAAAAGGGTTGATACTATCAACCCAAACAATGAAAATAACATTAAAAATAAATTAATCATTGGTGATAACTATGATGCATTAAATAATTTAATTGCAGGCGGTTACAAAGAAAAAATTGATGTTATTTATATCGATCCTCCTTATGGAATGGATAATGAAGGTGAGTTTGCAAAAACTAATTATGAAAATAAGGTAACTAGAGACGAACTCCTTTCAATGCTTGAGCCAAGATTAGAATTGGCAAAGCAATTATTGTCATCTGAAGGTTGTATTTTTTGTTCAATTGATGATAGAAACCATGCATATGTTAAAATGTTGTTTGATAAAATTTTTGGTGAAAGTAATTTTATTAGTTGTTTCCCAAGAATTACAACTACGTCTGGTAAAAATGATGAAAAATTAGTCGGAAAATCACACGATTATGTATTGATGTATTCAAAAACTAAAATATATAGTTTGTTAAAAGACTCAGATTTTAATAAGTCGCATTACCATAACCTTGACAACGATCCAAGGGGTTTATATCAAGATTCTGTTGTCCTTGATAGTAATTCATTACCTTATCAAAAAACACTTGATTTTCCTATAAAATTTAATAACAAAACTTTTTTACCAGGAGAAAGAAATAACCAAAGAGGAAAGGTACGTTGGAGATGAGGTAAAGAAAAAGTTGAATTTGGAATTAAAAATAATTTAATTGTTGAAAAAAATGGAAGATTATATACAAAAGGTTATTTAAATTATGATATTAAAAAAATAAATGGCTTATATGAATTTGTAAAAAAAGAAGCAGGAAAAACGATTAAAAGCTTATTGTTTGACGAAACAAAAATGACTGATGAAAAATATTCAAATAGAATCGCCACAAAAGAACTTTTAAAATTGGGAATTAATTTTGATAATCCTAAACCTATAAATCTAATAAAAAAAATAATAACACTCATTCCAGATAATAAAAATTCCATTATTCTCGATTTTTTTGCGGGTTCTGGAACAACTGGACAAGCTGTACTTGAACTAAATAAAGAAGATGGAGGAAATCGTAATTTTATTCTTTGTGTTAATGAAAGTGGAAATAGTGATGAGATTTGCAAAGAAAGATTAAGACGAGTTATTACAGGTAAGACTTCTAACAATAAAACAGATTTCCCATGAATTGAATCTAATAAACCGTTGGGTTCATCACTAAACATCTATGAAATAAAAGAAGCTTCAGTTCATACAGATGAAAATTGTTTGTTAGACAAAATAAATGAAGAAGATTATGATCTACCAAAATTTAAAACTGAATTAGCAAAAATTGAATGAATTTGTGATAACTTTAAGGTTTGCACAAAAAAACTTGTAAAGGAAGAATAGTATGATTGAAAAAGTTAAATTTTATCAAGAGCGTACTATTGATCAACTTTTGCAACTTGAAAACGAAGAAGGTGAACAAGAATATTTTGTAAAAGCACCAACAGGTAGCGGTAAAACCTACATGCAAGCATATTTAATTAATCAATTAATTAATAAATATCCAAATTGTAAAATCATATACCAATCTTTATCAAAAGGATCATTAGCTAAACAGAGTTATGAGTCTATAGAAAAATATAACTTTCAAAATATTGTTCCTTATTTACTAACAACTGATAAATCAAAAGAAGAAAGATTAACAATCCCTACTAATTACAATACTTATTTTTTACCAAGAGATCTAAATAAAGACAAAGGACTATTAAAGAATCCATTAAAGGATTTTTTTACTTATAAAACCAGAAATGATCAAAAATTTTTAATAATAGATGAGTGCCACGAAGCACACACAAACATTGATGAATATTTACCGTTTTTTGATAGAGTTTATGGCTTTAGTGCGACTCCTAAAAAGGAACAACTAATTCCCGGAAAATATATTGAATTAAGCGAAGAAGAATGTGAAGAAATACAATTAATAAAAACTAAAAAAATAATACATCAAGACGAACCTACATATCCCTCAATTGAAGATAAAGAACATTTATTAGATTGAACAGAAAAGAAAGTTTTACAATCTCTTGAAGATTTTGAAAAAATTAAAAAGGATTACAAAGATACTGGTGTAAACCCTGCATTAATTATTCAAATTTCAAACAAAACTCAAGGAAGTTATCAAAAAGATAAAATTGTAGAAATACTAAATTCCAAAGGAATTCTTTGATATTACAGAGACAAAGACGGATACGAATCATCTGACAAAATTAATGAATTAAAAGGTGTAAATAGGCACAAAGCTTGAGAGTATGTAAGAAACAATAATTCAAACATTGATGTAATAATTTTTAAACTTGCCATAAATGTTGGGGTAGACATACCAAGAGCATGCTATCTTTTGCAAATTAGAAACACACAAAGTGAAACGTTAGATGAACAAGTTATAGGAAGAATTAGAAGAAATCCTAAACTTTTAGAATGATATTCATTAAACAAAGATAAACAAGAAAAATTATTAATTGCATATGTTAATGGTGTAGAGCAACAACCCACAAGAGATGTTAAATTTGTTAGAAGGAAACAAAACGTCTTCATCCAAACCACAGAACTTATAAACAAAATCCCAAATCAATTAAGAAATATAGATGAATTAAATATGAAAAAATATGAGAATCAAGAATTCGATATTTTTCAATTAAAAGAATATTGAGATAAATTAGATGGAAGGATAAAATCATCTTTTCAAAACATAAATAAGAAAAAATGAATAGAACTTTGCATTAATGTTGATTTAATTAATAAACAATCCTTTAATTATGACTATACAGGTAACATTAAGAAAAACGGTGATCCAGTAGGGCTTCAAGAAAAAACATTTTATAGAATTGATAAAGATTTTAGAGAAATCGAAAAATGAAATTGAGAAAATGATGATAAAACAATCAAATATTCTTTCGAATCATATGCTGAAGCGCACATTGCTGAAGAACTTGATAAATTAGGATTAGAACTATGAGGTAAAAATTTCTACAATAAATCAAAAATTAGATTTGAATATTTTTTGCATCAAAAGGGTAACATATTAATTTCAAAACAATGCCCAGATTTTTTTGTGGTAAAAAATAACAAAAAATATCTAATTGAAGTTAAAAGTTTAAAATCTACTAATTCAAGTTCTCAAATTGATAGAAATGACTATGCCGAAAAAGTTAATTCAATTAAAAAAGCATATAACGAAATATCTAAAGTAACAAAACAAATTATGGTTGTTATTGTAGAACAAGAAGAAGGTGGATGAATTTCGTATGTTTATGAGGATGGCAATGAAACAAAAAAATACAATAATGAAAAATTAGACTTTTTAAAAATTAATAATTATTAAATTTTGTATCCTTTAAAAAATTTTATTTTAGATTATTACGTTTAAAAATTAAATCGTGTTCATTTAAACGTTTATCAACATTATCTAAACGTTTATCAACATTATCTAAACGAATAATTACTTGTTTATTAAACTGTCGTTGTTCATCAATAAAGCCTAACAATAAATCATGATTAGAAACCTTTGATAGTTTTTTACCACCATGAGATGTTTTTTTTACTTTAACTAAATCAACAACTCCTAATGTTTTAGTCTCTTTTTTTCAATTTGATAATGGTATTTTCCCATATTTATATTATATGACTCTATTTATTTAGAGGTGATATTCCTTAAATAGGTTTATTTCTTTAAACGCTTGCTTTGTAAAGTTAATTTATTAATTAAATTCTTTTCTAACCCTCATTGTTTTACTAATGCAACACCTTTGTCAACCATTTCTTGACTCATAGTGTATGGGTCATGAGCATCAGTTTCAATGATTACTTTAGCTTTTGATTTAGCTACTAGTTCCCAAAACATATCAGTAGGGTAATCAAAATCAACAATTTTCATTCTTAGCCCATTAAGATTAAAACCTAAAGGAAAATCATATTTAATTGAGGTAGCAATAATTTTTTTTGCTATTTTAATAGCATCAGCATCTCATTTAAGATAGTATCTGTAAATAATATCTGGATGAGCACAATAAGCAAACAAACCGCTTTTGGCCGCTTGTTCATATTGTTTGTAGTATTGAAATAAATCTGGATTATTTACATTTCATACTTTACAGTCACTTGGATTACCAATATTGTGATTACCCAAGATCATATAATCTATTCCTTTTTTATCTCTTAATTTTTTATAGTATTCATATTGAGAAGCATCATATTCTGCTTCTAATCCACATAAAACAGCAATTTTATCTTTATATTTTCTTTTGTAAAAAGAAACTTCTTGGATATAGTCATCAATAGTGTCTCAATTTAATCTAAATTTTCTATGAGTATTTAATGGGGCGTGTTCACTAATACCTATTGTTTTTCAACCATTTTTAATGGCCATTAAAATAACATCTTGTACAGTGTTAACTGCATGGTAACAATAGATAGTATGTGAATGATAGCTATGTAAAAATTTAAATTCTTTTTTACCCATAATTTCATTAATCATTATATTAAATTGTATAAATAATATTGCTCTCAATAACATTAAAAATAAATATAATGTTTTTATGATAAGTCATAATGATATAGTGCGCTCGAGAGAGAGAGAGAGAGAGAGTAACTGCTCTCTAATTATTTTTAGTGTAGGAGGGGAATCTTTCTAGTTTTTTGCTAGAGAGATTTTTTATTTATGCCTCAGATGAATAAACAAAATAAAGTGTTAAAAAAAATTAATTGGAACTCCGGACAAAAAACACCTCTTGGCACTATTAGTAATGATGAGTGTTATACACCTCTTCAATACATAATAGATGAATTAAAAAACTATCCTGAAGAGTATTTTATCCAAAAAAATGGTTTATCGCCATTTGATTGAGATTTATTTAATGATCATCCTGAAATATATGGAATTAAAATTATTTTTGATAAGAACGGAAACGTTGATGATGTGTTAAATCTTACTTCAAATGATAATAACAAAGCAGTCCTTCATAGTGATGCTATTATTGATATTTCATATGATCAAGAAGACCAAAAGTTCTATATCAATAACAAAGAAGTCCAAGGGCCAAGATGTAATTTTATTAAGGCAGTTTTAAATTTTGCAAAGTTTTGAAAGCCTAAGTCTTGAACTTTTTCTGGGTATAACCCCGAATTAAAGCAAGGAATTGATTATAGGTCCCATGATTATAGAGATTTTGATGTTGTAATTACTAATCCGGCTTTTACTTGTATTAAAGATTTTCTTAATACATTAATAGAGTGTAAAACTAATTTCATAATACTTTCCGATTTTCTCTCTCGGGGCAACCCAAGAGTTGGACTTCATTTAATGCTTGACGAATGCTTTCTTGGTTTTAATGTGCAATTTCACATACCTTTTGAAAATTGAGATATTAAAACAATGAAAATTAGAGAAAAAAAGAAAATTGTTCTTGTAGATTGAATTACTTCATTTAAAGATGCAAGAATTAGTCGTTCAAATACTCCATTTCAGACTGGAATAAAATATGAAATTTACAAATCAGACTATCCAATATTTAATGATATTAAAATGAAGGATGGCACTCATCCTATTAAATTAAATAATTATAAATCTCTGCCTGACGACTATTTAGGCTGGTTTGTTGCTGCAGTTAGTGTTCTTGACTCAATTGATGGACAAAACTTTGAATGATATGGCACTAACTTCTCAAAATGACATAACGATAACAAAGAGGCTTCACCATTTGATTTTGATAGTTTTCCAAACAAAAAATATAATCAATCTCTTCTTAAAATCAATGGTAAATCTTTATTCGCATCAATTATTGCAAGGAGGAAAAAATAATGCAAAAAACCGTACAAGAAATTATTGACATGATCAATAATAAGGAATTGTTTTATGATCAAACAACACAAAGACAATTTATTTATGCTAATTTGACTGTTAATACTGATCATGGAGAAATAACAAAGGCGGGTAATGTAGTCAGATCTATATTGCATGAAAAAATCCAATTACCAGCTTTGTTTTTTTGAAAGAGAGATGATGGAAAATATAACATACATGATGGAAAACAAAGAATTTTATCTCTATATTATTTTTGTAACCCACGTAATGCTGAAAATATTTCAGTAACTACACGGTTAGAGACTGAATGCACTTTTACAAATTTATCAAAAGATAGACAAAATGAACTATTAAATTATAAATTTGATATTGTTCTTAAAGAGGGGCCAAAAGAACTTGAAGAAAAAAGTTTTGACTTAATAAATACCAACGGTGTTCCATTGACTGATTATGAATGCATAAGGGGTCTATCATACGGCAAATGGTTTAAGGGTTTCGAGGATTTTATAAGTGCACAAGGCCAAATATTAGATGAAGTACCTAAGCAAATAGGTCGAGGGGTCGAAGCGCTACATTTTTTATTAGCATATTTTTCATTATTGAATGATAAATCATGAAAAAATAAAATTCGTAACCAGTTAAATATATCACGAAATTATGTATTTGATCCTAACACTAATAATTACTACAACAAAATCCAATTATTTAATGACATAGCAAACGCATCTAAATGTTCAACACAAATTTGTCTGCAAATCGCTGATTACATTATTAAAAAAAACTGAAACCCAGAGCCTGTAATTAAATATTACAGAGATGGATCTAAAGAAGAAAATGATTTTAAAAAATGACAAATTGACACCCATATGATAGCAATAGAGAATCTGATAATTAAAAATACATATTGTGATTACAAAAGAAATTTTGATAAAAAAGATAAATCTTCTTTATACAAACTAAAACAAAAATGTAATATTCCAGGTTGTGATATTTCAGATTATGATAAGCTTGCTGTTGACCATATTACAGCTTGATCAAAAGGTGGTAAAACTGTTTTGAAAAATGCTCAATTATTGTGCAAAAATCACAATTCTTCTAAAGGAAAAGATTCATATGCTGAATGAACAAAAAATAATGGCGATATAAATAACACTTTTAAAGAAAATAATTTTGATAATCAATTTAGCATTATAGATGCCTGAAGCAAGTTCGAAAATAGTGCAAGAAAAATTAATCAATTTAAAAATGAATATGTCAAAGGTAATACAAGAATTAACATTGAAAGAATAACCGACGTCTCTGAGAAGCTTGGATTTACAGAGTTAGATGTTGATCTACTACATAAAATAAGAAGAGAAAGGAATGACTTAGTACATCCTCGAGATGGTTCTATTGTTTTAAGTGGTAGGAAATTAAATCAAGATGAAAACAAACAATTTAATAAAATCCTTAATGCTATGGATGATTACATAAAAAAGAACAATCTATAGATTTATCTATTCTTCAAATTTAATAAATATCTAATCGCTTTATTTAATTCACTTATGTTTCTTAAATTGGTCAAGAACCATTTCAAATAATTGATCGTGCTTATCAAGTTTCTGTATGACACGTTTATTGAATTCTAATTGCGTATTATTAAACTCTCTTTGCTCATTAACAAAGTCTGAAAATCATATTGGAGGTTTTTGAGTTCTTGTTGATGCTCTGGTCTTTTTCACAAGCCGTATCATTTTATCTAATTCTATTGTATTACCTACACTATTAACAACCATATATAGTTGAGGTTTGTTAACTCTTACATATGATTTAAATTTGTCTGATTTTTTAAAATTATGTATATGGTATTTTTCCTCTCACTATATATCTATGGAGAAAAATTCAGTTTTTTGTAAAAAATTTTAATATTTGTTCAATTTTATTAGTCTCCTGTTTTATTTTTATTAATAAAATATTGCAAGATATACAATGTAATTAATAATTAATCTAATCAATTCACTTATGTTCTTTGAATTGGTCAAGAACCATCCAAAACAATTCATCGTGTCTCTCTAAACGTTTATCAACAACATCTAAACGTTTTTCAACATCATCTAAACGTTTATCAACGTTATCTAAACGAGCAAGAATTTGTTCTAATATTTGACGATTAGAAGTTCTTGGTTGTTTTCCGTCATCAACCGTTCCTGTTTTTTTAACTTTTGTTAAATTGATGACAACAGGTTTTGTTTTAGTTTCTATCTTTTCAATATTGTAATAAAATTTACCCATATTTATATTGTAAGAACCATTCTTAAGCTACAAAGATTATATAATTTAATATATAGGAGAAAATTATGTTAATTGATACAAGAGAAAACGAACAACAAGCAAAGGGATTTAATCCAAATGTACAAAATAGACAAATCAATGCTACTTGTTCAGCAGCAGACAAAGTAGGTTATGTTACTTTAGGTATTGTAACATTAGGTATATTTTTTATTTATTCTATTACTAAGAAAAATAAATTTAATAGATTACAAATCCAAGTTAATGAGAAGACTAGTGGAATTCAAATCCAACTTGCACAAAGACGTGATACTTTAGTTAAATTGGTAGATGCTACTAAATCATCTATGGATTTTGAAAAAAGTTTATTGTCTGATATTACAAAATTAAGAAGTTATAAGATTACTGATGATAACCTTAATGAAGCAAATCAAAAAATTGACTCAGCATTTGCTAGACTGTTAGCAACTTATGAAAACTACCCTAAGATTGCTTCTACAGAAGCTATTAAAAACTTAATGAATAGTGCTGAATACTTAGAGCAAGAAATTGCAGCTAGTCGTAGACTATACAATTCTGTTGTTACTCAATTTAACCAAGAATTATTTACATTCCCTGGAAAAGTTGTTGCAACTAAACTAAGGCTGCACTCATTTGCATTATTTAATGCAAGTGAAGAGCAACAAAATGATGTTTCTCTAAAACTTAACAAATAATTAGAATGTCCCAATTAAACCCCCAGATTTCTAATAGTGATGATGTTAACAAAATCATAATAGAAGCTGAAAAGCTTTTTAATCAATACTTGAATGATTTGTTGAACAGATCTAATGTAAATAAATCTGAAAATAAGGAGTTAGCCAATAAATATTATGATCTATATCGCAACACTAGTGAACTCGAAAGATCAAGAAGAATCAAAAATATTTTTAAGTGAATATTTATTTGATTAATTTTCCCATATTTTATTTTTAATAGGCAAATAAAAAAAATCACTCCAACTATTGAGGCTCAAAATAAAGAATTAAAAGTTTTAGAAACTAACTTACAAAAACAATTAGACCCTTTGTAAAAACTCTATAGTTCATGTGAAATAATTGAAAATATTTTAAATAAGATATTTGAAGATTTTAAATTTTCTCCGACCATTCCTTATGAGCACATTCCTTTATGGGAAAATTTTAGTAATTCTGTTATTCCTTTATTTAATAAAGATAAAGATTTTTCTGTGTGTGAATTGGTTTCTGGAAAAATGTATAATACTCCATTTATTGTTGCTAAAGGTAAAATCCAATCGTGAATTGATGTACCATATACTAAAGAAGTTACTGTTAGTTACTACACTGAAGAAGGCGTGGAAACTGAAGAGGCCATAGCAACAGTGTGATGACCATTCCCAATATACAAAAAGAATGATTACATGTCAATCAAAACTAATCTTGTTAAAAACTTATCTTTTATTTGTAACAACGAATTAAAACAACATTGATTTAAAACAAAAAATAAGAATCAGTTTCCAATGGATAATCCAAAGTTTGATAAATTTTTTGTTACTTCAAGGAATGACGAACAACAATTCAGAGTTGTATTCACTGTTTTGGCTCAAGAAAAAATAATTAATTTATTAACTACTTATCCAGATTTTGTTTTGTTAAAAGACAATGATAATGTAATCACTTATCAAAAGAAGCCTCAATTTAATATTAACAAACTTCGACTTAAAAGCTTAAGTTCTAAAAATAATAATTTTACTCAATTGTTTGAAACTGATTGTATTAATTATTCATTTGGTTCATTAACAGAGAATTCATCTTATGATTTAGATGAAATTAAAAGTATCAAAGTGGATCAAATTAAAAATTTTATTATTAAATTTTGTAAGCTTCAATCTCCTTTCTCATGTATTCCTCTATTTTATAGAGAAGACTATAAGATACAAACCAAATGTGTCCCTACTTCTTCTTCTATTCAATCACAGGCTTTTGTTAATTCTATTTACAAAAAAGTTTTTTCTAATATTAAATTTGAAACAGATGTTATTATTCAAACCAAACAAACGGATAGTATTATGATTTCAAAACAAATACATGCTTTTATTTCAAACGTAATAATTAAATATTTTTATTCTGTTCCATTACCAGTCCCTGCAATAGCTGTTAGTGAACACGAAACCACACCTACAACAGTTATTGTTCGTGATTTTAAACCTAAATATATTTCATGTTATATATTACAAATAAATGGATTAGATAAACATAAACAAAAAGATTTTGATAATGGTAGGTTGCTCAACGGTGTTTATTATGGTCTATTTAAAACTAAACCAACTAAACAAATAATTAATGAGATCTTAAATGAGATAAAAAAATAACCGTTTGTTGCGGTTATTTTTATCTATAGAAAAAGAAGAAGACTATTTGTTGTAAACTTTTTCGTGACAATCGTTGTTATGAGTTACTCTTGAGCTTCTTTCTGCAATTTTACCACCACCGAATCTTTCATCTAATGACAAATATCCAGTAATACGACTAACAGATTGAATATCGTGTGATCCACAAACTGGACATGATTTATCTGATGGACTTAAGTAAGTAACTTGATTAACTTGTTTCATTGTTTTGTTTATACTCCTTTTACTTTTACATATGTTAGTATAACACTTTTTAAAATAACTGTGTGATTCATGCACTAATTTTTTTTAATTTAGTTAAATTAATTAAAATCTAATGTAATTATTGAGTTGGTTTTTAAGCTTTTTTGCACATCAATAATTCTTTGATTTGATGAACCTCTAAACTTTAAGTGTTCATCATATAGTTCTTGAATAAATTTACCATCTACTATAACATTAATGTTATGTAACATAGTTTCTATATTCTTATCCGTTTTAGATAATTCCAATAATTCTTCAAATGTATACCCAGTATAACACCAAATATTAAATCCCATTTTATTAATCTTAACAGCCATATAAGCAAATTTATCTGCTTGTTGAAATGGATCGCCTCCACTAAAAGTAACTCCATCTAAATATGTTTCATTAGATAACTTTTGTATCAAATCATCCATGTTAAATTCTTGTCCACCAACAAATGGTCATGTCTCTGGATTAAAACAATTTTTGCAGTGATGACTGCATCCTTGAGAAAAATAAACTTTCCTTAAACCTTTGCCATTTACAAGACTTTGTTGTGCAATTCCAGCTAACCTAATTTTATCAGCCATAATTAGCAATCGCAAATTTGCTTTTGTCTCTTTATTATTTGCTCTGCATTTTTTCTTCTAGCACATTCTCTACAATAACGAATATGAAAGTTAATACCTACATAATTGATATTAGTGTTTGAGTAAGCTCAACGGATAACTTTTTCAATTTGTTCACCTGTTGGGTAGTTGTCAAATTCAACATAAGAAATGTGTCCACCATTACATAATGCATGATATGAAGCTTCAATTGTTAATTTTTCAGCAATTGAAATAGGATAATCTACAGGGACATGGAAACTGTTTGTATAGAAGTTCTTATCAGTAATTCATGGAATGTCACCATAGAATTTTTGGTCCAATACTGTGAATTTACCTGATAACCCTTCAGCTGGTGTTGCATAACAACTAAAATTCATTTTATGTTTTTGAGTCAATTTATCACAACGTTCTCTTAAATGAGTAACAATCTTAATACCTAATTCTTGTGATTCTTTAGATTCACCATGATGTTTACCTGTTAACAATTTTAATGTTTCAGCCAAACCAATAAAACCTATACCTCATGTACCATTTAACATAATAGGCTTAATTGAATCATTAGGTCCTAAGTTTTCACTACCCTTCATTAAATGTTGGCCAGCAACAAAAGGTAAGTCTTTTACTTTTAAATTACATAGAACTTTAAATCTATGTAACAATTGTTGTTCAGCAAGATCGATCATATTATCAAACATTTCAAAAAACTTATTAATGTCTTTTTTAGCTTTAATACCAAGTCTAACTAAGTTAATAGTTGCAGGAGCGTTGTTTCCTCGTCCTTCAACACCTGGTTCACCATTAATATTAGAACATAAATATGTTCTACATCCCATTGTTGCAGGTAGAATACCCATATCATAATATTTTTTATTAAAGTCTGAGTCAATATTCATAAATGTAGGATTCATTCTATTGGCTGCAACATGACAAGCTAATTGGAATAAATAATAGTATGGATCAGTTTCATCACGGTTAACACCTTGTTTAACTCTAAAAATAATGTTAGGAAATATTGGTTGTTCACCTTGTCCCATACCTTTATTGTATTCTTCTAAGAAAGCTTGACAAACCATTGCTGCTTCATCAGATCTTGGAATACCAATATTAATAGATGAGAAAGGGACTTGACTTCCTGCACGTGAATGCATTGTATTTAGATTAAATACAACAGCTTGCATCGCTTGACGAAGTTTCTTAAACAATAATTTGTTAGTTACTTCATCTAATTTGTCTGTTGGTACTCCAATTTCTTCGCATTCTTTCCTAATTTGGTTTCTAGTTAACTTAACATAAGGAGCTAAATCATTATCAAAGTTAGGGTGTGATTGTCCACCAAACATATCATTTTGAGTTGATTGAAGAATAATACATAATAATTCTGCAGCAACTTCAATATGTTTAGGTGGGTTAATAGTACCATAACCTGTATTAAATCCTTCTTTTAATAACTTAGATGTAGGAATGTGCAAGCAATTAACTGTTAAATTATATGAGTCTAAATCGTGAATATATAAATCCCCTACTTCATGGGCACGAGCCATTTCTTTTGGTAATACAGACAATAAAATATGTCATTTATTAGACTCAGAAGCAATACGTAATAATTTAGCAGAAAAATTGTTACCAACATTGGCATTATCACGATCAGTTTCAACACCAATCTTGTGAATTGTTTGCATAATTTCAGACTTAACTTCACGTTGTCTTGTTCTTTCGCGTCTATATGTATCATATGATTGAGCTAAATCAGAATGTTTTTTGTCTTTTAATGTTTCAACAACCAAGTTTTGAATTTCTTCAACACTAATAACATCTTCATCTCTTAATGCGTTAATTCTTTCTAAAACAGAATTCTTAACGCTAATAATTTCAGTGAATGGAACATCAATTCCACTTCCCGAAACAGCTTTAATTAAAGCATTTTCAATTTTTTCTTCATTAAATTTTACTCTTCTCTCATCTCTTTTTAATACGTATTTCATAATTGCTTTCTATGGTTGTAAAAATGTATAAAAATTATAGTATTAAATATTGAAGATACATAAAAAATGACCAACATTTTAATTAATTAAAATGTTGGTCAATAATATTAAGCAATTTTCTTGTTAAATTGGCTCATTATTGAATCAAAGGGGGTGTTTTCTGTTATTTTAAAAATTATTTTAACAATTTCATTATTAATTTTATCTAAATCATCTAATTGGCTGCAAGTTAAATTTGATAACACATAATCTGCTATAGACATTCTAGTTGTTGGCCGACCAATTCCGATTTTTATTCTTTTAAAATCTTGAGAATTTAATCTATTGATGATAGACTTCAACCCGTTTTGTCCACCACTGCTGCCTGTTTTTTTAATTCTAATACTTCCAAATGGTGTATCTATATCATCACAAATGACTAATAAATTATCAATATCAATCTTGTAATAATCCATTAGTTGTTGAACAAAATCTCCAGATAAATTCATTAATGTGTATGGTTTCGCCAATATTAGTGAATAGTTCCCAATGTTTTTATAACCAAATATTCCATTAAATTTTTCGTTATTTAAGTCTATTGATAATTCCTTTGATAATTTATCAATTGCTATAAAACCAACATTGTGTCTAGTACAGTTATATTGTTTTGGGTAATTACCTAATCCAACTATTAAAAGTTTTTCCATAACCATTATAGATAATATACTATATTTATATAGCATATGAAAAAAATTATAAAAGCAGTTATTCCAGCTGCTGGAATGGGAACAAGATTTCTTCCTGCAACTAAGGCGTTAGCGAAGGAAATGTTACCTATTGTTAATATTCCAACAATTCAACATATAGTTAATGAAGCCGTCAAAAGTGGTATTAAAGAAATTTTGTTAATCGTGTCTTCGTCTAAAAACTCTATTATTGATCATTTTGATACTTCATATGAATTAGAAAAAAGATTATTAGAAAAAAATAAAATTGATTTATATAAAATGGTTAAAAAAATTTCTAACTCAGTAAACATTCATTTTATTAGACAAAAACAGCCTAATGGCTTGGGTGACGCTCTCTCATTAGCTTCGGTTTTTATGGGAAATGAACCTTTTGCTGTTTTATTAGGAGATGATTTTGTGTATACAAAACCCAATAAAAAACCTGCATTACTTCAATGTATTGAAGCATATGAGAAAACCGGTAAATCAATTCTTGGTGTGCAAAAAGTATCAAAGCAGAGTGTTCAAAAATATGGAATTATTGAACCAGAAGGGAAAATCAATAGTTCAATAATTAAAGTTAAATCTGTCGTAGAAAAACCAAAAATAAAAGAGGCACCAAGTCAATATGCAGTGTTAGGTAGATACATATTGACAAAAGATGTTTTTTTAGCACTACAAGATACTAAACCAGATAAATCAGGAGAAATTCAATTAACAGATGCCATTCAAAAACTTTGTTTGCAGCACAAAGTTATGGCCTATAACTTTTCTGGTAAGAGATATGATATTGGTTCTAAACAAGGATATGTGGAAGCCACTATTGATATGGCTTTAAAAGATCCTGAAATATCAAAAGAAATAATGAAATATATAAAGAAAATTAAATAATGGCAAATTCTATTACTGTATTATTTTGTGATGCTAATAATATTGATCTTTCTAACTATAAAAGGTTTGAAGATGATTTGAAAAATATTATTAGCTGAAAACAATTCAAATCTTATAAAAATGAAATTAATCAAAAAGAATATTTAATTAGTAGTCTGTTAATTGCTAATATTTTAAATAAATTTAAAATACCTTCAAAATTATTAATAAGAAAACAAAATAACAAACCCTATATTAAAAATAATAAAATTTATTTTTCAATTTCACATTCAAATGGTTTCGTTATATTGGCATATGACAATAAACCAATAGGTTGCGATATTCAATGCATTGTTGGGTTAGATTTTAGCAAGATTACTAAGTCTATATTCTCTGTAGAAGAAAATTTACTTATTAATAAACAAAAAAAATCATTTGATGCTTTTTATAAAATTTGATGCTGCAAAGAATCGTTAATAAAAATTTCAGGTAGTGAACTATCTAAAATTAAAAAAACATCAATTCAATTTAAAAAAGAGTGGCAAACATCTTATTTAAACAAAAAATATTATTTCTGTACAAAAAAAATTGCAAGAAGCATTCTTGCCATTTGTTCTGTTAAAAAAAACTTACAGATTAAAGTTGAAAAAATTAAATTCTAATTAAAGCATCGATAACAGAATTTTATATGTATCCTTTCAGCTTTTTACTTTTTTAATTTTAACTCCCGTTTTAATTACAGGGTAATCATTCCCATCTTTTCGAAAATTATCCCCAAAATAAATTACTTCAAATTTAGATAAATTAAATTTTTTTAATAGTGTATTAATAGCAAATTCTTTAGATATTTTTGGGTTACTAATGTCAATACTGGTTATTCCTCCAAGTTTAACAGATAACTCAGGGAATTGTTTTTGAATTTCTTTAGCTAATGCTTTCTTAATCTTAAAATTTTTAACATTTCAATCTTGTTTGTCTTTATAAGTAGCTTTTTGTCCTAAAGCTGAATATGTGATTTGAACCCCGCGGTGTTCAATAATATTTCCTGTTGGATTCTCGCATCAAATATTCTTTTGAGTAGCTAATATTTTAATTGCTTTAGAAATTTTGTTAAATGTATGCTTAGAAATATCAGGCACTTGTTTCTCTGCAACAAACTTTCCATTATTGTAATAATGTAAGACCCCTCCAAGAACAGGAAAAATAATAAAGTTTTTAAATAGTTTTTCATCAAAATACTTAAGTATTTGGTTATGAATCTGATTAAATTTACTACCAGAAATAATTGAAAAATAACAATTATATTTATTGATCAATTTTGTTAATATATCAATAATTTCTTTGTTTGCTTTTGTTTTAGAAGCAGTTAATGTATCATCTAAATCAAAAGCTAAACATCTAATATTTTTCATAACATAAATTGTATTTTTTTAAATCTGATTTCTTAAGTTTTTTTGCTCAAATAGTTCATTCATATAAAAAATTTCTGGAAGAATATTTTTTCGCCCCCCCCACATTATAAATTTGTAGAATATTACATTCTTTGCATGTACGATTTTCTGGAATATTATTCTTGTTTCTGTCTCCACCATTAACAAAAAATAATTTATCATTTTTATACAACTTTCTTATTTTTTTAAGAGTGTCACAAACTGATGGGCCCTTATCTATCGATAAAATTATTTTGTATACACCTTTTAGATTCTTCACTACCTCGCAACGGTTTTTGTTATCCATAAAAGCTTTGCCACGTTTTGCTACAAGTTGTTTGTCATTATTAACAATAACAATGACTTTCCCTTTTTTGCTCGTTGCATTAATTATGTCTAGATGCCCCTTATGAATAGGGGCAAAATAACCAGATATTATATAATATTCCATATCCATAGATTATAATTTATAAAAATTAAATGCTATCAGATAATAAAGTTTTTCAAATAAAAAATAGAAGGGGGCCAATAATAACTTGAGTTGTTATTTTAATTCTTCTAAACACTTTATTAATTTCTGCTTATATTACGCTTTATTTCTTTTGTCCGTTTCGTTTATGAATATTTTTTTTCTTGCAACTTTTATGCATACAACTAATTAGTCCAGTTGTTACTAGCACCATGATTAACACTATAGGTGGTGCTATATTCTGCAACAAAATTAAAGATGCACACACAAGGATTATTAATAATGTAAATATTAAAGATGAAGATTTACCATGAGTTGCTATTGTTGTGCCTGTATACAATGACTTTATGCCAGAAGAAATTGCTTATACTTTCGCACAAAACTATCCAAAAATCAAGCGCTACATTCTTGATGACTCAACAGATGAAAAAATGGTGTATGAAATAGAACTTTTTGCAAAAAAGCATAATGCCACAGTTTTACATAGTAAAAATTGAAAAACTAATTATTACAAAAAAAATGGTTTATCAAGGGCTTTTGATTATTTTATTAATGAAACAAAAGGTGAATGAGATTACATGATCCATGTAGATAGTGGAGATATTTTATTACATGATCATGCAATTAATGCAATTAAAATCTTTCTATCAAATAAAATTGATAATTTAGGGTCTGTTTGTGTTACTTATAAAGCTGTCAAACTTAACAATAAATTACAAAACTTATTTGGTTTGTTATGAGATAATTCAAATTCTTCTACTCGGTTATTTGCTACAACATATGGTGAATATGTAATGCCTGGAGCAGGAATTGTTTATAAAAAAGAGGCTATTTATAAAATTGGAGAATGACCTAACACTCAATGTGAAGATGGTGCAATGTCTACATGTCTTGTAAAAAACGGATATAGAAACGTTTGAACAAACGTTACTGCATATGGTGAAAGACAACCGCTTTCTCTTTCTTCATACTTTATCAGAAATTATAGAATTTCTGCTGGAAGCTACTTGATGCTTAAAGAAAAATTCTTAAAATTAAATCCTAATAAAGAAATTGGAACTTTTTCGTGTATGTTAGAGTTTTATTCAATACTTTTTCAACCACTACTTTTATTTACTTTTCTTTTTTCACCTATAGCAATGTCTTGTATTCATGTGAATTTTAGCGACTTTTTATTTGATGCACATTTTGTTGTAATCATCACTTGTATGTGTATTCTTGGATATATCATTGGATATATAAGTACATTTGTGATTTCAATTTTCCTATTGTTAAGAAGAAAAAAATATTTTATTATTCCCTTCTTTTCAATAATTTTATCTCCATTAATGCCTTACATATATACCTTTGCTTTTATAAAAGTTTTCATATTTAATAGTGGAAAAAAATTCATAGTAACAAATAAAAAAATATCTTCTATTGAAAAGGATAAAAGATTTTTTTGATTTTTATTTTCATGCCTTTTAATAGTCTTGTGTTTACTAATTTTTGGTTCTTTATATTTTCCTTTTTACTCAACTTTTAATTTGGCTGTTTTTATATTGTTTTTTACAATGTTAACAATTCAATTGTGTTGTTTATGTATTATTGGTTTGTTTGCATTTAAAAAACAAGATAATTCATACCCTGATAATAAAATCCAATTAATAGATTAATTAAATTTATTTTTTAACACCTTTAACTTCATGGTGGTGTCTACATCTTGCTGTATAAGTTTCAACATTACCAACTACAATTCTTGGTGAATCAAATGATGCCGGTTTACCATCTATCAGCTTTTGAGTTCTGGTTGCTGGTGCCCCACAAACAGTGCAAATAGCAGTTAATTTAATAACATTTTCTGCAGTCGCTAATAAACTAGCTGTGTTTTTAAATGGAACACCTCTAAAATCTGAATCCAATCCGGCTGCATAAATAATAAAACCGTTGTCAGCTAAATAGTTACATACTTGAGGCAATTCATCATCGAAAAATTGAATTTCATCAATAGCAATTACTTGCGGTTTAATCTTAGCTTTTTTATTAACATAATCAATAATATCTCAAGAAGATTTAACATTAATTGCTTTTAACTCTCTTCCATCTCTTGATTTAATTGTATTTTTAGTTCTTGTGTCAATGATTGGCTTAAATATTAAATAATCAGCTTCAGCATATTTAAGTCTATTCATTTTACGTAATAATTCTTCGGACTTACCCGCAAACATTGGTCCACAAATAACTTCAATTCAACCTTTTTGTCTATTAAATGTATTTAACTTTGGCATACTATTTAAGAATTGTTTGTTTTAATATTGTTTGAGTTCTGTCGTTACCTACTGAAACAAATGCTATAGGAGTTTCAACTACTTTAGAAATATATTCAACATATTTTTTGCAATTGGTTGGAAGGTCAGAATATTTTTTAATATTACTAATGTCTTCTTTTCAACCTTTAAACATTTTATATATTGGCTTGCATTTTGCATATTCAGTGTTGTCAGGAAGAATTTCATTAATTGTTTTACCTTTATATTTGTACCCCACACATACTTTAATTTCATTTAATCCAGATAATACATCTACTAACGTTAAAGCAATTTCAGTAATACCTACAACATTTACTGCATATTTTAACATTACTAAATCTAGCCATCCTATTCTTCTTGGACGTTTTGTTATTGTACCATATTCTCCACCAGCATCTCTAATTTTCTTTGCTGTTGTACCAAAAATTTCACAAACAAATGGTCCTTCACCAACTCTTGATGTATATGCTTTAACAATTCCTAATACATCATTAACTTTTGTTAAACTAATGCCACTACCACTAGACACTCCAGCAATAGTTGATGATGAAGTAACATAAGGATATGTCCCCATATCAATATCTAAGAAAGAACCTTGTGCTCCTTCAAACAAGATTTTTTTACCTGCTCTATATGCATTATTTAATAAATCAATTGTATTTGAAATATAAGGTTTAATTTTTAAACCTATTTTGTAATATTCTTCAGCTATTTTTTTAGCATCAGAAATTTTGTATCCTAGTTTAGGTAGTAAATGAATTTTTGTCTTGAAAGATAAAGTAATTTTGTTCTCTAATTCTTTTTTATTTAATAGATCAGCAATCCTTATACCAACACGTTGAATCTTATCTGAATAGCAAGGGCCAATGCCACATAAAGTAGTACCTACTTTTTGATCTCCTTTTAATTCTTCTTGATATTTATCTATTTGTTTATGATAATCTAAAATAACATGAGCACGGTCGGCTACAAACAATCTTCCCTTTACAGAAAAACCATTTTTCTCCAAATAGTCAATTTCATTTAATAAGGTTTTAGGATTAACAACCACTCCATGACCAATAACCACTTTTTTATTTTTTTTAAAAATTCCAGATGGAATCAATCTTAATTTGTACTTTTTTCCACCTATAACAATTGAGTGGCCTGCGTTATCACCACCCTGAAATCTAACTATATAATCATATCCTTCTGATAAGATATCTACAAATTTCCCTTTACCTTCGTCTCCGTATTGAGAACCAATAAGTAATAAACATTGTTTTTTAATATTTCTTTTAGTCATTGATGATCTCCCCATAATATTTTATTTAATATTTAAATAAAAAACTTAATTTTATCAAGAAATTAAACATTAAATTTAAACAAACAAACATCACCGTCTTTCATGATGTATTCTTTACCTTCCATTCTAATTTTTCCTTTTTCTCTTAAAATTGCTTCTGATTTGTATTCAAACATATCATTACAGTCATAAATTTCTGCTTTTATAAATCCTCTTTGAAAATCTGAATGAATTACTCCTGCGCACTCAGGAGCTGTCATACCATTAGTAAAAGTTCACGCTCTTGTTTCTGACTTACCAAAAGTAAAAAAAGTTCTTAAATTCAATAATTTATATGTTGCTTGTATTACACGATCTAATCCAGGTGTTTTAATTTTAAGATCATCCATAAACATTTTTTTATCATCATTTGTTAGTTTTGATATCTCGTGCTCAAGACTAACTGATATAGGAATAACTAATGAATTATCAGTTTTAGCAATTTCATTTTTAAGCTTTAAATAATATTGGTTAATTTCTGGATTACTAATATCAGATTCATTAACATTTGCAATATATAAAACTGGTTTATTTGTTAATAAATTATAGTTTTTAATGAATTTCATTTCTTCATCAATTAAATTAGCGGTTTTAGCAAATTTATTTTCTTTAAGAACCTGCAATACTTTTCTAACAGCAGATTCTTCAATAACTGCTTGTTTATCTCCAGATTTAGATTTTGCAACTATATGAGTAAATCTTTTCTCTAATGTTTGTAGGTCAGCAAGTATTAATTCTAAATTAATCACTTCCATATCTCTAATTGGGTCAACAGAATCATAGACATGGTTTATGGTTTTATCATCAAAACATCTTACAACATGACAAATAGCATCAACTTCTCTAATATTTGATAAGAATTTGTTACCTAGTCCTTCCCCTTGTGATGCACCTTTAACTAGTCCTGCTATATCAACAAATGTGCAAGTTGCATATATAATCTTGTCTGGATGAATGATTTCAGCTAATTTTTCCAATCTTTTATCAGGTACTTTTACAATTCCAACATTTGGATCAATAGTAGCAAAGGGATAATTTGCAGCCTCTACTTGTAAATTAGTTATCGTATTAAATAAAGTTGATTTACCAACATTTGGTAACCCTACTATGCCTGCTGATAAGCCCATATAATATATAATTTATATTATATTTATCTCAGTTTATTAATTAAACATTAATGTTAATTTACTAATATTATTTTGATAAATTATTAAATATTTTATTTTGATATTTTTTTACAAATATACTTATATTGGATAGATGATAGAATTATGAAAAATAAAAAAACATTGAAATTAATCGCATTATATGCTGGAATAATAACCACTCTTGCTCTCGGAGTGGGTGGAGTAGTATACTCACTTAATGTTCCAGAACAAAACATAATGCTTCCTTCAACTGTTTATAACATTAATCAAAATGGCATTTTGCAAGGTTTTACAGATGATTTTGTAAGAAACTCTAATTTATACAAAGACTATAACACAATTCAAATACCTGCTAATGTAAAAGGTATCGCTGATCAAGCTTTTTACAATGAAAATACAGAAGAAACAAAAATTCCATCTTTTATTAAATATTTAACTTTCCCTGAAAATTCTGAATTAGGTGTTATAGGTGAAAGCGCATTCCAAGCATGTTCCTCACTAACTTCACTAGATTTATCTAAATGCACAAATTTATCTTCAATTGGTAGAGAAGCTTTTTTTGAATGTTCAAATTTGAGTTCAGTAGATTTATCTAATTGTCCAAATCTTTCTTCAATTGATAATGCTGTTTTTATGGTTGTTTAAAACTATCTTCTGTTACATTCCCAAGTACTTTAACTTCAATTGGAGATGGTGCTTTTGCAATTTGTAAAAAGTTAAAATCTATCACATTCCCAAGTACTTTGGAATCAATTGGACTATATGGTTTTGCAAATTGCACATCGATAAATTTTATTACATTCCCAGGAAATTTAAAAACAATTAATGAAAGTGCTTTCCGTGGTTGTCAAAACCTAAATAACATAACATGAAACTCTTGACAAGGTAGTGCAATTACTACTGTTGGATGATCTGCGTTTTCAGAAGTAGTTGATGTTGGAAAAGTTAAAGTAACTAATCCTGTCAATCAACAATATGGTAGTGACCAATTACTAATATTCTTAAAACAAAATGGTAATTTACCATACCGTTGAGAGGTTGCATAGTATTTAAATTAATATTTAAAAGGCAGGTGTCAATATTTTTGTGTATTTTTCAAGTTTTTTGCAAAAAAAAAAAAAAAAAAACAGTATAAATATATTACTCAAAAGAAAATATGAAAA
>CATAWQ010000008.1 GCA_949500635.1 uncultured Mycoplasmatota bacterium
TCTTTTGTGTTATAAAAATATTAAGTGTTGCACTTTATATTTCAATTTAGAAAATAGAGATAACTCTCTATTTTTCAAATGCTACTTTTATTGAAGGACCCATTGTAGAAGATAGATATATTTTTTGAATGTAATCGCCTTTTACGGTTGATGGCCTTTTAGACTTAATGAAACTTACTAATGCATCAATGTTTTCAACAATCTTTTCGTTAGCTGCTGAAACCTTACCTACTGTCATATGAATATTTCCATATGTGTCTGTACGATAATTCATTTTACCTTTTTTGAATTCCCTAACAGCATCTAATGGTTTAGGTGTAACTGTTCCTAGTTTAGGATTTGGCATCAATCCTTTTGGCCCTAAAATCTTACCTAATTTAGATAATTCAGGCATAAATTTTGGGGTGGTAATAATAACATCAAAGTCTAATCAACCATTCTTAATATCAGCAATTTTATCACTTTCACCAAAGTAATCAGCGCCAACAGCTTCAGCTTGTTCTTTAGTTACATCACTAGAGATTAATAATACTCTTTTAGATTTACCAAAGTAATGAGGAAGAGCTATTGTACCTCTTAATTGCTGTTCAGCTTTTGTAGTATCAAGATTTAATTTAATAGCAATATCGATAGATGAATCAAATTTCGTAGTTGCAGTTTTTTTTGCCAAAGCTACTGCTTCTTGAACAGAATATATCTTTTTGTTGTCTACAAGTGTCTTAACACTTTTAAATTTTTTACCAGACATTATTGCTTACCTCCATTTTTTTTAGGTGTAAGATCTACATCTTTGATCTTAATGCCCATTTGTTTTGCAGTTCCCGCAATCATTCTTAATGCCATTTCTTCATCATATGCGTTTAGGTCAGGCATTTTATATCTTGCAATTTCTAAAGCTTGTTCTTTAGTAATTGTTGCAACCACATCAGTTAGTTGATTTTTACCTGCTTTTTGAATTTTAGCAGCTTTCTTTAACATAACAGAGGCTGGAGTAGTTTTAATGATAAAAGTAAAAGATTTATCAGAAAAAGCAGTAATAACACATGGCACTACTTCCCCCATACGATCTCTAGTTTGATCATTAAATTGTTTAGTGAATTCAGCCATATTAATACCAATAGACGCTAATGCAGGTCCTGGTTTAGCTTGCCCACCAATCAATTGAATCTTTGCGATTCTTTTTATTTCTTTTTTTGCAGCCACAAGTAACTCCTTTCTTCTAGTTCTTTACGTGGTATATCGGTCTATAGACCTTCCACACGCTACATTTGTAATGTATATTATATACATTTTAAATTTTTTTTCTAAAAATACTATTATCTTTATATATAACTACTAATTAATTATTAAATATATATATTAATAAATTTAATATATAATTAAAAAATATGTGGAATCTGCTAAAGAATACTTTTAGGTCCTTAGTAAAAAATAAGGTTTCAATTATTGGACTAACATTCCTTATCTTTTTATCAGTAGGAATGTTTACAACATTGCAAAGCACATCAACCAACATTGATTCAACCTATGCAAAAATATCAAATGAAGGAAATCAACATGATTTTACAGTTTCAGAGCATTATAACACTGGTAATATAACTCAACAACCCGGCGATCAACAAGGTGGTCACTATGGTTTTTCTTCTGATGGTGAAAAAGTTTATTGACCTGATCAAACAGTTTCTGGAAACACATACACCAAAAAATATTATTTCCATCTTTACGCAGATTATAACGACGACTCATTAATAGGAACATTTTACAACGAACACAAAGATGAAATATCTGGTGTGCCACATGATCTAATTTATCGTTCATATACAATAATCAATGAAAATCACCTTACCTATATGGACGGAGCGAGTGGTACCCCTCCAAAATCCACTAAAAATGTAGAACAAATTTCTGAACAATTAATGGGCACCGAAAACAACAGTGATTCAAAAGAGATTCTTGCATACTTTAGCTCATGAACTAACGATTTACTAAACTATTTAGAACATGAAAATAGTCCGCTTAGTCAATATTTAACATCTGACCATATGAAAAATAAAGTTTATTTTAGAAACTATTCATCTTTAAATATTAATAATTCAACAGATGGTATTTTTTATGATATTGTTTTGTCTCAACCTGAAGACGAAACTCATCTATATGATTCTATAGTTGATCGTGAAATTTTATTTAATGATAGTAACTTTAACTTCATTGGTTGACATAACTTTGCTGATAGTGAATGAAACCCTTATCTTAATCGTTCTGGGTTATCTAAAAAAGAAATTCTATCTCATAAATTTTTGGAATGAAATAGTGTTGTGAACAACCTAGAAGAACAAAAAATTATAAGAGATCAAATAGAATTATTATCGAAAGGCTCTAGCACAGAACCAGAAACACAAGATCCGTCTTTTATTGATAAAGTTACTGAACTTAACGATGTGTTATTAGCTAACCCAAATAACTTTGTTGCAGCCGAAGATAAATATAAATCTTTTTATAACGAAAAATATACAAATGTAGACGTAATTGATAAAAAATATTCATATGTTATTTCATACGAAAAAACATCCGGTTCAATTGCAATTCCGTTCACATGATTGATAGACGATTGAACAAGTAGGTTCACAATTTGTGCACCTCAATATATGCAATCTCATAATCTAATGCCATTAGATATTCATAGTTTGTTATCAGAAGATAAAGATTATTTAGATTGAGCAGAAACTCATGCTAATATTCGGGATGAAAGAAATAGATTTATAGCATGAATGAATTCTTTAAAACAATCAGTAATTGATCAAAAATTTACTACTTGAGAAAATAAATATCAAAGCAATTTAATTAATATCGCTGGTGCTACACCTTCTTTTATTTTGTCCGCTGGTATTACTGGCGATTATGTGTACCCAATAGTAGCAATTAATAGACAAATTCCAAACACAGAAAAAGAATGCATTGTATTTGGCAACAAATCATTTTATGAAAGAATACATGCTTCATTTTTAGGTAATGAAGAAGAAAAATATGTTGTAGGTAAATTCTATAATCCTAGGAATGGCCAAAAAATATTAAATGAAATTAATAATAAATGTAAACAAATAATGTCTTGGCCAGAAAACATTAATGCTGCTTACATGGCTTCTGATCTATCATGCACATTAAATGCAGCAGCTTTTAGAATATCTTATATTCCACAATTAGTCAATAAAATTGATGTTATTACTTATTTATTAACAATATTTGTAATAACTATATCACTAGTTATTTCAATAATAATTGTGCGAAGATATGTATCTAATAGTAGAACTACTATTGGTGTCATTCAAGCTAATGGGGTTAATAAATTAAGCATCGCATTATCCTTGACTCCTTTTGCTTTAATTCCTTCATTGGTCGGAGGTATTTCTGGATATTTGTTGGGAACATTTTTGCAAAAACCTACAATCAGATTGTTCTCTAACTTTTGGACATTACCAACAGGAATCCTTGCTTTTTCTTGATCTTCTGTGTTCGTTTCAGTATTATTACCTTTTTTACTGTTTGTTGGTGTAAGTGTTTTTTCTACATATCTTTTATTAAGAGAAAAAACTACTAATTTAATGAAGGGTGGAAGTGAATATAAATTTGGTACAATAGCAAAAATTGTTAAAAAACCTTTTAAAAAAGTTAGTGTTATTTCAAGATTTAGAATTTCTATTGCGTTTAGTTCTGTTTGAAAATTACTTATTCTATCAATAATGAGTTCATTAGTAATGTCATCATTAACTTTTGCTTTTACTATTAGCGGTAAATTTGATCAAGCTATCGCCAAGACATTAGACACAAAAAACTATTCTTACTCTGTTGACTTATACACTCCAACCGAACAAGGAGGGCAATATATTCCAGTTGATGGCACAAATTTTGGTTTAACTGGATGACAAAAATCAGCAAGTAATGCTGAAACAAACTTTTTTCCAAATTTATTATATAAAAGTAGGTTTGTAAGAAATGACAATAGTTGAGATCACATTAACACAAGTGATTGCGATACAAGTTTATATACAAAAACTTATTACAACACTACTTTCTCATCAGTTTCTATAGCTCACTTGTCATTAAATCCAAGTTGAGTGTGTGAACCATTTGTGTATGATGATAATTCATATGCAAATATGTTCGTCCCGTTTATGAGTGATGCCATCGGGCAAAAAACAGATTTAAATTATATGAAGAATAGATATGCAACTAAATTAACACTTAACTATGTAATTGGTTTATTCTCATTAGTTTCAAACCCATGAAGCATTACTGCTTCATTAATGCCCGAAAATTTAAAAAATATTTGCAATAGTAAATATGAAGCAATTGTTAATGAAGTAGGAAATTTATGTTACACAGATGAAGATTGATCAGATTATCAAAAATACTTCACCCGTATAAATGACTCTGAACATATCCAGTACAAAATTACTGACAAAACAATTGATTACGCAAGAATGGCATTAGACCATGGATTTTTAGAATTAATTAATAAAATTTATCGATCGCCAAATTTATTACCATCTGCACAAGATGATTATGAAATGGTTTATAATGCTATTCCGTTAACTAGCAAAGAAGAAACATATACTTATATAAATGGTGATGTTACTTCTACAACTAGTGGCAGCAAACCATCAAACATTAAAGTTTTAGGTGTTTTTAATGACAGTACCTTTGTAAATTTAATCGATGAAAACAATAATGATTTATCTTCATTAATTGACTATAAAAATATTGAACCAGATGCCAAAACCTTTCCGATCTTAATTAACCAAACAGTTGCTAAAAAATACAATTATCATGTTGGTACAAATTTATCTCTTTCTATTAAAAACACTTCAAATAGATTTACAAAAATAATTAATAAAAATGATGATTCTAAGACCATTTATAAATTTAAAGTTGTTGGTGTTATTAAATCATGTGAAGATGATGAATTCTATATTGATCAACAAATAGCTAATTGAATATTAGGCTTAAAATCTAAATATAGAGAAGGTTTAGGTAATTCAACTTATTGTTTAAACAATAGTTATATTGATTACTCAAAAGCAAATACTTCTACATTTTCAGTTGATGATGGTTTAAAAACATCAGCAAATTTAATCGATGCTGTGAGAGGTGATATAAATAATAAAAATTCATTACAAATAAGTCAAGGAACAAGTAATGATTACAATGTTATTCCCTATGGATTTAATGGATACTTTACAAAAGATCCTAATGGAAGTAAAGGGTTAATTAGTTGTATATCAAATTACTCACCATCTGGTATTTGGTGTCCAAGTGCTACATTAAGTTCTAATACAACTTTAGAAGTTCTTAACTATGGTGCAAACTTAGAATTAGCTAATGAAATTTCGGGAATTAATGATCAAAACATTAAGCAAGCTTATGACAAATGACAAACTACAAAAAGTAAAACAGATCATGAAGAATTTACTACTCTAGGAAATGGTTTATTAAAACAAATTTCAACGATTTTTGGGGAATCGTGCTATGTATCATTAGTTACAAATGCAATGGATAAAAATACAAAAGCATCTGTTTACGAAAAAATGGCTAATACAATTTCAAATATTGAAATCGTTGTGTTAACAATTATTGTTATGATGGTGTTTTTTATTGTGTTATTAATGTCTTCAATCATTATTAGCGACAGTAAAAAATTAGCAGCTATATTAAGTTCTTTGGGATATACAGACATAGAAAACGCATTATCATTTATGGCAATTTATATCCCGGTGATTCTGTTGGGTTTAGTTATAGGTGTTCCACTAACTCTTGGGTTTGCCACTATGTTTCAGACGGCAATACTGAATGGAATAGGGTTATTGGTTAACACTGCAACTAAATGATATTGATTCTTGTCAAGTGCGTGTATTGTTTCTGCAGAATTAATATTCTCAATTATCTTCAATTGGATATCATTAAGAAAAACCTCATTAGTAAGTATGATTAAATAAAAAATATTAGGAGAAATATGAAAAAGAAAAACAATGAAAAAATATACATTTATAAAACTAAAACTGATTTTTATAAAGATCAAGTTTTGTTTTTTGATAAAGAAATTAATATTCTTAATCAACAAATTGATCCTACAAATATTAACAAAAAGAAAAAATATAAAGAAAAACGAAAAGCAATTAAAAAACTAAACAAAATTTCTACTAAAAAAAATCGCGCTAGCGCTTATGAAATAAAATACAGATACATGTACCAATTACAAATGTTGCTTGATAAATATCAAACAAACAAACCTAATGATATTGTTTGTCATAATTATTTAGAATATATTGAATCTACAAATAAAGGTGACTCTATCCCGTATAGTCCACTTAAAATTTTTCGCATCAATAGATGAACAAAAAAATTAAATAAAAAATTCCTAAAACTTACTTATTATAAAAATGTTAAATTGCCTAAACAAAGAAATTTTACTAAGAAAAAACTTGTTAAATATCAAATTAAAACTATTCAAGAAGACATCCAATCATTACAAAGTTATATAAATGATACTAAAGTAAGTTTTTATTCTATATTCCATGCAAAAATGGTTAGTAAATTAGATAAATTATCAAAAAATCATGGCATTAAAAAAATGAAGTCAGAATATATTATTGATTTAAAAGATGTGACTAAATATTACAATAATGGTTTATTAGCAACCAAAGTATTAAAGGGCGTTGATTTACAAATAAAATATGGTGAGTTTGTTGTTATTTTAGGCCCATCTGGCAGCGGTAAAACCACATTGTTAAATATTATTTCTGGTATGGATACTGCAACATACGGAAGAACTATTGTATGTAATCAAAACTTAATAAACTATGATGTTCCTAAATTAACAGAATTTAGAAGAAAAAAAATTGGTTATGTATTCCAACAATATGGATTACTACCAAACTTAACTATTAGAGAAAACGTTGAAATAGGTGAAAACTTACAAGAAAAAAAATCTAGGAAAATTAACATAGATAATTTATTAAAAACAATTGGAATCTTTGAACATCGTAACAAATTCCCAAGTGAATTGTCTGGAGGCCAGCAACAGCGTGTATCTATTGCTAGAAGTATCGCAAAAAACCCTGATATTATTTTTGGTGATGAACCGACAGGGGCCATTGATGAAGAAATGTCTAAACAAATAATGCAATTATTTTTAGACGTTAATAAAACATATGGAACAACAATAATTATTGTTACTCACAATCCTATCTTAGCTGATTTAGCAACTATGGTTATTAAGGTAAATGGTGGTAAAATTGCTAATATTATTAAAAATAAACATCGTAAATCAGTTAGTGAATTAAACTGAACTAAATAATATGAAGAAAGTCTTGATTATTACTTATTCTCCAGATCACACTTTTGGTGGAACTGAAATTTATGCAGAAAGATTAATTAAAATATTTAAAGAATTAAAATGGGATGTAATTGAATACTCATTAGATATAAGAAGTTCATTTGCTAAAATAAATAAACCAAACCATAAAGTTATTTGTCCAAAACTTCCTGTTAATGAATCTTTTACATTATTAAACTTATCTCGTTTGAAAAAAGCAAAAAAAGAATTAAATGAATTAAAGAAAAAGCATAAATTTAATTTAATTATTAATAACTTAGGTGATGGTTTTAAATGAGAATACGTTCCTAAAAATGAAATTTTAATTCAACATTTTTGCATTGACTATTACAGAAAAATTACAATATTTAATAATAAATTCTTAGCTGCAATAGGAAGATTTCTAATATTTCTCTTGACAGGTTTTGTTGATGTGATACAATATCATAATAATGTTGTATTTTTCACCAATAAAGATCATGAAGAAGCATCTAAAATTTATAAGAAAAAGTTTAATAACTATTGTATTAATTTAGCAACCTTAAATTACAAAGATATTAAAGCAATTAATAAACAACCACGTAAAGAAAGACTTATATATATTGGTCGTATTGAAAAACAACAAAAGAATATGAAATATTTTGCAAAAGTTGCTAAATATCTTATATATCCAGTTGATATTTATGGTCGTGGAAAATATACAAAAAAAATCTCAGTGAAAAAAAATATTAATTATTGTGGTATCCTTAAAAGAGAAAAATTATTTACCACACTTTCTGGCTATACAGCTACATTGCTTTTATCAAAATATGAAGGTTTTCCTTATACAGGAATTGAATCATTAACTGCTGGTACTCCATTAATCTCTTCTAATACATATGGGTCAGCTAAACTTTTAACAAAAGAAAAAGGGATATTAGTTGATATTAAAAAATCTCCTAAGAAATGCGCAGAACAAATAAATAACTTCTTAAAGAAAACTGATATTGAAATTATTTCAAAAAAATGTACAAATTTTGCTCGTAAAAATCTTACTAATAAAATTTTTGAAAATAAATGAAAAGAAATAATTAAAAATTATTAATTTTTTCTTTTTTTAAATTTTTCTTAAAAAATCTCTTTGAGGAAACTATTAATATTTTTTTTCATCAACTCTTGTTTTTGGCAGTAATAGGGTGTCCAGTTTTTTGAAACATATTAAATAATTCAATTTTATTTTTTTCAAATATCCTTTTATTATTTGGATCTCTTGGATGTCTAAAGAAAATAAAATATCCAAGCGGTGCAAACAAACATCCAGATATTGCTTCTTGATACTTGGGATTATTTAAATATCCTTCCTTTTTAAACAAATCCAATAAACCATCCGTTTGTTTTATAATCTGTTGCAAAACTGTGTATTCTGTACCTTCAAATTTACTGGTAGAATTTTTTCTTCTTAAATAAACATAAAAACAAGCGTTTACAGTTTTAAATTTTTTTGTTTTTAAAACTACATAAGGCATAATTCCTAAGTCTTCAAATATTCTTGAAACTTTATCATTAAAAGAAATATTTAATTTATTTCAATAAGTTCTCTTAATAAATGACCCTCAACACAAGCAAATATTTTTTTCGACATATTCAATGCTACTTGTTTTCTTATTAAAATTATTAGTTGGAAAAAAATTATATGCAATCAACGGACATTTACTAAATGTTACTTTAGTCTTACCAACAACCATATCATAATCTTTCCCTTGCAAAGAATTAATAAATTTTTTACAAGTTGTCTTAGGTATTCAATCATCTGAGTCTAAGAAAAAAATATAGTCACCATAAGAAAGTTTAATTAATAAATTTCTATTTGTAGCAATACCTTTGTTGACTTTATTTCTATAAATCCTTATTCTTTTATCTTTAGCAGCATATTCTTTAAGAATATCGTATGTAAAATCTTTTGAACAATCATCAAGACAAACAATTTCAATATCCTGAAAAGTTTGTTTTATTGCACTATCTAAACACCTTCTTATATATTGCTCGCTGTTATAGGTAGGAATCAATATGGAAATTTTAGGGTTTTTATTCATCATATTTTAAAATAATTTTTCAAATTTCTTTTTGAGAATTAGGACTAATCATTAAAAAATGTTCACCATTAGATAAAATTTTAACATTATTATTTTTTAATTTAAATGTTATTAACTTATCAATAGTGTTTTTATTTTTTTGATAATAAAAATCTTTTTTAGAAGTAATAAATGTAATTGGTGGAGTTGCATCAATTTTATAATGGCTTAACAAATATTTTCTTGTTTTAGACATACTAAATCATGATGCAAGGTTTATTTTAGTGCTTTGTCTATTTAGTTTTGCTCTAATTTTTCAAATTCTAAGAAACATAACATTATCTGTTAATTCATGTATCCCATATGGAATAGAAAATGTGTCAATGTTTGTTAATAATGTAAATATATATTTACATATTAATTTTAATTTAGTATCTGTGTTTTTCTCTTGTTTAGATCTTTTTGGATTCTTAATTTTTAACGGAGAATTTAATAAAATATATTCATTATTTTCAGAAAAATACTTTTTTGAATACAAAGAAGCTAAGTTAGCCCCAAATGATTCCCCAAAAAAAATAATTTTTTTGTTTTGATCTTTAGTTTTAATTTTATTTACTATTTCATGAATGATTCTTACATAAGAATATGGGTGTCTGCTGGGTTTGATCTTACAAGAACCGTGGCCTGGTAAATCAATTGAAAGAAATACAGAATGTTTAAAGTCTGGAATATTAAAAAGCTTTATAAGTTCTTTAGTACCGCATGCAACATTTAAGTGAAAAATAATGTTTTTTGCACTTTCAAACTCTCCACAATAAATACCAGGAATAATTCCTTTTGATGTTTCAAAATCTAAATTTTTAAAACTTATAGACATTGTTCTACCACTCTTTGTTTTTTTAGTTTTTCTTATTTTTAATAATTTTATACTGCAAATAACACATAAATCCAAAAGCTGGTATTCCTAACAATGTTGGTATATATGCAGAGAACATTCTAAATACCAAAATTGAATCTTTAACTAATGGTTCAATTTCGTTTGGTTGAATTTGACCATTTATATGACCACTAATTAAAATGGATTCTTTCAATGCAATATCTAATGCCATTTGACTACCAGGAATCGGAAACATTTTACAAGCAGTTACTGCGACATTAGCACAATTAAATATTCCCCAGAACGGCAAACCAATATTATCAGGAACAATTCATTGTAGAGAAATATACATTGCACTGTATGTTAATATTTCACCAGAAAAGAAAATTAAAGAAACAATGAAAGTATATTTTCAATGCTTAACCATTTCTATCGATTCTTTTTTAGCTTTTTGCTCTTTCAAATATTTTTGCTTCACTTCTTCATTAGTATGATATTGAAGATGTATTCATTTTTTAAAATTATTAAAACCTAAAGATAAAGCATATGTAAAGTAAGAAGAAAATGATGTTAAGAAGAAAAAACCAAGAACAAATCAATCCAATATAAAACCAACAACCATTAATCAATAAAATCCTAAAGCAATAGAATCAATTTTATAACTTGCATAATCTGCAGCTATAAAACAAAACGATGGTAGTGTTACTAACATTTGAACCATTTGATATATTAAACCATTAGTTACAACAATGCAATAAGCCTTTGAGTTTTGCACATTATGAGATTTAATTCAATAAATTGAAAAAGGATCAGATACTAAATTGGCTGGAGTAATGTTTTGTAAAAATATTAATGTAAAACACAAAGATAGCGTGTCATACCACTTTACTTTGATACCCATTTCTATTAGCCTAATAGTATGACTAACAGAACCAATGATAGGACGAATAAGTAAGAAAAATATCAAAAATACCAATAAACTTGGTCTAGATGTTGTCGCATCACTAACTCTTTTACCAAAATTGGCAAAATTAACATCTAATATTTTATAAATGGTCAAAACAATTAATCCAATAGTAACAATAAAACCAAGACAAATAATTAAAATTCTTTTTTTTGTTAAGAATTTATTGCTTGTTTTATCTTCAATAGTCTTTCCGGCTTTAAAGTTAGTACTATCCTTCATTAAAATTATTATTTTTATTATTATATTTATAATATAAAATAAATATCATATGTTAAGTACGAGAACTAGTGTTTTTGCCCCAAGAAAAAGAATTTTAAAAAAAGCAAAATTACTAGCTACAAAAGTTGATAGTTATATTGATCATTTTAGAAAAATGTCTAATAAACAATTATCTAATATGACCGATACTTTTATCAAACGTTTAGAAAAAGGTGAAACATTGAACGATATCTTACCAGAAGCATTTGCTGTTGCAAGAGAAGCAATCTATCGTGTAACTGGAATGTTCGCTTTCAAAGTGCAAATCATTGGTGCTATTGTTGCTCACCAAGGTGATTTTGCTGAAATGTATACAGGAGAAGGTAAAACATTGACTGTTGTTATTGTTTCATATTTAAATGCTTTGTCTAAACAAGGTGTACACGTCGTTACAGTTAACGAATACCTAGTTGAACGTGATGCCAAATTCTGTGCACAATGTCTAAATCCTTTAGGAATTACAATTGGATATAACTTATCATCTTTTAGATCAGAACAAAAAAGAAAAATGTATGCATGTGACATAACATACACAACTAATTCAGAATTAGGGTTTGATTACCTTCGTGATAACATGGTTAGAAAATACGAAGAAAAAGTCATTCGAGGATTAAATTTTGCTATTATTGATGAAGCAGATTCTGTGTTAATTGATGAAGCTAGAACCCCGTTAATTATTTCTGGACAACCCAAAAAAGATGTTTCAATGTATGTTGAAATTGATGAATTTGTTAAGAGTTTGTCAAAAAACGATTACAAAATTGAACCAGAATCTAATTCTATTTCTTTGACAGATTCAGGTGTTTTAAAAACAAATCAACATTATCATATTAAAAATTTGTTTGATTTTGCTAACTCAGAATTATTACACAAAATTAAAAATGCCATGACTGCAAATTTTGTTTTCCAAAATGGTGTTGAATATGTCGTTAAAGAAAATAAAATCTTATTAGTAGATCATTTTACAGGACGTATACTTGAAGGCCGTAGTTACAATGCTGGCTTACAACAGGCTATTCAAGCAAAAGAATATGTTAAAATTGAACCAGAAAATATAACGGTTGCAACCATTACATACCAATCATTCTTCCGTTTATATAAAAAAATTTGTGGTTTATCCGGTACTGCTTTAACAGAAGAAGAAGAATTTTTAAAAATTTATAACATGGTTGTTGTTCCAATTCCAACAAATAAACCAAATATTAGAAAAGACTTGAATGATTATGTTTTTTCAAATAAAAAAAGTAAATGAAAACACGTTGTTGCTGAAATTGAAAAAGTTCATGCAACCGGTCAACCTATTTTGGTTGGTACAGCCTCTGTAGAAGATTCAGAAGATTTATCACATTATTTAAGAAATAAAGGTTTACATTTTGAATTACTAAATGCAAAAAATAATGCGCGTGAAGCAGAAATTGTAAAAAACGCCGGTCAAAGGGGCGCTATTACAATTTCTACTAATATGGCTGGACGTGGTACAGATATCAAATTAGGTAAAGGTATTGCTGAACTTGGCGGCCTGTATGTTATCGGTACAGAACATAATGAATCAAGACGTATCGATAACCAATTAAGAGGACGTTCAGGAAGACAAGGTGATCCTGGTATCACCAGATTTTTTATCTCATTAGATGATATGCTATTTAAACGTTTTGCAGTTGATAAACAAGAAAAAGCGAATGTTAAAGTAGAAGATGATGAATATTATGATTCTTGATTCTTTACAAAATTATTAAATTCTACTCAAAAAAAAGTAGAAGGATTAAACTTTGACACTCGTAAAAATTTAATTGATTATGATAGCGTTTTAACTAATCAAAGGGAATTAGTTTATACCCAACGTAATCAAATTCTTTTAGGAAAAGAAAACTCAGACATTATTAAGGGAATGGTTAAAGTTGTAGCATATGATTTAGCTAGAATGTTTAAAAATCCAGATAATGAAGTTCATATTAATGCTAATAAAATTGCTGAAGTAATAAATAATAGTATTTTTAATACTCCTATTATTAATTATCGTTTTTTTGAAAACAAGACAATTGAACAAGGTGAAAAAATTATCTTTGAAATTCTTTGATTAAGTGTTCAAAATAGAATTAATATGTTAAAACCAAATGCTGCTCAAAATATTTTAAGAGATTTAATGATTCAGTGTTTAGATTATCAGTGAACTGCTCACCTAGATAAAATTACTAAAATTCGTGAAGGTGTACAATTACGTTCTTTAGAACAACGTTCTCCACTAAATATTTATGTTGAAGAAGCAGATTGAAACTTCAATGAAATGAAAAAAAACATTGCACATCAAGTAATTGTATCGTTGCATAAAATTTTCATTCCTAAAGTAAATGAAGAATTAAGAAAAGAATTAGAAAAAATTCTACCAAAATTAAATTTAACTTCAGAAGCTTTAGTAGATAATCCAAAAGTTGATGATATAAAAATTGAGGAAGTGTTCAAGAATAAGCCAGATCTTAAAATTAACACCAACCCTAAATTACCTACAGACAAGCATAATGCAGATGCAAAACAAGAATTATTAAAGAGAGTTTCTGAACAAAAAAAGAAGCAATCTAAATAGTTATTTCTTTATTTTTTGAATGCTTTTTGTCTGCCTTCAAAAAGAAAAAGTTTGTGAGAATCTCTCAAGCTTCTTTCATCAAGAGTTGTGATAGATATCTAAAGGAATGCCATATTTTATATGGAGCATTTGCATGTATTCATATTTAATTTTTTCTTTTTGCATTTTACTTTTTTTACTGTTAATTTTAATCTTATATTTTGAAATAAAACTCCCAGCACCAATTGATAATGCAGAAAATATCGCTCTTAATTTTTCATCATCCTTTAAAAATCCCTTCTTTTTGCATAAGTCTAATAGATAATCTGCCTGTAAAAGCATATCTTTAAGACTATCAATTTTACCATTTTTAAGAGATGATAATTTACCAGTATTTACTTTGTAGTAATAATAACCAACTTTAGGAATTGGCATAAATTTTTTAGTACATAAAACAACATAAGGCATGAATCCTAAATCTTCACATGTGCGTGCATATGGACAAAACTTTTTCTTTAATGATAGAAAATATTTTTTATTAATAAAGTACCCCCATGGAACAAATAAATTTTTTTCTGTAAATGTGATAGGATTAGTATTCTTATTAAAATTGTTGGAGCAAATATTATAAAATTGAATATTTCCTTTCGAACCAAAGCAAACTATAGATTTAAAAGGAGCAACATCACATTTAATTCCATAACCGTTTATCTTTTTTACAAATATTTCACAAATTTCTAAATCTAATTCATCATCATCATCTAAAAATAAAAAGTATTCACCACTTGAATTATCAATAAGTATGTTTCTATTGTTAGAAATACCCTGGTTAATTTTATTGTTTATTAACTTAATTCTTTCATCATTTTTCATGTACTGTTTAATAATTTTAACTGTAGTGTCCTTACTACAATCATTAATACAAATAATCTCAATGTTTTTAAAAGTTTGATTAACTGCACTATCCAATGCTCTTTTTATTGTTTTTTCAGCATTATATGACGAAATTAATATTGAAATCTTTGGGATCATGATATTTTAATATTATTATATAAATATGGATAGTTTTAAACTTACTACTGACAAAACTCCAAAAGGTGATCAGCCAAATGCCATCAAACAACTTACTAATAACATTAAAAAAGGAATTAAATCTCAAGTGTTATTAGGAGCAACTGGTACAGGTAAAACTTTTACAATAGCTAATGTAATTAAAAATACTCAAAAGAACACATTAGTAATTGTTCACAATAAAACGCTTGCTGCTCAACTATATTCAGAATTTAAAGAATTATTTAAAGATAACAAAGTAGAATATTTTGTTTCATATTTTGATTTTTATCAACCAGAAGCTTATATTCCTAGAACTGATACATATATCGAAAAAACAGCTCAGCAAAATCAAGAAATTGAAATGTTAAGACTTTCCACTATCAATTCTTTAGCTACTGAGAAAAAAGTGATAGTGGTAGCTTCTGTTGCTTCAATTTATGCATCAGTAGCTCCTCAAGATTTTAATGTTTTTAGAATTATTGTCTCTAAAGATCAACAAATGAATATGAAACAATTTACTTATGATCTTGTAAGATTACAATATCATAGAAATAATATAGATTTATCCCCCGGTACATTTAGAAAAAATGGAGATGTAATAGAAATTGCTCCAGGCTATGCTGACAACTATTATTTAAGAATTTCATTTTTTGGAGATCAAATTGAAGATATAGCAAAAATTGATGCTTTAACAGGAAATGTTATAGAAAAGTTAAAACTTTGTGTTATAGCTCCTGCTAATGAGTATATTATGAACCATGATCGTATGGATGAATCAATTAGGAGGATTAAAAGTGAATTAATTGAGACTGAAAAAAAATTTAGATTAGAAAATAAATTACTTGAAGTTCAAAGAATTCATGAAAGAACTTTAAGAGATGTTGAATCAATTCAAGAGTTAGGGTATTGTCCAGGCATTGAAAACTATTCAAGACACCTAGAATTGAGAAAAGAAGGTGAAACCCCTTACACTCTTTTTGACTATTTCAAAAATGATTGATTGTTGGTCGTAGACGAATCTCATATGACCATACCACAGGTTCGTGGTATGTATAACACTGATAGATCTAGAAAAGAAACATTAGTAAAGTATGGTTTTAGGTTGCCATCTGCATTAGACAACAGACCATTGAATTTTAAAGAATTTAATGACAAACTAGATAATGTCATTTATGTGTCTGCTACTCCTAACGATTATGAAATTGAAAAATCTCATAATCATGTTATAGAACAAATAGTTAGACCAACAGGTTTATTAGACCCTAAGATTGAAATTCATTCATCTAAATATCAAATCGATGATTTAGTTGTAGAATTAGAAAAGCAAATAAAGAAGAAAGAAAGAACTTTTATTACTGTTCTTACTATTAAAATGGCTGAAAGTCTTACTGAATACTTACAAAAACAAAAATTTAAAGTTGCGTATTTACACAATGAATTAAAGACTTTAGATCGAGCTAAAATTATTAATGATTTAAGACGTGGTAAATATGATATATTAGTAGGAATTAATTTGCTACGTGAAGGTCTTGATGTTCCTGAAGTATCTCTGGTTGCTATTATCGATGCTGACAAACCTGGTTTTTTTAGAAATGATAAAGCATTATTACAAACATTTGGTCGTGCTGCAAGGAATGCTAATGGTAGAGTGATTCTATACGCTGAAACAGTAACTAATGCTATGAAGATAGCCATTAATGAAACTAACAGACGTAGAAAAATTCAAGAAGAATTTAATAAGAAACATAATATTGTTCCAAAAACAATAGTTAAACCAATTTTTGAAGATCTTAAATCTAAAAATGATCAAAAAGCTATAGAAGCTATCTTTCATGCTAAAAATAAACCTAATGCAGAAAAAACAAGCAAAGCTATTAATGTGTTAAAGAAAGAAATGTTACAGGCTGCAAAAAATCAAGAATATGAACGTGCAGCATATCTAAGAGATTTAATTATTGATTTGGAAGAACAATTAAAAAAGTAATTATTTTAAATTAAAAAACTTAATAGAATTATTCAATATTGTTGTTCTTAATTTTTCCTCTGGTATATTTAATTCTTTAAAAATAGTTAAAAATGTTTCTTTTACATAGTAAGGCATACAATTTTTACCTCTATATGGAACAGGAGCTAAATAAGGTGAATCAGTTTCAATTAATAATTTATTAGTTGGAATTAAATGGAGTATTTTTCTTAATTCATCACTTTTTTTAAAAGTAATAATTCCAGATATTGAAATATAACAGTTTATCGATAAATAATTTAACAACTCTTCCTTATTACCACTAAAACAATGGATTAATACTTTTAATCCATTAGCATATTTTTTTAATATATCAAATGTATCTTTTGCAGCATCTCTTGTGTGAACTACTAATGGAAGATTAAGTTTCTTAGCTAAATTAATATGATTGATAAAAGATTTAATTTGTTTATCTTTATCATATGGAATAAAGTGATAGTCTAATCCTGTTTCACCAATACCAACTACTTTACTTGATTTAGTTAAAGATTCAATCTCTTTTATTTCTCTATCAAGATCATGAACATTAGATGGATGTATACCAATAACTGCATAACAATTGTTGTATTTGTTAGATTGCTGAACACAAATTTTAGAAGTTTGAAAACTAACTCCAACATTATTTAACATCATTTCTTGTCTATCGCATTCAGCAATTATTTCATCTACTTCTTCCAATAATGGTGAGCAACACAAATGACAATGAGTATCATAAAACTTCATATTATTTACCTACACAAAATTTATTAAATAATTCATCTACAAACGATAAATGTTTTGATAAACCTAAAATAGTCATAAGGATATCAATACATTCTTTCAAATCTATTGCAGAAAGTTCAGTATTAAAGTTATCATCATAAATTTGTTTAGCTTTAATTAGATGATCCAATGCTTTTGATAATAACGCAACGGACTCTTGTGATTGAAGGATAATTTTATTTTTTAAGTCTAATGAATTAATATTTTTATAAGAAGACAAACACTTTATTAATTCACTAATTTGTTTTTTTCTAGCGGATATTTTAATTCCATTAATTTTATTCATATTTCTAATATCTGTTTTATTTAAAACAATTAAATTTTGTTTTTTAGAAAGAAGTTTTATCAATTTATTATCTTGTTTATCCAATAATTTAGAATTATCTAAAACAAGAATCACTAGATCTGCCTTGTTAATTGAATCTTTTGTTTTCTTAATACCAATAGACTCAATTTTACTCTTTGTGTTTCTAATTCCTGCTGTATCAACAAAGATATATTTAATTCCATTAATAATACATGAAGCTTCAATTGTATCTCTTGTAGTCCCAGGAACATTTGTAACTATTGCTCTTTCCTCATTTAATAAAGCGTTCAATAAAGATGATTTCCCTACATTTGGTTTGCCTACAATAGCAACTTTAATTCCATCTTTAATACTTAAGACATTAGATGAATCCGAAATAATTTTTTGAAGTGTTTTTATTGAATCATTAAAAATTTTATTAATTTGTTGTTTAGACACATCAGGAGTTGAATCATATTCGGGATAATCAATCGATACTTCCACTTGTCCCAATATTTTAAAAATTTCATCTCTTATTTTTTTCAAAATTTTATTAGTCTTATTACTCAATCCATTAAGAGCAATGTTAATTGCTAAATCGTTTGATGAATTAATTAAATTATTAATTGCTTCTGATTGAATTAAAGAAATTTTACCATTCAAAAATGCACGTTTAGTAAATTCTCCTCTTTTTGCTAATGAACATCCTGCTTTAATTAACAAATCAATAATCTTGTTAACTATATATAAACTACCATGGCAATTAATTTCAATTAAATCTTCTCCTGTGTAAGATTTAGGAGAAATAAATTTATTAACTAATACTTCATCAATTTTTTGTTCATCATTATAAATATCTACTTTTTGAATTGCATAGCCTTTTTTTACAATTTTGGCTTTACAAATCTTTTGCAAGCATTCAAAAGCTTTATCACCAGAGACCCTGATAATGTGAATTGCCGATGTTAAATTTGGTGTTGATAAAGCTACAATTGTCTTCATTATCTAATGATATTTAATATTTTATTAAAAAAAAGAACCTTGTTTGGATTAAATTTAATTAAGTTTTGTAAAATGTTTATTTGGCTAACTTTATTAGGATAAATTTTACTTATTATTAATAAAATTTTATTTATCTTACCATATGAAAATTTCTTAAAATCATCACACATATCTTTCATCAATTTAAGATCAGATTGACATTTAGATGAGTTACAAACAAACTCATAATTCTCATATAATTCTTTGCTGTCTAAATCTGATTCTAATTCACTAATTAAACTATATGTTTCAGATGCTCTAATTAAATTCTCATTTTTTATTTGATATTTTTTGATAACTTCATTAAACTTATTTTCTGATGGTTTTATATAGTAAAGTTGACATCGGCTTCTTATTGTCTCAATTATTGAATTTGGAGATTTTGTAACAAAAATTGCATATGTATTCTTAGGTGGTTCCTCTAAAAATTTAAGTAATGAATTAGCAGCTTGAGAAGTAATATTTTCGACACCATAAATTACATAGAATTTTTGATTTGTTTTTTCTATACCAGTGTATGAGAAAGAATTTTTAATATTCAAAATATCCTCTTTCTTAATAATTTCTTGGAAGCCGTTAATTCGAATAAGATCACAATACTGTCATGTATCAATTTTTTTACTATAAACTTGTTTATCTTCCGTAGATAAATTATTTAATACAATTGACTTAATATATTCTTTAAGTAAAGATTCAATATCTGCTTTTGTAGTAACATAAAATATTACAGCATGTGGCTTTAAAGGAGATTTTATAAAGTTGCTCAACATTATCTTTTTCCTATTCTTTTAAGAACTATATTTAAAGTGTCTTGATGAACTTTATCAATATTGTTTTCTGCATTTATACTGATAACTTTATCATTAAATTTTTTAGCAATTAATTTATATCCGTCATACACCTTTTTGTGTATGTCAAGTGTTTCTCGGTCTAATCTATTAATATCTCTGTTTTTATTCGCTCGAATTCTAGCTAATCCTTTTTCTGGCTCAATCATTAATAAGATTGTAAAATCAGGCATAGTGTCAGAGATAGCAAATTTATTAATTTCTCAAACATTTTCTATACCTAGATTTCTAGCATAACCTTGATAAACTAATGATGAATGAATATAACGATCACAAAGAATTATTTTTCCAGCTTCCAAATTAGGAATAATAAAATCTTTTACATGTTGAGCACGAGAAGCAGCAAACAATAAAGCTTCAGTGCGATCAGAAATTTTGCAATTTATTTTATTTAAAAGAATATTCCTGATATCTTCAGCGATGACATTATTTTTACCACCAGGTTCTCTAGTTAAGACTACATTTTCTGAACCAAATTTTTTTTGTAAATCTCGGTATATTAAATTAATGATTGTGGTTTTACCACAACCATCTGGACCTTCAAAAGTAATGAACAGACCATTCTTAAACATTATTTAATGTATTTTTCTCCATCAAAATATTTTCTTAATGGTTCAGGAATCAAAATTGAACCATCAGCTTGTTGATAATTCTCTATAACAGCCGCTCATAAACGATCAATTGCTAAACCCGATCCGTTTAATGTATGACAATATTTAGTTTGACCGTCTTTGTCTTTATATCTTAATTTTAAGTTTCTGGCTTGGAAATCCAAACAATTAGAACATGAAGAGATTTCCTTAAATGAATTATAAGATGGTAATCAAACTTCAATGTCATATGTCTTAGAAGAACTAAAGCCCATATCTCCAGTACATAGAACTATTCTTCTATGAGGTAAATTCAATGATTCTAAAATCTTTTCTGCTTGACTAGTCATGTGTTCTAGTTCTTCAAATGAATTATCTTGTTTAGTAATTTTAACCATTTCTGTTTTATAAAACTGATGTTGTCTAATAACACCACGTGTATCTTTCCCAGCACTTCCTGCTTCACTTCTAAAACAGCATGTGTCAGTTGTAAAATAATAGGGAAGTTTATTGCCATCTAAAATTTCATCACGAAAATAGTTAGTTAATTGGACTTCACCTGTTGGAGATAAATAATCACCAGAATTTAATTTATATAAATCCTCTTCAAATTTAGGTAATTGACCTGTACCAATTAAAGATTCTCTCTTGACTACAACTGGTGGTAAAATTTCTTGAAAACCTTCTTTGATATTCATATCAAGCGTATATCATTGAAGAGATCTAATTAATTTGGCCCCCAATCCTTTATACAAAATATATCTAGATCCACAAATTTTTACTCCTCTTTCAAAATCAATCAAATCTAGTTTTTCAGCCAATTCTCAGTGAGCCATTGGTTTAAAATCAAATTTAGTTGGTGATAAAAATATTTTAATTTCTTTATTTTCATTTTCATCTATACCAATTGGAACTGTTTTGTCAGGTATATTAGGTATAGAATACAAAATATCATCTAATTCAGCTTCTATTTTTTCTTTCTTTACATTCAATTCTTCTAACTCTTCTTTAAATTTCTTAACAATTTGCTTTAATTGTTCAGCGCCTTCTTTATCTCCTTTAGAAATTAAAAAACCTATTTCTTTAGAAATTTTATTAGTATTCGCATTAATAGTTTGGATTTTTGTAACAATTTCTCTTCAAGACTTATCAAAATTATTAAAACTATCAAGTTGCTCAAATTTTTTCCCTCTGCTTCTAATTTTTTTTGCAGTTTCGTCAAAATTATTTCTTAATAAATTTATATCTAACATAATATTAATTATTATATATATAATAATTTTACAAGAATATAATATGGCAAAATTCAAAATTACTTTAGAATTAGAAGACGAAGTTATTGATAAAATTAAAAAAATAATGAAAAAAAATAATAATAACCCATTAGGTCTAGTGAAAAAATTTAATAGCATTGAAGAATTTATTGCAGAAGTCATTACTTCTCAAATTAAAAATGCTGGTAAAATGGAAAA
>CATAWQ010000009.1 GCA_949500635.1 uncultured Mycoplasmatota bacterium
TACCACCAAGCGGTTGTTGAGTAATCTTAGAATAAGGACCAACAGCACGTGCATGCACTTTATCATCAACCATATGATCTAGTTTCATCATATACATAACACCAACAGTTGTTTTAGCATCAAATGGTTCACCAGTTTTACCGTCATATAATTGGAACTTACCTAATGTTTTATTAACATCAATATTAATTTCTTTATAAGCATCTTTAATATCATTAATATCAGCACCAGCAAAGACCGGAGTAGCAGCTTTATAGTTTAAGTCTTCATAATGCAAACCTATAGTTTTTAATATGGCAAGTAATTCGCAATTCTTAACTTCTGATGGTTTCTTGCCTGTCTTATTAAGATAAGAAGAAATTGCATTCATTAAAGATTTAGCTTTAGATTCATCTAAACCAAATGCACAAATAACTTCTGCAATTGGAGTTTTATCAGCAGCCATTTGAATAGCTTTATTTATTGCAATTTGTCTCAATGCATAACCTAAATGAATTTCAAAAATTTGACCAATGTTCATACGACTTGGAACACCAAGTGGATTTAATAAAATATCAACTGGTGTACCATCTTCTAAGTATGGCATGTCTTCAACTGGAACAACGATTGAAACAATACCTTTGTTACCATGACGACCTGACATTTTATCACCAATTTGAATCTTACGTTTTTGAATTACATAGATCTTAATCAATTCAATTACATCATCATCTAGTTCATCATTGTTACTAATTGAGAATCTTTGAATCTTAGCAACAATACCTTCTCCACCATGTGGGACTTTAAGTGATGAATCACGGAAATTACGAGTTTTATTACCAAAAATTGCTTGCAATAATTTTTCTTCAGCTGTGTAGTCTGTTTGTCCTTTTGGAGAAACTTTACCAACTAAAATATCACCTTCTTTAACTTCTGCTCCAACCATGATGATACCATTTTCATCCAAGTAACGTTTTGATTCATCAGAAACATTTGGAACTTCACGAGTGATTTCTTCATCACCATTCTTAGTTCTTAAGCATTTGATTGTAAATTCTTCAATACTGATTGATGTGTACACATCATCTTTTACTAAACGTTCTGAAATAATAACAGCATCTTCAAAGTTGTAACCATTTCAAGTCATAAAAGCAACTAGCGGGTTACGTCCAAGAGCCAATTCACCATTATACATTGCTGGTCCATCAGCAATGGTTTCACCTGCTTTTACTTTTTGTCCAACCTTAACAATTGGTGTTTGGTTAATACATGTATCTTGGTTAGATTTACGGTATTTAACCAATTTAGCGAATTGATTTTTACTACCATCTTTAGGTTCAATTTTAATTGAAGTACCATCAGCTGCAATTACAGTACCATCAAATTCAGCGGTTACAGCAACACCTGAGTCATGAGCAATTTTATATTCAGTACCTGTACCAACAATTGGAGCATATGGATGAATTAACGGAACGGCTTGACGTTGCATGTTTGCACCCATTAACGCACGAGCAGTATCGTCATGCTCTAGGAATGGAATGCTTCCTGTCGCAATAGAAACCACTTGTCTTGGAGAAATATCAATATAATCAACTTTTTTAGGGTCATATAGTTCGATAGATGAACGATAACGAGCAACAACTCTATTAGCCATAATCTTACCATCAGCATTACATTTTGTTGCAGCTTCTGCAATAATGTATTCATCTTCTCTTAAAGCAGTTAATCATTCAACATCTTTTTGAACAACACCTTTTACCACTTTGTGATATGGAGAAATTAAAAAACCATTCTCATCAACTTTAGTGAATGCAGACAGCGACATAATCAAACCAATGTTCATACCTTCTGGTGTTTCTATTGGACAAATTCTTCCATAGTGAGAATAGTGAACATCACGAATGTTCAAGTTTGGGTCTTCCCTAGAAATACCACCATCACCCATAGCAGATATTCTACGCTTGTTAGTTAATTCTGATAATGGGTTTTGTTGATCTAAGAATTGAGTTAATTGATAAGAATTGAAAAAATTCTTAACAACAAGTTGAAAAGCCTTTGTGTTAACAACAGATTTAAGAGTTGTACGTTTAGCAATTTTAGCTTGTTGCTCATCATTTGCAGTAGCAATTGAAATAGATGCTAATTTATCTTTAATGTGTTTTTCAACACGAGCCATTCCAATCATTAATTTAGAACGTAATTGTTCATGAATTAAACGTAAATGTTTATTACCTAAATGGTCAATATCATCATATGAACCAATATCACGTGGTAGGTTAATTGTATAAGAAATTACAGATACAAAGTCAACTACAGTTAAGGCTTTAGATTTAACGTCACCATGATATCCAATAATTGGTGTGTATACATCATTTTGGTCATTATCAGTGTAAACTATAAATGTTTCAATTAATTTAGATTGTCTACGTTGACATGAAACTTCATTATTTAATGAAATTTCGTCAACAACATTTAAATCATTAGCACCTAAGTGTTGTTTAATAATATCTAATTCTTCTTTATTAATTAGTGTACCAGCAGGCAACACTAATTTACCTTTTAAATCATGAATGTCTTCTGCTAATACTCTGTGATATAAACGTTCAGAAACTCTTAATTTTCTAGAAAGTTTGTATCTACCAGCACTTGTTAAATCATACTGACGATTTAACATAAAGTGATTAGTTAAAACATCTTGATAAGAAACTTGGTTTGTAGCAGTTGATGCGTTTGCTTCAACAGCGCGAGTAGATATAGCTAATTGTTGAATCAAATTTTTAGCAGCTTTTTCAGTAATGATGGTATCAAGTAATTTTCTTAAATTTTTCTCATGAAGGTTTAAACTATTTAATAATTTTTCAACATCAGATTTACTTGAAGAAACACCATTAGTGTATTGATCAAATTTCTCTTCATATTTAGTACGAAGGTCAGCAACAATTGCCATTTCTTCTTCGTATTTTTCAACAGCGTTCTTTAACTTATTATCAATTGGTGAACCAAAAGCTTTAATTTTTGAAGTTTTGTTTGTGTTGATTAATTTTCTAAAAGTAATAATTTCAAAATCATCAAGAATAGATTCATGATTGTATGGTTCAGAAAATAGAGTGTTTAAAATGTAATCATCATCTCTAAAAATTCTACGAATTTCATCTTGAGTCATACCAAACGCTTTTAATAATTGAGTAGCAGGAAAACTTGGTGCACTATCACCTAATGAATTTCTCATTGTAACAATAACTGTATTGTTGTGTTCATCAATTTGGAAATTCATTAACGTACCACGTGATGGTAAAATTTCACAAATATAACCTGTGTTAACTTTTTTCTTAGTGTTTAATTTAATTTGTGATTTTGAAAGAATGTATGCACCAGGTGATCTTACAATTTGTGAAATTACAAACTTTTCAATTCCATTAACAATAAAAGTTCCTTTTGAAGTCATCATTGGAATATTTGCAAACATGACACCAGGACATTTAGTTTTCTTGTTTTCTTTAACACGACTTACATTACCTGTCTCGTTATTCACTAAAGATAAATCTACATATAAGGCTTGTTCGTAAGACTTACCTTCATTTCTTGCTTCTTCCTCAGTTCTTAATGATTTAGCAAAACTAATGTCATTGTAAACCACAGAGTATTTATTATTTTTCGGATGTGAAATAATAAGTCTATCAGGATTTTCAGGATCTTGTTGAAAGTAAGACTTAATTACATCTTTAACTTCATGTTTTAAAAAGTGATTGTAACTTTTTCTTTGAAATTCCAACAAATCTGGTTCTTGAAAATCTACACTAATCTTTGAATAATCTCTACGAGATGCAAGATTAGAATATTTTTTTTGTGTGAATTTTTCGCTGCTCATTTCTACCTTTCTCTTTATATATCTATTAAAATATAGAAAATATGATTTTAGATTATACTCATTTTTAAAAAATATTATTATTTTTTTATATTTATTCAATTTTTGTTATGATAAAAATATGTATGTGAAAATTTAAAAAATGTAAATGTGAAGAAAATATTTTGAAGAAAAATTTTACTTTCACAGGTAGATCAACATCTAAAGTAAAATTCAACACAAATTTAGTAAAATTTACTAATTTTTATGCTGTAAAACATGATTGATTTAAATACTTAATCGCTATTTTAGCAGGTTTTATTATGAGTATTGCAACTATTTTTTTAGTTGAAGTTACAGGTTTATACATTGGAGGAACAACATCATTTTTTCAAGGATTAGCCAGAATGTTTTTCTCACTAATAAAAGTGTTTGGAAATGTATCAGAAGATTTATTACCTATTATTTATAATTTAATGTTTTGAGGTTTCTATTTAGTAGTTAATATACCATTGTTAATCTTTGCTTACAAAAAACTTTCTAAAAGATTTGCATTGATATCTGCTGCTTATTTAATAACAATGCAAATTTGTGGTTTCTTATGATCATTAATTCCAGATATTCATTTTGTTATGTTGTTTGGTGATACAACAACCATTGATCAAAACTTAAAAGATTTTAATATTCAAGTTATTACATTTTCACCAAATGTTTTACCGGTATTTAAAGGTGGTGATCACTCAACATTAATATGAGAATCAATTACAAGTGTTAATGTATCTAATGACATCATTAGAACTGCAATTACCAATCAAAATATTGTTGAATTCTTTTTACTATTAATTTATGCAGTAATTTTTTCTTTATTCTCATCATTATCAGCAGCAATCATGTTTATGATTGGTGGTTCAACAGCTGGTGGAGATATTGTAACTATTTATTTTTCACAAAAAAAACGAAAAGAACTTGGTACAATTATGATTGTTTACAACACTGTACTAATGTTCTTAGGAGTTACATGTGGTAGTTATTTCTCAGGTGTTGCTTACGGAGCTAGTAATGAATTTGCAACCATTGTGAAACAAGGGATAAAAGGGAACCCTTATCTTGGCTGACAATACTTAATTTCTGCAAATTTAGTTGCTTCATTTGTATGGGTACTATGTCATGGTGCGTTAATTGATAGATTTTTTCCATGACAAAAAATGATTCGTGTTGAAATCTTTTGTAGCAAAGCTTCTGTTGCTAAAATTAGAAATGGTTTAAAGAAATGCAATTACACTCATCCATTAACAATTTCAGAATGCAAGGGTGGATATTCAGGTAAAGAAGTTGATAGTATCATAAGCGTCATGCAATTTGTTGAATTACCAGAATTTATCCAAATAGTCCGACATTTTGACACAAAATGTATGATTTCTACAAGCAGAGTTTCAGATATTGATGGTTACATTACAATGCAAAATCAAGTGTATTAATATATGAAAGAATTAAAACAAAAAGCAATAAATTTGTTCTTAAAAAATACTGATTATTCTATTACTAACATTATCAAAACTCGATGTATTCATAATGGATATACAAATTATTCATATTACTTCCAAACAAGTGATTTTAATGAATATCAAATAAGAATTTCTAAGCAAATTAAAAATGTAGATCGTGAAGTTGAATCGATATTCTTAAAAACAATTGATAACAAAGATTACAAATATTTTGATGAAAAAACTGGCAATGCAATTAAAATTTGAATTAAAGGAAAAACTGTTCCTTTTAAGCATGCTTCTAAACTAACTTTTATTAATAAACTAGTTAAAAGAATTGAAAAATTACATGCAATTTCTCCTAATAAACAAATTCCTATCCATGATTATTTTAAATATAATAAAAAATCAGATTTACATGAAAAATATATGGATTTGTATAAGAAATTAGTAAATATTCATTGCCATAGCCCATATGTTATGAGTCATAATGATATTAATCCATTAAACATTATTCTAGGACCTAAGAAATCAATTAATCTAATTGATTATGAATGAGCAAGATTGAATACTCCATGATGAGATCTTATTAATTACATTAGGGAATTAAATCTTTCTCATTATAAAATTAGAATGATTGCATATGATAATGAGCTAAATCCTGAAGATGTAAAAGAACAAATTTACATTTGTGCATGTTATGCATATATGTGAACATTTTATATGCCAGAAGATCAAGCAATTCTAAAATATCGACAACAATTAAAATTACAAGTTGAAGATTATTATGACTGAATCACTACTAACCCAAAACATAGAAAATATTAAATAATTATGATATCTTTTATAATTAAAATATTATGGCTAAAGATATTTTAGGAATCATCAATAGAGAAGCTAAGAAGCAAAAAATTAATATTGATATTACACCAGATATGTATGATGTCCCATTAAAAGATTTGGGAATAGATTCATTTACATCTCTTAATATCATTGTTACAATAGAACAAGAATTAGGGGTTAGAGTCCCAGATGAAGAATTAGATAAAATTAAAACTATTAGAAATTTAATTGAAGAATTTGAAAAATTATTAAATAAATAATCTTCTTTATTTATTTTAGGGGTGTAGTTCAAAGGTAGAACTACGGTCTTCAAAACCGTCTGTTGTGGGTTCGAGTCCTGCCACCCCTGCCATTAAATTGATACTCAACCTTTATGGCTGAGTTTTTTTAATCAATAAATAATATAGTTTCTATAATTAATGTAATATGACAAAAACATGCAATGTTTATAGCTATTTAGTTAAAAACTATCCTTTAAGACTACAAGAAAAGTGAGATCAATCAGGAAAAATTGTCTACTTTAATAAACCCATTAAAAGAGCTCTTTTATGTTTAGATCTTAACGAGGAAGTTGTTATGAACGCTATTACTGGGCAATATGATTTAATAATTTCTCATCACCCAATTTTTACTAAATCTAATAAAAATCATCTAGTAGATAAAAAAGACAAGAAATTAATAGCTTTACTAAGAACAACAAAAACACCATATATTGCTTTACACACTTGTTTTGATAATAGTCCTAACGGAATGAATGTTTCTTTTTTGAAAAAAAACAAAATTTTTAAAAATATAAAATTTGTCAAATCTACAGGTGGTGCATATACGTCTGCAGATTTAAATAATCCAATTACATTGAATGAACTTCAAAAATTATTTTCTAAAACATTAAAAACATCAATAACTATTAGTTTTGGTGACAAAACTACTTTAATTAAAAGGGTTGTTGTGTGTTTAGGTAGTGGATTTAGCGTATTAAAACAACCAATATCTGGAAACAATAATAACACGTTATTTATTACTGGTGATGTTAAATGACATGATTGGCAATATGCAAAAGCATATAATGCTAATATATTAGATCTTGGACACGATGCAGAAAATATTTTTGTTGATGTAATAGCAGATTTATTAAGCAATAGATTTAAAGATATTTATTTGGTTAAACATCCATCTAAACTAGATTTAACAATAATAAAATAATGAATTCACCCATTTTGCAATCGCCTTTATTTATAACATTATTAGTATTTGAAATACTATTTGTTATTGCTTTTGCAATCTTCTTTATTTTCTTTTTTATTAAGAGAAAAACAATAAATAATGAATATTCAATAAAAAATACTTACAACGATATTCATCATGTTTCAAGTATTAATAATTTTAGCTACTTGACTGTATTATCAAAAAATAATCCAATATTAAAAGACTTAATGATTGATGTAAATCAATCCAAAGAATTCTTCGAGGAACAACTAAATATTGTTAAAGACAAAATAATCACTTTAACTAACATGAATGAAGAATTTTCATTCCTATCGGCTAATGCATTAAAAGCAGAAATTAACCAGGACTTAAACTTTTGCTTAATCATGTCAGAAAAATTGAAGAAAACAATTTCTAATACAACTATATATAGTAAAAACGTTGCAAACTTATTAACTTCATATAGACTAATTACAGATCAATTATTTGACTTCTATGAACATAATTTGTCAATAACTTACAAACACCAGATCTTTAAAAATTTTAGAGAATCTATTGAAATATCATTAGCAAACGTTTCTGAATATGTTCTAAAAATTGACAATGACAAATTGATGAGATCATTAACTTCTTTAAATAGATATATTACTATTTTTTATAAGACGGTAAAACATTTATATATTTTTGATAAAGTTGATTCTTATTTAACTAATTACATTGCAAAAATAAAAAAACAACTCTCTGAAAAATCTGCATTATTATCAAACGATGATACTATCTCAATTAATAAAAGAATAGCAAATGCCAACGTTAATTTAAGTGATCTTAAAGCACAATTAAAAAATATTAACATTAACGAAGCTAACAACTATGCAATAGTTGCTATTAAACACATTGAATTTGCAAGCAAGATTATTTCGCAAACAGATCGTTTGAACATTTTAATTCAAAAGAACATTAAATTCTTGAACGAACAAATTCAAGATATTAGCAAAAAGACTAAAATTATTCAGAATGCATTTTCTATTTTGGTAGATAGATTTAATGAATCTGACCAATCAGTTATTTCTAATATTAATGATTTGTCTTTTAGATTAAAAGCTATTGCTGTTTCCTATGAACGAATAATGAAACAATATGATTCTTCATATAATAGCATTCAGAAAGATAAGTTTATTATCAGCATCAAAGAATCTTTGGAACAGATTAGAAGTTTTAAATCTGAAATAGAAATATTAAGTAATGAAATTTACAAAAAATACCATTCATCTATAAGTTTATTAGATGAACTTGCAACCGTTAAATTAATTCTTGTTCAATTATTAGGAACAAAAATTAAATTAAATTCTAATGACTCAGAAACGATTAAAGCTATTAGAATTGCAATTAATAAAGTTGATGATCTTGAAAAACTGATTAATGATAATTATTTTATGAATTACAGTAAAGTATTTGATGAAATTCAAGAAATCAAAAGACATGTTGTAGACATTATTAAAACATGTACATTTGATAATGAATTAAAGTTATATTCCCAAAGATTGTTTATTTTCATAAATAAATATCGTAATGAAAATGAAGATATCAATAATGCATTAAATGTTGCTGAACAATATTACTCAAGCAATAGATTTGAAGAGGCCGTTAACATCTTAATTGAAAGTTTAGAAATTATTAAAAAAGCAAGTGAAATTAACAAAATTGCTTTTAACTAGTTTTTCTTACTTCTTTGTTTTTTGACTTTAGCTTCCTGTTTTTTAATACGAGCCATTCTTTTTTGGTTTGCTTTTTCTTGTTTCTTAGCCGCTACTTCATTTGCTTTTCTAGTCTTAAGATCTTCCGCAAATCTGATGGGAGCAATTCATTCCATTTCAGTGTCGTAATCTAATTTTTCGTTAATCAAAATTTTACGATTTCATTCCTTTTTTGAAATCTTCTTATTAATAACTTCTACTTCAATAGCCCTGGGTGCATCTAATTTACCTGTCTTAATACTTTTCGTAACAAAACACACAACATACAACTCTCTTGCCTTAGGCTTCTGGAATTTTGGTTTATCTCCAGTTTTTTTAACTTCTCTATTAGCTTGTTTAATTTGTTCTTCTCTAATTTTATTTACGTACTTAAGATTCTTTTTAACAGAAGAAGGTAAGTTAGGATTGATATAGTCTACAGGGTTTCTTTTTGCAACATATGAATCAACTATTTCTTTACCAAAATCATTTTCATCCTTAAGAAATTGCTTAATTGTTTTTCACACTTCATCCTTATCACGACGCGAAGAAATAATACCAGCATTATTCTTTTCCTTTTTCTTTTTTAATCATCAAGGAATACCGACTGCTAATGCAATTAATAAAATTATTAATACAAAAGAGTTTGACATATATTATTATTTATTATATATAATAATCTATGGTATTTTAAATATGGCAAATATTAAAGCAAACATAAAAAACATTCGTAAGACTGAAAAGAGAACAAAAGTTAATAAAAACAACATTTCAGCCACAAGAACAAACATTAAAAAAGCGCGTAACTCTAAAGATGCTAAATCTTTAAGTGCTGCTTATAAAAGTTTAGATTCTTCTTGCTCAAAAGGCAAAATTCACAAAAATAAAGCTAATAGAATTAAATCTAGATTAGCAAGAAAAGTTAATAAAAAATAATGAAACTTAAATCTATATTTAAAATTTCATCAGTTGTATTAGCCTCTATTGCAATTACGCCTGTAGTCTTTTTGACTACTGGCTGCGGTGGTAATAAAGGACAATCATATTCATCATTAGTAGCAAAAGATAGTTTTACTATCAACTCTAGTAGTGATGCATCAAATATCAAGAATGTTTCATTAAAACACTTATCTGTTTATCCTGCAAGTCAAATTGATTCATCTGCTATTCAGCCAATATCAAATGATTCATGTTTTTGAGAATTCGTATATGCATTAGGGAATAATTTCAATAATATTGGTAAAGTAAACTATGATGCTAGTGAAAACACCCCTAGAATCTCTTTTAGTAAAGGAACTGAAACTGACTTGAATTGAGTGACAAGCACTAGCGTTGATGCATGCGTAATCAAACAATCAAAAGTCTATATTGATTCGTCTAAAATATTTACAAACACAAACAATCTTCCTGATTGTCTAAAATCATTTGTTTCTCAAATTTATTTTGCTTGTACAGTTAAATAGTTTTTTTAACAAAATCTTGCTTTTTAAATCACAAACGCTTGTATTCTCATTTTTCAATAAAACATGTGTATGAAAATAGTAGTCAAGTAAAGATTAGTGCTGCAATGATTATGTAGTTGATTAGATCCGCAGCATTGAAGTATGCTATCTTATCATCACTTAATAACACATCTTTTTTTAGTCATGATGTGAAGAAATTACTAAAAGTAATTCCAATAGATAGTACAGCTTGGTATACACCCATTGGTGTTATTTTTTTAGTTTCAAATGTTCTCATCAATACAAAACCTAGAATTAAGTTATAAATAATACCATAAGCAAAACCATTTAATACATGAACTGCTAAATATCCATATGGATTTACTACATATAAAGCTAAAATATGATAAATTATTCAAACAACTGATCCAATTAATACTGTATAGATTTTACCGATTCTTTTAACTAATACTAACCCAGTTAATAATCCACCTATTAATTGTCCTAGGCTAAACATTACAGACAAATAACCATAATATGTTTTTACAAGATCTTTTTGCTCTCCATAAAATTTTGCTAATTTTTGAATATGTAGTTGAGCGATTGCACCAGAATTTGCAAACTTAATAAAAGCAATTAAGCTACCTATTAAACAAATTAATACATAATAAATTCATTCATTTTTTGTTTTAATTTTTTCTTTATATTCAAGATCTTTTTGAAATAAATTTCGATCTTCTTTTACAAAGTAAGACATGACTAAACAAATTAAAACAAACCCTAATCCAATTAACCAGAAATACTTCATAACATCTTTGTCTCAAATAACTTTTCCAGAATCATTTGGTGTTGTACAAAATGAAACTACTAATGATTGAATTGGACTAGAGATAAAATCTGCCAATAATGGTGGAATAGATAAAATTGATACTGTTAAAAACTGTCTAGATTTTCCGTATTGTTCATTGAACAATAATTGGTAAGTTCCAATAGCTGATGCTCCAACACCCACACCTAATGATTGAATAATATTGGTTGTTGTACATGGTCAAATAATAATTGGTATATATGTTACTATTTGAACAATAACAGCAAAGTAAATAAAACTCTTTCTAGACTTTGTGCGATAACTCAATAGATCTGCAAATATTCTAGCGAATATTCCGATAAACCCATAAGCTGCTAATGGAATCCATAAATAAGCACTATCATTTAAAGCGTTATTTTCAAATGTACCAGTAACTGCTCTTAAAAGCATTAAAGGGATTCAAAATATAGTGTATAAAACAAATAGGTATTTATATCCTTTTTGTTCAAAATTTAATTTTCTTATCAAAATATATGAAAATAGTATTACTATCAAAAAGATTGCAACATTAACATATATAGATATTGTTTGTCAGTTTTGCATAGTTAAAATGTTATTATATATGTATAGAGAATATTTTTTAAAAAAGGAATTATTATGCATACTAAAATTAATAAACACGAAATTTTAAACCAAGTAAAAGCTTTGTGTGTACCAGCCTATGGATGCACAGAAATAGGGTCAATAGGTTATTCTGTTGCTGCTGCTGCAAAATATGTAAAAAGTGATATTAGAAATGTAAAAGGGATACATATAAATGTTTCTCCTTATATTTTTAGAAATGTTATGAGAGTTGGTGTGCCTAACTTAGGAGTGTGTGGTATTTACATGATTGCAGCAACTGCAGCTGCAATCGCAGAACCATCAAGAAAACTAGAAATGTTTTCATCAGTTACTAAACAACAAAAAGAATTGGGCCAATATTTATGTGATCATAACATAGTACACGTTAAAATACCTGCAAAATGTGATCCTGTGTATGTTCAAACCATTATTGAAACAAAAAAAGGAAATATTGAATCTCTAATTGAGGGTGTACATAATAACTTGACTTATGTTAAAGTCAATAATAAAATAATTTACAAAGGTAAAAAAATGAAGTCTCTTGAAATCAAAAATCCTGATAAACTATGAATCAATAACTTATCAGTTGAAGAGATTATTGGATTTGTTGATACATGTAAAATTTCTGATATAGATTTTTTAAAAAAATTATTTAAAATGAATGTTGATATTTCAGAATATGGGAAAAAACATTTAATAAAAAATTCATATACTGCCAGTTATATTAAGTCATGTAAAAAAAAGAGTATATATGATCAAATGATCGTTGATACAGCTGCTGCTATTGATGCTAGAATGAATGGAGCCAATCCACCAGTTATGAGTTCATGTGGTTCAGGAGATCATGGATTAACTGCATCTATCCCATTATTTACTTATCACAAACTAGCTAAAACTAGTAAGATTAAATTCTTAAGATCATTATTATTATCTAATTTAATAGTGTATAAGATTAAATCTAACATTGGTAACCTATCATGTATGTGTGGTAGTGTTATTGCAGCAGTTACTGCTGTAATAACTGCAATTGCGTACCAAATGAATATGAATATAAAACAATTAACTTCTATAATGGAATCTTGTTTACATTCATTTAACTGTACAATGTGTGATGGTGCAAAATTAAGCTGTACCCAAGCAATATGTACTGCAATGCTAAGTGGATTTAATTTAATCAATTTAACAAAAGTTGGTTATTTTGTTAAACCACTTGATGGAATTGTTGCTGGTGATATCAACATAACATTAAGAATCTTCAAAAAATTATCTAAAGAAAACTCAAGAAAATTCAACTTATCATTAGTAAATGGAATGTGTAAGTTGAGCAGCGGAGCATACAAAAAAAGTAGCAATTAAGCTACTTTGTAATTATTATTTATCGTTTTTATTTTCATAGTGTTTTTTGTATCATTCATCTTCTGTTAAACCTTCTTTTTTAGCTTTTCATAGATTAATTATTTTTTTAACAAAAATAATACATCCAAATCCACCCAAACCTAAATTTGAAATTAATGATGCACAACCACCAACAAATGAACGACCTCTAATTTTTGGATCGGTTTGACTTGCAGCATCACATAAAGATAATATTGAATATATTACTCAAATCAAACATCCAAGTACGGTTAATCCAAACATCACAGCAGAAATACCACGAGTGTCGTTGTATTTAATTGTTTTAATGGCACCTGGCATATAACAAAATACTGCAATACATGCTCCTATTAAAGAAAGCACAAATGCTCATAAACTTAATGAACTTAAACCAGATAAAATATTTGTAGTTAACATTATTTTTTCTTCTCCCTTATATATTTATTGTAGTAATTAATTTCTGACATTCCAACTTTTTTAGCATGATAGACATTATATAGTTTAACAGATAAAATTACTGAGGATAACATAAATCCCGCTATATCATTTATTAACATAAAAATAATGCTTAGTGATTGTTCAGATATTATCATTGATATTTCATATGATATCCACATTATATTAGACATTGGATAAAACAAGTACATTCAAATCGAAATAGAATATGTATCTCTAGTAGTTATTGTTTTTATGAATTGAGGAAGTAATACAATAATTCAAATTATTGTAGCTATCATATTTATGTAAAAAACTCAAGATCAAGTATTACTCATGTTTTTTTCAACGTTTTTTAACAAAGTCTCTCTCTGATATCTTTAACTTCTTACTACCCAAAAAATTAATAAGTTTAATAGTTAAAATAACAGAGGCTAATCCTAAACAAATAATGTTAAGAAATAATGTTGGTAAATTTGCAAAACAAATAATCGTTCTAGTAACATCGTGTGCAAATAAACCGCTACTTAAATTACTTAATGCTTCATATGTATAACCAATAGATCATATTACTCATAGTACACAACCAATGCAGTATAAAACATACATTGTTAATGAAATAGATTGAGTATCTTTAGTTTTTAATACTCTTATAGATTGAGGAATACAACCAGCAATTCCAAAAGAAAAAGCGATCCAACCTAAGATTGTAGAAATTATTAATCCAGTTAAATCGCTACTCATAAACTATTTTGATTCAGTTTTGTCTTTCGAAGATTTAAGTTGTTTCTGAACAGCAATAGCTTCTTCAGGAAGTTTTAAATTCTTGTGAATGTAATCAATTTGACTTTTAACTATCGTTTCTAATAATAATAAAGAGGTTACAATCAACTCAAGTTCTTTTTTGTTTTTAGAAATAATATCTTTTGCTTTTTCATATTGAGTTTTAATAATCTTCTCAATTTGAGCATCTATTTTCTTAGCTGTATCATCAGAATATAGTTTAACTGAATTAGGATTCATTACACCTTCAGATGGAATAAATTGTGTCATACCTAATTCTGTCATACCTAATTGAGTAACCATTGATCTAACAATATTGGTTACTTTGTATAAGTCATTTGCTGCACCTGTAGAAATAAAATCATTACCATAAATTACTTCTTCAGCAGCACGTCCTGCTAATGTGGATGTAATAATTGCAAGCAAATCTGACTTCTTTTGAATTTGAATTTCTTGTTTTTCAGGTGTAGATAATGTATAACCAGCAGCTTGTCCACGAGGAATAATTGTGATTTTTTCTACTACATCACTTCCTGGTTGATGTAAACCAACTAAAGCATGTCCTGCCTCATGGTAAGCTATTTGTTTTTTTTCTTCTTCTGTGATTACACGACTATGTTTTGCAGGGCCTGCAATTACACGGTCAATTGCTTCATCAATTTCATTCATACCAACAGAAGACTTATTAAGTCTTACTGCTAACAATGTGGCTTCATTTAATACATTTTCTAGTTGCGCTCCAGAGAATCCCGGTGTACGTCTGGCTATCTCAGTTAAATCTACACGACTAGATAAATTTTTATTTTTAGCATGAATCTTTAGAATTGCTTCACGTTCTTTAATATCAGGTAAGTTAACTTGAATGTGTCTGTCAAATCTTCCTGGACGTAAAATTGCATCATCAATAACGTCAAGCCTATTTGTAGCAGCCATTACTACAACACCAGTTTTTGTGCTAAAGCCATCCATCTCAGCTAATAATTGATTAATTGTTTGATCAGCTAATCCAGAGCTTCCTGATACATCATATTTACCACGCTTAGAAGCAACTGAATCCAATTCATCAATAAATATTATGGCAGGAGCCGCTTTTTTAGCTTTGTTAAATAAATCTCTTACTCTCTTTGCACCAACACCAACTAACATATCTTCAAAAGCAGATCCTGATACTTGAAAGAATGGAACCTTAGCTTCACCAGCAACAGCCTTAGCTAGCAATGTTTTACCGGTTCCTGGAGGTCCATACAAAATAACACCACGTGGCGTACGAGCACCCATTGCTGCATATTTATCAGGATTTTTTAAATAATCTACAATTTCAATAAGTTCAGCTTTTTCTTCTTCAATACCAGCAACATCACTAAATTTAACATTTGAATGAGCGATTTTAGCTTGAGATTTTCCCATACCAAATATTGAATCCTCGCCACCCATGCCTCCTCCTTGAAGTTTAGCCATACGACTATACATTCAAAACATTAATCCTACAAGGATTAAAGTAGGTAATAAATTAACAAGAATATAGATTCAAGTGTTATTGTTACTTTGAACAGAAGCAGCATCTGTTGTAGTGTAGTTTAATCAAGCAACAAAATCAGAATCTAAACTAGAATCTAAAAACGAACCAATTTGATAAGTAAAAACAGGATTGTTACTTGAGTCAAAAGTTGTTCATTTTTCAATTCTAAAACTTATAGTTCCATTTGATTGTGAAGTTGCATAACCTGTATATACAATAGATGCACCAGTATTTAAATAATATGTAGATCATCCATTAGCATTTGGGTTGGTGATATCGACCTTAACTTCTGTTCCACCATTTGTGGTTAAAACAGCATATTTTTTACTACCATCAGTAGTTACACTAACATCTTTTACAGAAATAGGATTAGACTTAGGAGCACAAGCATAATAAAATAAACCAATCAATAAACCTAAAGAAACTATTGCTAAAACTCATTTACCAATAGTTTTTCTTTTAGCTTTAGAATCAGTATCATCATAAACTTGAGGCTTTTCGCCCTTAGCTTTTACATTTTTATTATTAGAAGTTTCTGAAGAAGGAACTTCTGCAGAAAATTTATCAATTTTTTTATTTAACATTTTGTGCTCCTTTTTACTTTATGAATATTCTTATTATATATTTCTTCTTTTAATATACCAATGTAAGGTAAATTTCTCATCTGTTCGTCATAATCAAAACCAAACCCAACTATATATTTTGATGGAACATCAAAAATTGAATAGTCTGGGTGAAATTTAACCTTTCTTACGTCTTTTTTATCTGCCAATGTCAATACTTTTAAACTTCTTGGATTTCTTTTTTTAAGCATTTTAACTATAGCACTTAAAGTCCTACCAGAATCTACAATGTCTTCAATAATAATAACGTCTCTGCCCTTAATGTCATTTTTAAGATCCATGACAATTATTGGTTTAGTAGTTGCAACCACATTACCATGGTAACTAGAATATGCCATAAAGTCAATACTCATATTAATTTTAATATTAACTACTAAATGACCAAAAAAAGGTACTACACCTTTTAAAATACCAACTAATAAAGGATTTTTCCCCTTATAGTTTTTATCAATTCAATTAGCTGCTTTCTTAATACCGTTAATAATTTCCTTATTTGTAAAAAGAACTCTTTCAACTCTTTTATCGATGTTTTTCATTGGTAATTATTATATTATTTATTTATAAGAACTATTGAATGACAAGCAATTAAGTTTGACTTTTCTTCAAATCTAGTTGCCTTCACATTAACTTTTTTACAGTTTAATAATTTTATTAAATTCTGTTTAATGTCTTTTTTAATATATTTAAAAGTAATGTTTTCACACTGAATTGTTAGATCTACATTAACAATTTTCTTTCGATTTAATTTTTTTAAACAAAATTTAAGTATTTTAGATGAGTCTAAATTTTTATTTTGAGGATCAGTATCTTTAAAGTATTCACCAATATCTCCACCCTGAATACAACCTAAAATAGCATTTGATAACGAATGCAATACCACATCACCATCAGAATATGCAATAATTTGATAGTTAGATTTAATTTTGTATCCACCTAAAACAATATGTGAATTTGCTTTTTTAATTAATTTGTGTTGATCAAATCCTTGGCCAATTAAATACATATATATAAATATATTAATATTTATATAATAACATTATTTAATAATATATGCAAATTATTAACGGTAAGTTAGTCCAATCACAAATTTGTGATGAACTAAAAAAAGAAATTGAAGAATTAAAATCTAAAAATATTGTGCCAACTCTTAAAATTATCCAAGTTGGTGATAACCAGGCAAGTAATGTTTATGTTAGAAATAAAATCAAACTGAGCGAAACAGTAGGTATTAATACAACTGTGGATAAATTGCCTGAAACGATTACAGAAGCTGAACTAATTGATCGTATTAAAGATCTTAATAACAATAAAAACATTAATGGTATATTAGTTCAATTACCGATTCCATCTCACTTAAGTGAGAAAGAAATAATTGAAACAATCGTTCCAGATAAAGATGTTGACTGCTTTAACTTGGTTAATGTAGGGAAATTATGAACTGCTAGAAAACAAGATATTTATTTAAAACCATGCACACCATGCGGAGTTATTGAAATGTTAAAAAAATATAACATTGAAATATCTGGTAAACATGTTGTTATTATCGGTAGAAGTAATATAGTAGGGAAACCACAAGCAGCATTATTTCTATTGGAAAATGCTACTGTTACAATTTGTCATTCTAAAACAGTAAATTTAAAGCAATTATGCAAACAAGCAGATATATTAGTAGCAGCTATTGGACGCGCTAAAACGATTAACCATGAATATGTTAAACAAGGCGCTATAGTTATTGATGTTGGTATGAACAGAGACGAAAACAACAAACTTTGTGGTGATGTAGATTTTGAAGATGTAAAAGACCTAGCTTCCTATATCACACCAGTTCCAGGTGGGGTTGGTCCTATGACCATCACTATTTTATTAAAAAATTTAATTAATGTAACAAAATTACAAAATAAATAATGACATACTGTTTGATATTAGCAGCCGGAATAGGTGAAAGACTTAAAAAAAACATTCCTAAAGCATTAGTGACATTTAATAAAAAACCAATTTTTATTCATTCATTGTTAGCTTTTGTAAAAAACAAAAATATTAATAAAATAATTGTTGTTTGTCATCCAAAATATTTAGATTCTTATAGAAAATTAACAAAAAAATTTATAAAAACAAATCTTTATTTTTGTGAAGGTTCTATTAAAGGTAGACAAGAATCTTTAAAAAATGGTATGGAATTTATCAAGCAAAACTTTAAATTAAACTTGACAGATATTATTGTAACTCATGATTGTGCAAGAATAAATGTTAATAGCACAATTATCAACAACACCATTAATTTAACAAAGAAGACAGGATACTCAACTGTGGCTATTAAATTGAATGATTCACTATTTGATTTAAATAAAAATCGTTATATCAATCGTGATTGTAAATTACTAATTCAAACCCCTCAATCATTTCAATATAAGTATTGAAAAAATAAATCAGTTGGTAAATCAACAGATCTATTTTCATATTTAAATTTAAAAATTACTAAAAAAAATATTACTACTGGATCGTGCAATAATTTTAAAATTACTAATAAAGAGGATTTACTTGCCTTCAACAAAGTCAATTAAACAATAACAAAACTTAAATTCTTCTTCTTCAAAAGTACAAAGTTTTGAATTAAAAAATGGACAAACTTTAAGTTTTTTATGAAATGAAAAAAATTTCTTAGTTTTTTCAAAATCTACTATTTCATCTTTATCTGACAAAAATAAACATAAGTCATAGTTTTTAGAAAACTTCTTTTGTACCGCCTTAATTGATCTTTTAATATAGAAATGACGAAAATATCATAAGATTTTTTTAATATCACTAATATTGGCGCTAGTTACAACATTTTCTAAACGACTAGTTTGAATTCAATTAACATTATTCTTTAACTGATCAATGTTGTTGTACAACAAGTTTGTACAATTTGCGTCTTTGTATAAAATACTTGAAACTTTTTTTCTTCCCTTACGTGAAAATAATATAAATGGAGAAACATAGACTACCTTCTTAATTTTATTATTTATCCCATGTTTTTTATTTAAAAACGGAACAATAGCTGCACAATAATATTGAGCAACTATAACAGTGTTATGCAAATCTATATTTTTTTCATTAATATATGCTGCTATTAAATCACATCATTTATCAATAGAAGGTTTGCGGATAATCGGATGGTATTCATTGTCAAAAAAAACATTTAATGCATAAAAATTAAATTTTTTAGAAATTTCTTTACCCACTGCTTCATATCTAATTTTTGATAAAACATCAAAAAGAAATAGAATATTAATTGGTTTTTTATTCTTTTTATCTTGTCATTGATAATATATTTCTTGAAATTTAAAATCTGACATTTTTATATTATTAACTATCTATTGAATTATTATATATATTTAGAATAACGTTAATTGATTGTCATCATTTAATTCATCTAACATTCCTGAATTAGTCATTCATTCTAAAATAGATTTAGAAATTTTAGTTCTAGTATATAAATCCTCTTTAGATGTGAATGGTTTTTTTTCTCTTTCTTGTTGAATAGATTGTGCCCCTGCATCACCTAGCTGTGCAATTTTATTGAAAGAAATAATTAGTGATTTACCATCAATCACAAATTCTTTTGCTTTTGATTTATCAATGTCTGGTTTTTTAAAATTAAAACCTCTAAGATACATTTCTAAAGCAACTTCATAAACAGAAATCATATCAATTTCTTTTTGCTTAACAGATGATTTTAGAAACTTATCATTTATTCTGTGCTTAATATCAGTAATTTTAGATTTAATTACTTCTGGACCTTGACAAATAGTTTCTATGTCAAAATTTTCACATCTAATACTAAAATATGCTGCATAAAATGCCAATGGATAATGAACCTTAAACCATGCAATTCTTCATGCCATCAAAACATAAGCTGTTGCATGCGCTTTAGGGAATAAATACTTAATCTTCATACAAGAATCAATATACCATTGAGGAACATTACCATTCTTTAAAATTTCTAAATATTCTTGTTTAATTCCTTTCCCTTTACGAACAGATTCCATTACATTAAATGCAACAGAAGGTTCAATACCTAATTTTATTAAAGTTAACATGATGTCATCACGACAGGTTATAACATCAGATAATGTCATATTCATATTAGAAATTAAATTAGCTGCATTATTTAATCAAACATCAGTACCATGAGATAATCCAGATATTCTAATTAAATCAGCAAATGATTGAGGTTTTGCTGCAACTAGCATTTGCCTTACAAATTCCGTACCAAATTCAGGAAGACCAACAGAACCTACTTTAATATTTAAAAAATCTTCAGATTTTATATTTAATGATTCTAATGAATTAAATAATTTCATTACTTGTTCATCTTGAACAGGTACATCTTTGGGGTTAATATTTGTAATATTTTGTAACATTCTTAAAGTTGTAGGATCATCATGTCCTAAAATATCAAACTTTAATAAATTGTCATGTAATGATTCAAAAGCAAAATGTGTTGTATATCAATCTTGTGTTTTATCATCTGCTGGATAGTTATATGGAGAAAAATCAAAGATTTCCATTTCTTTTGGAACAATTATAATACCGCCCGGATGTTGGCCTGTAGTTCTCTTAACTTCAACACATTTTGAAACTATTCAATTAATTTGTGCTTGATTAGGCGGATAATCAGGATTTAGTGTTTCATAATAATTTTTAACATAACCATAAGCTGTTTTCTGCGCTACTGTAGCAATTGTTCCCGCTCTAAAAGTATGGTCTTCACCAAACATTTCTTTAATAAAGTTATGAGCATTAGGTTGATATTCTGCTGAAAAATTTAAGTCAATATCAGGAATCTTTTCTCCATGAAAACCTAAGAAAGTTTCAAATGGAATATTGTGTCCATTTATACTCAATGGGTTACCACACTTAGGACATAACTTAGATTGTAAATCAAATCCATCATCAGTATTTGGATTAGCTATATATTCTTTACAGTTAGGACAAATGTAGTGTGGAGGTAATGGATTAACTTCAGAAATATTAGATAAATAAGCAACTAAAGAAGAACCTACTGAACCTCTTGAACCTACTAGGTAACCATCATCTAACGATTTTTGAACTAACAAATGTGAAATTCAATATATCATGCCATATCCATTATCAATAATACCTTTAAATTCTTTATTAATTCTTTCTTCAATTTCTTTTGGTAAATT
>CATAWQ010000010.1 GCA_949500635.1 uncultured Mycoplasmatota bacterium
TATATTGCTCGTACATTTATTAAACCAACACAAGAATTAAGAGAAAGAGATGTTTTTATTAAACTTAATCCATTAGAAATTAATGTTAGAGGAAAGGATATCGTTCTTGTTGATGACTCAATTGTTAGAGGAACAAGTTCATTACATTTTGTTCAAGCCTTAAAAAAAGCTGGCGCTAAAAAAATCTTTATGTTATCAGCTGCTCCAATGGTTAAATTCCCATGTTTTTTAGGAATAGATACACCTGATACAAAGGATTTGATTGCAGCTAACTACACAATTGAACAAATGAAAGAAAAAATTAAATGCGATTATTTAGGATTTTTAAGTATTAATGGTTTGTATGAATCATGTTTGAATAAAAATGAATATTGTGATGGATGCTTCACAGGTAAATACCCTATAAAAAATGAAAGTAAAGGAGAATAAAAATGAAAAAAAAATTAACTTATAAAGATAGTGGCGTAAATATTGAAGAGGGTTATAAGTCTGTCAGTCTTTATAAAAAATATTGCAAAAGCACATTTAATAATTTAGTAGTTAATGATTTAGGATCTTTTGCAGGAATGTTAAAACTTCCTAAGGGCTACAAAGAACCAATCTTAGTTTCAGGTACTGACGGTGTTGGAACTAAAATTGCAGTTGCTTGTATAAATAAAAAATATGACACAGTTGGAATTGATTGTGTGGCAATGTGTGTTAATGACATACTATGTCATGGTGCTAAACCTTTATTTTTCTTGGACTATATTGCGTGTGGTAAATTAAATGCTAAAATTGCTGCTGACTTAGTCAAGGGAGTAGCGGAAGGTTGCAAACAATCAGGTTGTGCGCTAATTGGAGGCGAAACAGCAGAGATGCCTGGATTTTACAAAGTAGGCGATTATGACTTAGCTGGTTTTTCTGTCGGCGTTGTTGAAAAATCAAAAATTATTAATGGTAAAAACATTAAAGCAGGAGATGCTTTAATAGGTATTGCTTCAAGTGGTTTTCACTCAAATGGTTTTTCATTAGTAAGGAAACTATTTCCTAATATGAATGAAATGTTTAATAATAAACAAATTTGGAAAACTTTATTATCTCCTACAAAAATTTATGTAAAACCAATTCTTAAATTATTAAGCAAGTATGAAATTAAAGGTATGGCCCATATTACGGGTGGTGGTTTTATTGAAAATGCTCCTAGAATGCTAAACAAAAATTCTAAATTGCAATTAGTAATTGACACTAATTCATATCCACTACCAGAAATTTTTAAATTAGTTCATAAACGTGGGGTTGAAAAAACACATATGTATAACACATTCAATATGGGTATTGGATTTATTATTTGTGTAAACAACAAAGACGTAAACAAAATCATTAAAGATTTATCTTTAATGAAAGAAAAAGCTTGAAAGATTGGTACCGTTGAGTCTTCAGACGGTAAAAATCCCGTTAAATTAATTTATTAATAATGAAAAAAACTAAAACACTTAAAGATTCTTTTGGAATAGTTAAAGTTCCTACGAATAAATATTGAGGAATTCAAACTCAAAGAAGTAAAGAAAACTTTACGATTAATGATGAAAAAATCCCCTATGCTTTAATACAAGCATTAGCATTAATTAAAAAGTCATGTGCATTAGCTAACTTACAAGCAAAAAAAATAGATGTTAAAAAAGCTAATCTTATATGTCATGTTGCAGATGAAATTTTAACTGGTAAATTGGATGACAACTTTCCCTTATCTGTTTGGCAAACAGGAAGTGGTACTCAAACAAATATGAATGTGAATGAAGTAATCGCTAATAGAGCCAAATGAATAGATAAAACAATTAATGTGCATCCAAATGATCATGTTAATATGTCTCAAAGTTCTAATGATGTATTCCCAAGTGCTATTCACGTTATGGGAGTTTTATTGACTAATGAAAAATTATTACCATCTCTTGATAATTTAATTAAATCATTTGAGATTTTAATAAAATCTTTTAGTAATATTGTAAAAGTTGGTAGAACTCACTTACAAGATGCAACACCAATTAAATTGTCGCAAGAATTTTCATCATATGTCACAATGTTAAAAACTTCCAAAAAAATGATTAATAATGCACTTAGTACATTATATGAAATTCCAATAGGTGGAACAGCTGTCGGGACAGGGGTTAATGCACCAAAAAATTTTGATAAATTAGTTTGTACTAATTTAAAAAAGTTTACTAATCTTTCATTTAAACCAATCGCTAATAAGTTTGCTGGACTTAGTTCAAAAGATTGTGTATCATTTTTTCATTCTGCACTTAAAGTATTAGCAGAAAATTTATTTAAAATTGCTAATGATATTAGATGATTATCATCTGGACCAAATTGTGGTATTGGTGAAATCTATATTCCACAAAATGAACAAGGAAGTTCAATTATGCCAGGAAAAGTTAACCCTACTCAATGTGAAAGTATGATGATGCTATGTATTCAAACCATATCAAATGATGTTGCAATTGCAATGGCAAATACTCAGGGTAATTTTCAATTAAATACTTTTATGCCTTTAATAGCTTGCAATTTAAATCAATCAATTAATTTACTTGCAGATGGTATGAATTCATTTGCAACAAAATGTGTTATTGGTATCAAACCGAACAAAAAAAGAATCAAAACAAATCTTGATCACAATCTAATGTTAGCTACTTCATTAAATACTAAGATTGGTTATGATAAAGCAGCAATCATTGTAAAACTTGCTATTAAAGAAGGAATTTCACTAAAACAAGCTGCTATCCAATCTGGATATTTGTCAGAGAAAGAATTTAACAAAATAGTCAACCCTAACAACATGATTTAAAACAAAGGAGAAAATATGGATTACGCAAAAAAATCACTAGAATTACATAAAAAATGAAAAGGTAAAATTGATATTGTTTGTAAAGCACCTATTAAAAATAAACAAGATCTAGCTCTAGCATATACACCTGGTGTAGCTGCACCTTGTTTAGCTATTCAAAAAGACATTAATAAATCTTATGATTTAACATGAAGAAAAAACACTATTGCTGTTGTTACAGATGGAACATCAGTTCTAGGTTTAGGCGATATAGGTCCTGAAGCAGGAATGCCGGTAATGGAAGGTAAATGTGCATTATTTAAGAGATTTGCAAATGTAAATGCTGTTCCATTATGTATTAAATCCAAAAATGTTGATGAAATTGTTAATACGATTTACTTATTATCAGGTTCTTTTGGGGGAATCAATCTAGAAGACATTAGTAGTCCAAGATGTATTGAAATTGAAGAAAAATTAAAAGAAATCTGTGATATTCCTATTTTTCATGATGATCAACACGGAACCGCTATTGTTGTAGCTGCTGCTGTAATTAATGCATTAAAATTAGTTAAAAAACAAATCAATAAAGTAACAGCTGTAATTAATGGTCCGGGAGCTGCCGGTATGGCTATTGGTAAACTACTATTAAAAATGAATATTGGAAACATTATTTTTTGCAATAGAAAAGGTATTTTAGACCCAAAAGATGAAAAAATAAATGTTTACCAAAGACAATTAGCTAAAATAACCAACAAAAAAAATGCTAAAGGGTTATTATTCGACGCTTTAAAGGGTGCCGATATATTTATAGGTGTGTCAGCAGGTAATCTTTTGAAACCTGAAATGATTAAGCAAATGAACAAAAAGCCAATTGTTTTAGCTATGGCTAATCCTGTTCCAGAGATTATGCCTGATGTAGCTATTAAAGCAGGTGTTGAAGTTATGGGAACAGGAAGAAGTGATTTCCCTAACCAAATTAATAATGTTATGGTTTTTCCAGGTATATTTAGAGGAGCACTCGATTCAGGTGCAAAACAAATCACAGATGAAATGAAAATTACTGCTGCAAAGGCAATTGCTAAATTAGTAAAACCAAGTGAATTAAATAAAAACTATATTCTTCCGTCAGCATTAGATATGAATGTTCCTAAAGCTGTTGCAAAAGCTGTTGCAGATTGTTGAAAAATGCATAAATAAAAAATGTAGGTATATAAATATTTATAAAATTGAATTAAACCTAACATGTTTTAAAAGTCAATAGATTTCATACAAACAATTAATAAATTTTATTAAAGAATATATTCAAAGAGATTTGTATGTATTTTTTATTATTTTTCTCAAATTTGTTGAAAAAAAAAAAAAAAAAAAACGAGTATAAATATACAAATAGGAGAAAAATATGAAAAATAAAAAATTACTAAAAACAATTTTATGAGTTACTTCAGGAATTGGATTTGCAGCATCAATTCCATTTATAACTACAAGTTGTGGATCATCGTCTGTTAAATTAAATCCATTACCATACGAAGTTTATAAGTATGATTCAAATGATTCAACAATCTTAACAGGTTTTACTGATGAATTTTTAGCAGATACAAGTAAATATAGCCAATATGACACAATTGAAATACCAAAAAATGTAACAAGCATTGTTAACAATGCTTTTTATAATGATTCAGAAAAAAACAGTATTATTCCATCATTTATAAAGAATTTAACTTTTGCAAGTGAATCTGAAATTGAGACTATAGGTAAGGAAGTTTTCTCGAAGTGGCAGTCATTAACTCGTGTATATTTTCCAGAAAGTTTAAAATCTATCGTAGATTCTAGTTTTGAAAATTGTACACAATTAAATTGGGTTGATTTATCAAAATGCACAAATTTAGAATTAATTGATTCATATGCTTTTGATGGTTGTTCATCTCTAAAATCAATTGATTTATCTAATTGTACAAATTTATCAATAATTAGTGATAGTGCTTTTTCTCGTGCCAATTTAACTTCAGCTGATTTATCAAAATGTATAAATTTATCATCAATTAACATGTATGCTTTTTCTTATAATTCTAGATTAACATCTGTAAAATTCCCAACAAGTTTAACCAAAATTGGTTGATGTGCTTTTGCATATACATCATTAACTTCGGTGGATTTATCAAAATGTGCTAGTCTCACTTCAGTTGATGAATTTGTTTTTTCAAATTGTAAAAAACTAACTTCTATAACTTTCCCAAATAGTTTAAATACAATCCGTAGTAATGCTTTTCAAGATTGTTCATCGTTAACTTCTGTAGTTTTCCCAAGTAGTTTAGGATTAATTGCTAGTCAAGCATTTTCTAACTGTTTTAAACTAAATTTTATTGAATGAGTGTCATGAAAAGGTGAAAAGCCTGAAACTGATGTAAAGGATTATTCATTTAGTAGTGTTTGCCTAACTGGTGGAAAAGTCAAAGTAACAAATCCAATTGGTGATAATGATAGTCAGAAATTACTTGATTATTTAAAAGCAAATGGTGGTTTACCATCAGTTTGAACTAAAGCTTAATAACCAATTGATAACCCCTCTGCTTTCTAGAATTGTAGTGAAGGATCTTCATTAATTCTATAATCTATTAATTATTTAACTTTTGCTAGCTAATCTAAATGTTAAAATATTAAAAGATAAAATTTTTAATCAATGAAATTCACTAATTGAATAATTTTACCATCTAGTTTATAAATTGAATTGATAATAACATTTTTCTTAATTATTATGAACTCTATTATATTTGATGGGATTAACAATAATCCAGCAGGTATTGATTAGTAGTCAATTCTATAGATGATATTTTATTTTTTATTTATATATTATATATATAATATATAAATATTATTTATGGTGTCCATCAAAATCCATACTGAATACATTACATTAGGTCAACTAATTAAATTTATTGGATTGATAGACAGTGGATCGCAAGTAAAATTTTTTATTGCAAACAATAACATAACTTACAATGGTGTAGAAGAAAAAAGACGTGGTAAGAAAATTTATGTTAATGATACTATAGTCATAAATAATACTAAATATTTAATAACAAAGGAATAAAGATATGGCAAATGAACTAAATGATGAATTGAAAATTGAACAAGAAAAAGAATATGGCGCAAGTAGTATTAGAATTTTAGAAGGCCTAGAAGCTGTAAGAAAGCGTCCAGGTATGTATATTGGATCAACAGGACCGCAAGGATTACACCATATGATTTGGGAGATTGTTGATAATGCTATTGATGAGGCTATGGGCGGTTATGCAACAAGAGTTATTGTTACATTAACTAAGCAAGGTTCTATCAAAGTAGATGATGATGGTCGTGGTATTCCAGTAGATATTCACCCTAAAACTGGTAAATCAACTGTGGAAACGGTTTTAACGGTTTTACATGCTGGTGGTAAGTTTGATAATACATCGTACAAGATATCCGGAGGTTTACATGGTGTTGGTGCATCAGTTACTAACGCATTATCTAAATGAATGAAGGTATGAGTATCAAGAAACTACGAAGAATATTATGTAGAATTTCAAAACGGTGGCCATACAGTTGAACCGTTAAAGAAATTAGGACATTCTGATAAATTGCAAGGTACTATTGTAGAATTTTTCCCAGACTTTACTGTTATGGAGCAATCTCCTTTTGAACACGACATTATTGCAGGACGTCTAAGACAATTAACATATTTGAACAAGGGTTTAAAAATTATCTTTATTGATGAACAAACAAACCAAAAAGATGAATGATTATATGAAGGCGGTTTAAAAGAATACATTGAAGATTTAAACCGTGATAAAGAAAAACTTGTTCCATCAATAGTTTATGGTGAAGAAGAGGCAAAAGTAAAAATTCCTAACAGTTTGCAAGATGAATCATACAATATTAAAGTTGAGGTTGCTTTTCAATACAACAAAACTTATAACAATTCTTGTTATTCTTTTTGCAACAACATTAACACCATTGAGGGTGGAACCCATGAAGAAGGATTTAGATTAGCTTTAGTTAAGATTTTGAATAGGTTTGCAGTTGAGAAAAAATTTATTAAAGAATCTGATGAAAAATTTACAAAAGATGATGTGGTTGAAGGCTTAACTGCTATTGTATCAGTTAAACACCCTAATCCTCAATATGAAGGTCAAACTAAGCGTAAATTAGGAAATACTGAAGTTCGCCCTTTTGTAAACAAAGTAACATCAGATGTATTTGAAAAATACGTTCTTGAAAATCCAGATGATGCAATCATTATTATCAAAAAGATTATGTTAGCTCAGGAAGCTCGCAGAAAATCTCAAGAGGCTAAAGATGCTACAAGAAGAAAATCTCCATTTGATTCAGCATCTTTACCGGGTAAACTTGCAGATTGTTCCACAAAAGATCATACAATCTCTGAACTATACATTGTCGAAGGTGATTCAGCGGGTGGATCTGCTAAACTAGGTAGAAACCGTGAATTCCAAGCAATCTTACCTTTAAAAGGTAAAATCTTAAATGTTGAAAAAGCTAAAACTAATAAGATTTTTGAAAATGATGAAATCATGGCAATGATTACTGCGATCGGAGCTGGTGTTAACCCTGAATTTGATTTAACTAAAATTCGTTATGATAAGATTATCATTATGACTGATGCTGATGTTGATGGTAGTCATATTCGTATTTTATTGCTGACATTCTTTTTTAGATATATGTATCCATTAATTGAAAGTGGACACATCTATGCAGCTCAACCACCTTTATATAAATTTATGTTAGGTAAAACCGTTAAATATGCGTATGCAGATCAAGAATTAGAAGATTTTAAAAAAGCTGCTGGTAATGCTCATTATTCTGTACAAAGATATAAAGGTTTAGGTGAAATGAACCCTGAACAACTATGAGACACAACTATGGATCCTCAATATAGAATTCTTCAAAAAATCTCTATTGATGATGCTGTTAAAGCAGATGCAGAATTTTCATTACTAATGGGTGATGATGTAATGCCTAGAAAAGAATTTATTTCAAAGAATGCTAAGTTTGTTAAAAACTTAGATATCTAATAGAAAGGAAAAATAGTTTATGGTAAAATGTAGAAATTGTGGAAACTTTGTAGAACCTAAATTAGATAACAATCAAATATTAATTGCAATTTTTTTAACATTATTTTTTATCGCCGGTGGTCTTATATACATTGTTTTAGCTTCAAAAGAAAAATGTCCGGTATGTGGATCTAATGTTTATAGAAAAGAATTTCTAGATGAACAAAAAGTTACAGAAGTAGAAATTAATAAATAAAGGAGAAAATTATGGCTGATAATTCAAATATTGAAAAAATTCGTGAATCTTTAACTAAAACCATTGTTAAGGATCGTCCCATTGTAAAAGAGTTACAAACATCATTCTTAGACTATGCAATGAGTGTTATTGTTGCTCGTGCTATTCCAGATGCTCGTGATGGTTTTAAACCAGTTCACCGTAGAGTTTTATATGCAGCATACGGATTAGGTATGACAAGTGATAAAGCATATAAAAAATCTGCTCGTTTGGTTGGTGAAGTAATTGGTAAATACCATCCACACGGAGACACAGCTGCTTATGAAACAGCTGTTCGTATGGCTCAAGATTTCTCAATGAGATACTTACTTATTGATGGTCATGGTAACTTTGGTTCAATTGATGGTGATGGTGCAGCTGCTATGCGTTATACAGAATGCAGACTATCTAAATTAGCCGATACCATCATGAATGATATTGATAAGAATACTGTTGATTTTACTGATAACTATGATGGTAGTGAGAAAGAACCAGTTGTTTTGCCAGCATTATTTCCTAATTTACTAGCTAATGGGTCTAGTGGTATAGCTGTAGGTATGGCAACTAATATCCCTCCACACAACTTGAATGAATTAGTAGCGGCTATTAAGTTAATTGCTGCTAAACCAGATACTACAATTGAAGAAATTAAACAAGTATTAACTGGTCCTGATTTTCCTACAGGAGCTGAAATTATTGGTGCTAAAGGAATAGATGATTATTTTAACACAGGACGTGGTTCTATTACTATTAGAGCTAAAGGTACCTACACAACTGAATCAAATGGTAAATCAACTATTATTTTTACAGAAATACCATATATGGTTAACAAGACCACATTAATTGAAAAAATTGTTGATCTAGTTAAAACTATGCAAATTGAAGGAATTGCAGACCTTCGAGATGAAACTAACCGTGAAGGCATCAGAATTGTTGTTGAAACAAAAAAAGATGTTGTTCCAGAGGTTTTAATGAATCAATTATATAAAGCTACTCCATTGCAAACTAACTTTGCAGTTAATATGTTGGCTTTGTATAAAAACGAACCTAAATTATTAAATATCAAACAAGCATTAGAAATCTATTTAGAACATCAAATTGAAGTATTAACACGTAAGACTGAATTCAATTTAAAGAAAGCTACAGAACGTGAACATATTTTAGAAGGTTTACATACAGCTACAGGTAACATTGAACGTGTTATCGAAATCATTAGAAAAGCAGATGATAATAATGCTGCATTGACACAGTTAATGACAGAATTTAAATTATCTGAGATTCAGTCAAAAGCTATTCTTGAGATGAAACTTCGTTCATTAAGTGGTATTGAACGTAAAAAAATCGAACAAGAATTAGAAGAGTTAAAAGCTAGAATTATTGATTTAAAAGATATCTTAGCTAGGTATGAACGTAAAATTGAAATTATTAATGCAAATCTTGATGAACTAGTAAGAAAATTTGGTGATAAAAGAAAAACTACAATTGCCTTTGATGCATCAAGTGAAATTGATGATGAAGACCTAATCCCAGTAGAAGATATCATTATTACGATGTCTAATCGTGGATACTTCAAACGTGTCCCAATTGATACATACCGTGCACAAAAAAGAGGTGGTGTTGGTGTTATTGGTTTACAAACACATAATGATGATAATGTTCAAAAAATTATTGCCGCATCTACACATACTGATATCTTATTCTTTACAGACTTTGGTAAAGTATATAGATTAAGAGGTTACCAAATTCCAAAAGGCGTTAGAACATCAAAAGGAATTCCTGCTATTAACCTAATTGGTATAGAAAAGAATGAAAAAGTCTTAACAATTTTACCAATTGATAATTATGAAAATGGTTCTTTATTCTTTGCTACAGTTAACGGTATAGTAAAGAAAACTTCATTAAATGAATATGCAAGAATCCAATCTAATGGTAAAATTGCTATTACATTAAAAGAAGGAGATAAATTATTTAATGTTATCTATGTAAATGATAATGATGAAATTTATTTAGCTGGAAGTAATGGTAACTTAGCTAGATTCTTATCTAATCAAGTCAGAACTATGGGTAGACAAGCAGCTGGTGTTCATGGTATGAAATTAGATCCTAAAGAATATATTGTGGGTTTATCTTCAAGCCAAAGTGGTAACAAGATCTTGTCTGTTGGAGCAAAGGGTGTAGGTAAATTAACTCCTGTTGAAGAATACAGATTAACAAAGAGAAATGCCAAAGGTGTTAAAACTCTTAAAGTAAATCAAAAAACAGGTAAACTTGTGTATACAGGAGCTGTTATAGGTGATGAAGATGCTTTAATGATTACTTCAGCTGGTAAAATCATTAGATTCTCATTATCTCAAGTTAACACAATTGGTCGTAGCACTTCTGGTGTGAAATTAATGGATGTTGAAGAAAATGAAAAAATTCAATCTGTTACATTATTTACACCATCTGAAACCGAAGAATCTTCTGACATAAAAATCAACGAATCTTCTTTAGAAGATAATAACGCAGATCAAGGTCCAGCATCTAACCCTGAGGATCTTGAATAGTAATGAATGTATTAATTACTGGTGGTGCAGGCTATATTGGTTCTGTCACTGCTGAGTTATTTTTAAACAACAAGCATAATGTAATAATTTATGACGATTTGTCAACTGGGTTTTTAAAACTTGTGGATAAAAGAGCAAAATTTATAAAGGGTTCAATTCTTAATTATTCTTTGCTTTGCAAAACTATTAAAGAAAACCAGATTGATTTAATTATTCATTTAGCTGCAAAAATTATTGTTTCTGAATCTGTACGAAAACCTGCTTTGTATCATAAAATCAATGTCAATGGTACAGCTAACATTCTTAAAGCAATGAAAAAATTTAATGTTAATAAAATATTGTTTGCTAGTAGCGCTGCAGTGTATGGAAACATTAAAAAATTAGTCATTACAGAAAACTCTAATAAAAAACCATGTAATCCTTATGGAGAAACAAAATTAATTGGTGAACAACTAATCAAAGATTATAAAAAAAATCATAAAAACTTTAATTATGTTTGTTTGAGATTATTTAATGTTGCAGGAGCTTCTGTTTCTGGTAAATATGGATTATTAAAAAATAAACCATATTTGTTAATTCCTAGTATTAATGATTCATTTAGATTAAATAAAGAATTTAAAATTTTTGGTCATAATTATCATACTATTGATAAAACAGCTTCTAGAGACTATATTGATGTTAATGATGTTGCTAAAGCTTTTTATTTAGGTTCCACTTATGTTAATAAAAAATCTGGTATTTTTAATATAGGCAATCAAAAAGGCACTACTGTAAAACAAGTTTATGATGAAGGTTGTAAAGTGTTAAATATAAAACCAAATTTTACTTATCAATCAAATAGACCAGGAGACCCTGATGTTTTAATAGCAAGTAATAAACTTGCTATTAAAGAACTAAAATGAAAACCAAATCATTCTATCAAACAAATGATTATTAGTGACTACAAATATAGGAATAAAAATCTTTAATTAAATTTGATTTCCTCTAAATTGTGACATATAAAGTTTGTAGTAAAAACCTTTTTTAGCTATTAAATCATTATGTTTTCCATGTTCTACAATTTGACCATTATCAATTACCAAAATGTTATCAGCATTTTTAATGGTTGATAATCTATGAGCAATCATTAATGTTGTCCTATTTTTAATTAATTTTTCCATTGCTTCTTGAATTTGAATCTCAGTCTTTGTATCAATAGAAGAAGTAGCTTCATCTAAAATGACTATTTTAGAATCTGCTAAAAAAGCACGAGCGATAGCGATTAATTGACGCTGTCCTTGAGATAAATTACCACCATTATCAGATAAAATAGTGTTATATCCATCAGGCAATTTAGTAATAAAACTATGACAGTTAGCTAATTTAGATGCTTGAATAATTTCTTTTTTACTTGCATTCAATTTTCCATATCTAATGTTTTCGTAAATAGATACACCAAATAAATATGTATCTTGCAATACCATAGTAATGTTTTGCCTTAATGAAGTACGATTGATATTTGCAATTGGAGTGCCATCCACCATTAATTGGCCACCATTAATGTCATAAAATTTTGTTATTAAGTTAACAATAGTTGTTTTTCCAGCACCTGTTGGGCCTACTAAAGCAGTTACAGTTCCTGGTTTTGCTATAAAATTAATATTTTTTAAAATAGGTTTGTCTTTTGTATAAGAAAAATCCATATTCTTTGCTTCTACAACTCCTTGAATTGTATTTGCTGTTAATAATTTAGCATTAGCGGGGTCTTTCTCCTCGTCTTGTTCTAGTATTTGGAACACACGATCACTTGATGCCATACATAACATTAATTGACCAAACGTAGAAATTAACTGATTGATAGGATTGGTTAAGTTTCTAGCAATCATAGTAAACATTACTAAAAAAACCGTAGGATCAAGGATATTTAAAACACCTCAAGATGTTTTGATTCATCCATTAAGAATAAATACAACCCCTCAAGCAGCTAAAATAACAAAAGACATATTATTAAAGAAACCATTCAACGGCATCATAATATTTGTTACACTATTAGCAATTGTAGAATTCTTAGTTAATTTCTCGTTTAAAATATCAAAGTTCTTTTTAACTTGATCTTCCATCTTAAATAATGAAATAATCTTAGTGCCAGAAATATATTCTTCAATATATCCATTTAGTTCTCCCAAACATTTTTGTTGTTTTGTGTAATATGGTCTCAATGTTTTAATAATAAACATATTAACTAATGCTACTAGTGGATAAATTAATAAAACTATTAGACTTAATGCTCAGTTTGCTAAGAACATTAACAATCCCACTGAAATAATACTACAAATCCAGTAAATACTATTACCAATATATTGAGAAATAAATCTAGTAATGTTATCAACATCATTAGCCGTTCTACTAATAATATCACCTGAAGGAGTTTGATCAAAATACTTAATAGGAATTTTGTGTAACTTCCTAAAGATAGCAATTCTTAAATGATAACAGCCACGTTCAGCTATCTTAACAGTTAAAAATGATGTTAATCATGTAAATAAGTTAGATAAAATATAAATAATTAACAAACCAACACCTGCAAAAATAAAAGCACTTACTGTATTGATTATTCCAGTATCAGGCATACCCATAAATTTCATTAAGTAAGAATAAAGCAGGGTGTACATATAAATAGATACAGCTGTAAACGCACCAGCTATTGTTGAAACTATAAAAGTAACAATTATTTGTCATTTGTATTTAGAAAAATATGATCAGAGTTTTTTTGCTGTTCCTTTGCTGTATTTTTGTTTGCCAGAGGTGTTAATTAAAATTGGTGGCATATTATCTTAAACCCTCCTTTCCTAATTGTGATAAAACAATATTACAATAAGTTTCACTAGATTTTACTAATTGTTTATGCGTACCAATGGCAGAAATTTTACCATTATCCATAACAATAATTTTGTCAGCATTTTTAATAGAGGCTACTCTTTGACTTACAATGATAACTGTAGAATCTTTATAGTCCCTTCTAATGTTTTCTTGAACTTTAGCTTCTGTTATTAAATCTAAAGCGCTCGTTGAATCATCCATAATTAAAATTTTTGGTTTTTTAACTAATGCTCTTGCAATACACAATCTCTGTTTTTGCCCACCAGAAAAATTCCTTCCTCTTTGATCCACTGGATAATCTAACTGACCTTTCATCTTGCTTAAAAAATCTCAAGCACATGAATTTTCACAAGCCTTAATTAATTCCTCATCAGTAGCACTCCTATTTCCGTATTTAAGATTTTCTCTTACATTTCCCTGAAATAGATTGTTTTCTTGCAATACTACAGCAATTTGTTCTCTTAAATCAGATAAAGAAATGTCTTTAACATCGATTCCTCCTAATGTTATTGAACCACCCTGAACATCATATAATCTTGGAATTAAATTGACTAATGATGATTTACCACTTCCAGTTCCTCCAATGATACCTAAAAATTCACCTTCTTTAACTTCAAAATTAATATTAGATAAAATATTGTTTTTTGCTTCCTTTGAATATTTGAAGTTAACATGATTAAATCTAATTGAATAATCATTTTCAAGATGCTTAGGATCTTTAGAATCAATAATTGTAGATTCGGTATCAAACACTTCTTGCATTCTTATAATTGATGGTTTAGCAGTAATAAACTGGACTACTACAACTATTGCCATAACGACAGACGACAATACAATCATTAATAAACTTGTAAATGAAAATATCTTTCCTACTAGTTGAGGATTATTATCTGCCATAAATCCTGTAGTCATCAATCCTGCAAAAATACCAAGTTGTAAACACAAGGTAACAGTTGACATAATAGGTGCTATTAATATTTGCGCTTTAATACGATATTTTTTGTAATGTTTATTAGCTTTTCTAAATCTTACTGTTTGTTCATCTTGAATTCCAAAAGACTTAATTACTCTCATTCCAAGAATATTTTCTCTCATGATATTATTAGTAATGTCTAATTGTTTTTCTGCTTTTTCGAATCAATGGAATACATTTCTACTAAATAATCCCATTAAACCAATCATTAACACGCATACACCAACTGCTATTAAACCAAATTCTCATCCTACACTAGTAAACGATATTGATAAACCACCAATAAATGTAATTGGTGATCTAATAAGTATAGTTAATGTCAATTGGGTTAACATTTGAAAGTTATTAGTATCAGTTGTTAACCTAGTAATTAATGAACCAGTAGAAAACTTATCTATGTTTGAAAAAGAAAAACCTAAAACTTTTTTATATAATGCACTTCTTAAGTATTGAGTTGCTAATAAAGATGCTTTAGCTGCATAAATCATAGCTATCACAGCACATCCTAAACCTCCGCAAGCCAATCCGGCAATCATACCTATTTTAGTTCATAATTCTTCTCAACCACCTCTACCCAAAGAAATTTTAGTAGCTGCAAAAATTACATCTTGCAATAATGTTGGCTGATATAAATCACAAACACAACCACCTGTTGTAAGTATTACAGATATGATTGCAAAAATTAAAGCTTTTCCTCTAATAAATTTAAAAATTTTTAACATAATTTATTTATTAAATATTTTATTGAACATAAATAACATTTCATCATTTTTTTTATTAGTTTCATATGAAAGTTGACTTACATCTAATTCAGGAAGTTTGTATTTATTAGTCTTAAAATCTTTTGTTAGTTCTTGTAAATCTTTATTTACAAATCCAGCAAAATAAATTGGATGCTTAAAATATTTTACTACAAAATTTTGAAAAGTTGGTTTTGAATAATTCTTATTTAAAATAAAAGCGTCTGCTTCATTGCTAAATTTTAAAATTATCCCTTTTTTGGAAGCTACGAAAACTTTTTCAACCAGCATTAAACAATTTGCACACGCAGGAATATTTTCATCTTCAAGCATTTTACTAAATATGGTTTGCATATCTACAATAGTAGATCTGCTAGCATTAGCTGCAACATATTTGAAAATATCTGCTGGAGATAAATCATTTGAGCTAGTTTTAATAATTTGTTCTTCTTTCTTAACCTCTTGTTGATTAGACGCCTGCGACTCAACAACTTCTTGTTTAGAAACTACAGGTTTATGAATTTTATAAACAGAGGTTGTAAATATCGGTTTATTAGATTCTACTAGTACATTAGTTTTATCTAATTGTTTAATTTTTAGTTTAGAATTAACTGTTGGTTGATTAGAACTCAAATTAAATATTTCAAATATTCCAACCAAAAATACTGACTTTTGATCATTGGAATTTTTAATTTGGATAAAAATCTTTTGTCAAATATTAATGTAAGAAATTAATTCGTGTTCAGATAAGACAAAACTATTAATAGTATCCTTGTTTAATACCTTTAAATTATTAAATCTATTAGTTTGTAAATAAATTAATTTGTCTAACAAAATAGAAATTAATTCTGTCACAAAAACTGTGTAATTAATTCCTTGTGTCGAATATTTTTCAACTTGATTAATAATAATATCTAGTTTTTTCGAAATTAAATTATTGATAAATAATATTTTCGACTCTAAATCCACTAAACCAAAAATTTCATTTATTGCTCGCTCAGTAATATTATTGTTTGTATAAATACACAATTGATCAAGAATACTTAATAAATCTCTTGCCGATCCATTACTTAATTGAATAATTTTATTTATTGATGTTTCGTCAATATTAATATTTTCATTTTTAATAACATTAGTTAAGATATCTCTAGCATCATCTTCAGTCATTCTAAAGAATTGAAAATTCTGACAACGAGATAAGATTGTTGCAGGAATCTTATTCATTTCGGTTGTAGCAAAAATAAAAATTACATGATGAGGAGGTTCTTCAATTGTTTTTAATAAAGCATTCCATGCTGATGTAGTTAACATGTGAGCTTCATCAATAATATAAACTTTATATTTAAGCGTATTCGGTAAAAAACCAACACTATCAATAATGTTTCTAACTTCATCCACCCCGTTGTTAGAAGCAGCATCTAATTCAATAATGTCGCTTGTTTTACTATCAATAATTAATTTACAATTTTCACATTCGTTGCATGCATCTCCATTAATTGGTTCTAAACAATTAACAGTTTTTGCAAATATTTTTGCAATAGAAGTCTTCCCTATACCTTTAGATCCATAGAAAATATAAGCATGAGCAATTTTACCTTGTTGAATTGAATTCAATAAAGTTTTAATAATTGGTTTTTGCCCAACAACTGTATTAAAATTTGTTGGTCTATATTTTCTATAAAGACTGATATATTCCATTGTGTTTATATATTATATAAACACCATAAAAAATTAAGAAAAATTATTTAGATTGCTGAACAAAAGACTTTTGTAATTCTCTTTCGGCATATGACATTTTTTTGATGTTAGATGGTACAGAAAGCACTATTTTCTTTATCTTTGTGCCAGTGTTTACACTAATATTAAACCTTGTTCTACCTAAGTATTTGTATAAATAAACAATTGAAATGAATGTAATTATTAAACCGGCTGTCCCTGTATTTAATGGATTAGTTATTACAAACATTAACGGGTCACGAAAAACAACAGCAGTATGATACATAACAATGGAAGCTATAGGAAATACTATTATTGCTTGTAAAACAGCAATAAAGTTAGCCATGGCCATTTGATTCGTAGCTTGAAACATCAATAATCCACCGATTGATAATGCAACGCAAGGAATAAAAATTACTTGAATTCTCATATATTTTAACGTTTGGCTAGCCATTGATGGATCTAATTTAAATAAGCTAATTAATCATTGACCTAAGAATGTAGCTAAACATGTATAAATTACAATACCATATATGAATGATAGTAATGTTGCATATCAATATGTTCTTCTAATTCTAGCATAACAATTTCTTGCATAGTTATATGCAACTAATGTTCTTACACCATCTGCTATACCAAATATTGCATAAAAAAACAAGCTACCTACAGGTCATACAGCTCCCGAAATACTTTGTCAGTATTGTGGATCATTACCAGTGATTCTAGCTACATTACCTAACAATGTCATAAATGCAGTGTTAGCAAAAGCATTGCTAAAATTTCTTAAGAACACAGATAGTCCAATAACTACAATTGGTACAAGAAGATTGTACGATATTGGAATACCATTCTTTGGTAATAAATCTTTATATTTCATTCAAGTTTTTCCCTGGATTCCAAGAGCTCAAATGTATATAGCATAAACTACAAAATTAATTGCTCAACCTGTAAGCGTGGCATATCCTCCACCTTTCATACCTGTATGAAAATACTTAATATAAACATAGTCAAATAACACATTTGCTAAATTACAAAATATTTCTGCTATTGTAACAAAAGAAAGCTTTCCTTCAGCTCTTACCATAAAAGAGAAATAAAGAATGAATACATTAAGAATTGAGCTTCATGATAGAATATCTAAAAATTCATGACTTCATGAGATTTGTGTGTTATAAGCAATCTCAAAATATTTATTTATTTGATGACCATCATCATCTGAGTGTGGTATATGACCAGCCATTAATTTTAATACAGAGTCATTTATTGAATAAAAAACTAATGATGATAATAAACCAATAAAAATAGCACAATAAAATGTAGATTTTCAGATTTGCAATGCCTTAGGTTTGTTATCTTTTGCAATACATTGCCCATACATTGATCCTGCTCCAATTGCAGCAATATTTGGAACAGCATTAATTACCATCATAATTGGTAAGGTAATTGCAATTGAGCTTTTTACCATTTGTTTTGTATCAGCAAAATTCTGAACATTCTCTTTAATCCAATTTAAATTAGTCTCAGAAATTCCTTGAGCCAAATAAATTTTATCCATATTATGAAAAGGATCTTCTGGTACTAATAAAGACAATAATAATTGATCAGCAAAAACGTAAATTCCTGACATAAAAGATATTAACAGTCCAGGAATAGCTACAAGTAATACAGCTTTAAATAAAGGTGTTTGTGCATATAATTTGTGTGCCTTTAAACCTTTATCTACAAAACGCTTTTTTTGCACCATACTTATTTTTATTAAATATTATATTTATTCTTTATTTTTAAAAAAATGAAAAACTAAAATACTCTTGTAATTTCTAACCGTATTTTTTAATAGTTTTAAGTTATCTTTTAAGGTCGTTTTGTTTTATAAGGTTTAGGTTATGCTATTTCTTTAGTAATTTACTTTGCAAAGTTAATTTACTAATTAAATTCTTTTCTAATCCTCATTGTTTTACTAATGCAACACCTTTGTCAACCATTTCTTGACTCATAGTGTATGGATCATGAGCATCTGTTTCAATAATTACTTTAGCTT
>CATAWQ010000011.1 GCA_949500635.1 uncultured Mycoplasmatota bacterium
GGTATTAAATAATGTTTAGCGATTTCTAATTTTTCTTTTTCAGTATATGAAGTTAATTCAATGATTTCTAAACGGTCATATAAAGGTGCAGGAATTTGATCTGGATAGTTTGCAGTTGCTACAAACATAACTTTAGATAAATCATAGTCTTCTTCAATATAGTTATCACTAAATCTTGAATTTTGTTCAATATCTAAAACTTCTAGTAAAGCACTTGAAGGATCTCCTCTCATATCACTAGTCATCTTATCTACTTCATCTAACAAAAATAGAGGGTTGATTACACCGGCTTTTTTCATTGCTTTAATAATTCTCCCTGGCATAGAACCTAAATAAGTCCTTCTATGACCTCTAATTTCCGCTTCATCTCTTACACCACCAAGTGCCGCTTTGACAAATGTCTTGTTTAATGATTTTGCAATAGAATAGGCTAATGTTGACTTACCAACACCTGGAGGACCAACCAAACAAATGATTGGTGCTTTAGAGTTTGGTGAACGCATTTTAATAGCTAAATATTCAACAATTCTTTGTTTTACTTTTTCTAATCCATAGTGGGATTCGTCTAAAGTTTTAATAACTCTAGATAAATCAATTGAATCTTTAGTTGTTTGTCATCAAGGAAGATCTAACAATCATTGAACATACGATAAGTTTAATGCCGCTTCTTGTGGGTGAGTAGATTCAATTTTAGCAAGCTCTGATAAAACTCTATCTTTTATATACTTTGGATAAGGGTTTTCATTAACTCTCTTTTTAAAGCTCTCAATTTCGGATTCTCTTGATGATAATTGACCAAGTTCTTCTTTAATTGCTTTCATCTTCTCACGAAGATAAAATTCTTTTTGTCCTTTATTTAAAGATTTTGCAACTTTGTTATTTAATTCTCTATCAATCTTTAACATTTCATCATCAGCAATGCAAAGCTTAGATAATAATTCAACACGTTTAATTAAGTCGATTTCTTCCAAAATTTCTTGTTTTTTTGTAGTGGACATTGCTAATAAATTAGCAACTGTATCAATTACTTTAGAATTAGTTGTTGGTTTTATATTAGCAAATAGTTGCTTTATTGTTTTAGCATCATCAACAGAAATCTTTGGATTTCTAACAGTTAAAATATTAGGAATTTGTTTTAATTTTGCTGCTACTTCAGGATTAGTGGTGTTAACGTCTTTTAATACTTCATATTGACAAGAATAATATTGCTGATTTGGAAGATTATCTAGAGCACAAACATTAACATCTAAAATCTTCACTCTTTTTAATCCTTTAAATGAGATTGTCAAAGAATCGTCATCTGCTTTTTTTAAATTAGTAATTTCACATAATGTACCGACCATATATAAATCTTCTGGTTTTGGATTATCAACGGATGGATCTTTTTGTGATAATAATACAATTTTCTTTAAATCTGTGGAAGCAGTAATAGCATTAATAGACATACTTCTTCCAACATCTAAAGTGTCAGAAGAGTATGGTAATATAATTATTCCGCGTGTCACTAGTAATGGTGAATTCATAATACCTCCTAACTTTGGTATATTTATATTTTAGCACAAAATCAGTAAGAGTGCTAATTTATTTTTGTAAAAAGAAAACTCCGTTTTAAGTGGAGTTTATTAACTAAAATATTGAACTTCCAGGTAATGCTGTTCCAACCATTAATAAGGCTATTGATAAGACTGTAATACCCAAAATTAATGGTCATCCTGATTTATAAAATCTAGATAAAGAAATATCTGAAATTTGCAATCCAATAACAAAAGGAGCAGCTGTAGGAATTGTTAAATTAACTAATCCATTAGCAAATGAAAACCCTAAGATTGATCCTGATACTGTCATTCCAGTTCCGTTAACAGCTGCTGCTCCACCTGTTAATGCTGGTCCAACTGTTGGGAATACACTTCGTGCAAATCCAGACATTGATGGTATAAAAATCGAAATAATGTAAAACAATATGAATATTACTATTGCAAATGCAGGGGCTGGCATTACTTTAGATGTTGTACTAATTGCGCTGATTAAAACTGTTTGAATTCCAGTTTCTGCTAATAAAATACTAAAACCATTAGCAATAGCTAAGATCAATGAAACAGCAACAAATTCTTGAGCTCCACCTACCACTAAATTACCAAATGCTTTTTCTCCATGTCAGTCAATTATTGAAATAACAAATGCTGCGACAAAAAACAAGAATGCCATTTCAAAAATTGATCAAGTACCAATTGGGTCAATATTTGCAATCACTTGGTGAGTGATAGGATCATATGTTTGACCAACTAAATAAGGAAAATATGAAGCTAGAATATTACCTAACATTGCAAATCCATTTAATCCAGTCATTGTGTCTCATGGAATAGCACCAACAATTAACATTAAAAATGTTAAGCAGAAGCAAATAAGAATAATTTTTCTTTTTTTAGTTAATGGAGGAATCGAGTTAACATTAAAAGAGAAATTTTCTAGATGTTTATCTCTTAAATCATAAACTATTGATTTTGCAGGATTTGCTTTAATTCTTTTTGTATATCACAAAATATAGCCTATTACAAAACTAGATAAAACAACCAATGAAACTAAACGTCATACAATACCTGTTGATGATAATAACGCTTGTACATCTGTGAATACTGAAGCTATACCACTATTTGCTGCATTAAATGCATTGTCAATTAATACGGGATTAATTGTTGATGCTAATACACCAATACCAGCACCATAGCAAATCACTAAGAATGCAGTAAAAGAATCATAACCGGCAGCTATTAATACAGGTATTAATAAGAAGTAAAATGGAATTGCAGCTTCACACATACCAAATGTTGTACCACATAATACAAAAACAAAAAAAAGAATGATGATTAATGAAGTTTCTTTACCTTTTAATTTTAAGAAAATAGAACCAATTCCTGCTTCTAATGCTTTTGATTCATTTACTGCCTTCAAGAAAGCAGACATTAAAAATAAAAAAATTATTATATCTGCTGAATTAACAAAACCTTTAATTGGTGCTGTGAATATTTCTAAAATACCTGCTGGATGAAAATTACCAGAAGGATTAGCTCCAGTTGCTCAATATAGAATTCAACTTATGATAACTACTATGAATAATAAAGAAAGTAAAATTGCAAATATAGATGGACTATAAAGCTTTTTTTTCTTCTTAGGTTTATTTGTTTTTTTGTTTAACATTGACTTAATAAGTATAAATTATTTTATATAGGTTAAAATATTTTTTTATACATTTTGTTTAAGTGGTTATTTGTAAAATTATTTTAATATTTTATATTAAAATAAAATTGTAGGAGAGAAAATGAATAAAATAAAATTCTTAATTCCATTAAATGAGATTAAAGCTGCAAAGAAAAAAATGAGTAAAATTATTACTACAACACCTTGTGTTTATGAATGATATTCTTCAAATATGTTTGGTGCTGAAATTTACATGAAACTTGAAAATATGAATATTGTTAAATCATTCAAGATTCGTGGTGCATTAAACTCTATTTTAAATTTAAATAAGAAAAAAGTTAAAGGGGTTATTACTGCTTCTGCTGGTAATCATGCTCAAGGCGTTGCTTATTCAGCAACCAAAGCAGGAATTAAATCAATTATTGTTATGCCTGACACTGCGCCTTTAGCAAAAATTAGTGCTACCAAGGGGTTTGGTGGTACGGTTGTTGCTGATAAATGTCATACATTTGATGAATGTAACGCTTATGCACAAGAACAAGCTAAGAAACTAAACTATACATTTATTCCACCTTTTGATTCTCAAAATGTAATTGTTGGTCAAGCCACAATAGGTTTAGAATTAATGGACCAAATAGAAGACTTGGATATGGTTATTGTTCAAATTGGAGGAGGAGGATTAATCGCAGGTGTTGCTTCTGCTGTTAAACAAATTAATCCTAAGATTAAAGTTATCGGAGTTCAAGCACAAAACTTTCCAGCAATGGTAAACTCATGAAAAACCAAAAAATTGCATGCAGAAGCAACCGGTATGTCGACGTTAGCAGATGGTATGGCTGTTAAACAACCTGGTAAAATTACTTACTCAGTAATTAAAGATTTAGTTGATCAAATGGTTACTTTAACAGAAGAAGAAATTTCTAATGGTATTGAATTCTTACAAGAAAAAGGAAAAATTGTTGCAGAAGGAGCTGGAGCATGTGGTATGGCTGCAATTCTTGCTAAGAAAGTCAATGTTAAAGGAAAAAAAGTTGCTATCATTATTTCTGGTGGTAATATCGATCCTGATAAATTTATTTCAGTTAATGAAACTGTGTTGAATAATCAAGGTAGACAAGCTACTTTAACAATTAAATTGAATGATAAAAAAGCTACTGAAAATCTATTTATTGTTGCAAACAAGTGTGAGGCTAAGTTATATCATGCATCTGGCTGTGTTGCATATCCTAAAACAATACCAATCAAAAAAAATATTACATTAAAGGTGTACTTTCCTAATAAAGCGGCTAATAGTAAATTCTCTAAATTTTATAAACTTAGTTAATTTGTTTTCTGATTTCACTTAATAAAATACCAGTTGAAACAGAAACATTAAAAGATTGAATTTTGCCAAACATTCTTATTTTAATTTTAAAATCAGAATGTTTTTGTATTAATGGAGAAATTCCATTATTTTCGTTACCCACAATTAATACAGTCTTATTGTCATATTTAACTTTTGAATAATCATGAGATGTTTCACCTAAACATGAAGCATACACCCAAAAACCTTTTTCTTTTAATACATTAATTTCATTAACTAAATTTGGTACTTTAAATAGTTTTAAGTTAACAGTAGCACCCATACTTGCTTTATTAACTAATTCATTAATTTGTACTTGATTATTCTTTTTATAAATAACAGCATCCACTCCAAAACCTTCAGCAGTTCTTAGAATAGCTCCAAAATTCTGAGGATCTTGGATGCTATCTACAATTAAAATCAATTGTTTTGACTGATCTCTAATAGAGTTTAAGTAATTTTTTAAAGATATATCGTCATCATTATTTAATAAGACTGCAATATTTTGATGGTTTAATCTTTTATCAAACGTTTTAAAAAAAACATCATTTTTTAAAATTTCATAAGAAACATTGTTCTTTTTTAAAGTTGTTAAAATTTCGTTAGATGGTTTATAAATATAAACCTTTTTAATTTGCTTATCTAAATTATCAAATAATGCTTTTTTACCAAATAAATACATTAAATTATTCCTTTTTTAATAAAAGAGTTTCTGATTTTATCAGCTCTTATAAAATCTTTATTTGTTAGACTAGTTTTTCATTCTTTTATTAACTTTAAGTTGTCATTGGTTAACACATTTTGATATTTAATGCCTAATATTTTAAATTCATTATTAATAGAAGAAAGAGTATTAGATAATTGTTCATAATCTTTTTTTGATATCAAACTTCTTAATAGTTTGGTATCTGATCAAACCACTTGAATAGCATTTGGAAAATTTAAATCATTTTCTAAAGCGTTAACAAAGAAAGGATTTAAATAGTTAGTATTAAAATTTATTTTAATATCCTTTAAAATTAGCTCAATATAAGTTTGGTTAATAATTTTAATTAATTTTGAGAAATCATTATTAAGCTGGTTCAAATATTCGCTTGTAAAATTAATTGGATTTTCATATTGAGTTTGGTACATGAATCAACGAACAATATTTGATGAATATTCTTGTAACAAATCTTTAGCTAATATATAGTTTCCTTCAGATTTTGCCATTTTCTTGTTATTAATATTAATGTGACCAACATGCATTCAAATTTTAGCAATATTTAAATGACTAATAGCTAAATTTTGAGCATTCTCATTTTCATGATGAGGAAATTTTAAATCTACTCCACCTCCATGAATTTCTACTTGTTTACCAAAATATTTATTGATAAAATAAGAACACTCTGAATGCCATCCAGGTCTGCCTTTAGATCATGGAGAATCTCAATTAATGCCTTCTGTAGTTTTTTTTCATAATGCAAAATCTAAGTTAGATTTTTTATTCGAAGAATTTTCAATTCTTACACCCGATATTAATTCGTCAATCTTTTGATGAGATACACAGCCATAATTGTCAATTGATTTAACATCAAAGTAAACATCACCATTTGATACATATGCATGTTTAGAATTAATTAATTCTTGAATATAAGAAATTAGACCATTTAAATTTTCAGAAACTTTTGGCATGATCATGTTTGTATCGATGTTTAGCAGTTTTAAAATATTAACATATCTTAAATAATAACGGTTAGATAGTTCTAATTCATTTTCATTATTTTGCTTAGCGGTTTTAATGATCTTGTCATCGATGTCTGTAATATTGTGAACAAATTTAACTTGTTTTTTAAAAAACAAAAAATATCTGTTTAAAACATCAAAGGTAATTATTGGACGAATATTGCCAACATGGACATCATTATAAACAGTTGGCCCGCAACAATACATTGTTATTGGTTCAGTAACTTCAATATTTTTATTTGATAATGAGTCATATATTTTCATATTATTTATTCCCAAATCTTTTCTTTAATTATATTAATACCTAGTTTAGTTGCTTTTTGTTGTTTACTACCAGCATTTTCACCAACAATTAAATAATCTGTTGTAGTATTCACAGATTCTGATACATATGCATCAAATTTATCTTCTAATATTTTTTTGATTTGACTTCTTGGAATATCGAAACTTCCTGTGATACAAAATTTCTTTTGATAATAAGGAGATTTCTTATCGTCTTCTGAAGCATTACTTGTGTTTTTGTATTCCATATTAATACCAAAATATTTAAGGTCATTAATTAATTTAATGTTATTTTCATTTTTAAAGTAATCGATAATTGAAACTGCCACTACTTCGCCAATATCATTAATTTTTTGTAAGTCTAGTAGTGTTGCTTTACTCAAATTATCCATAGTTTTAAAATGTTTAGCTAAAGCTTTAGATGTTGTTTCACCAACATGTCTAATACCTAAACCAAAAATTAATTTTTCTAAAGAATTTTGTTTAGAATTTTCTATATTTGTAGAAATTTTTTCAAACATTTTATTCTTAATTTTTAAATCAGATTTTAAAATGTAATCTTTTTTATCTTTAAATAAATATATATCTTGAATAGAATTAATTATTTTAGCATCAGAAAGTTTTGTTAGATTCATTTCTGATAACTCTTCAATATTCATCGCTTTTTTCTCACAAAAATGAACTGTTGATTGTAATATTCTAGCAGGGCAAGAAGTATTTGTGCAGTATTGATCTACTTCTTTATCTTGTTTTTCTAATAATGAACTACAAATAGGGCAAGTAATAATCGGTTTAAATATAGGTAAATTTTCTTTGCGTTCACTAATCACTGGTTTTAATACTTTAGGGATAATTTCACCAGCTTTAAAGATTTGAACAACATCTCCAACTCTAATATCTTTTTCGTTAATATAATCAGCATTATGTAACGTAGCATTAGAAATAATACTACCAGATAATTCTACTGGCTCCAATTCGGCTACGTATGTAATTCTTCCAGTTCTCCCGACCGTAGCTTTAATATTCTTTAATTTTGTTTTAACAATTTCAGGAGGAAATTTGTAAGCTACTGCTCATTTTGGAAATTTAGATGTCCGTCCTAAAATATCATATAGCACCATTTCATTTAATTTAATTACCATTCCATCTATTGGAAATTTCATTTTTGATAAGTTAACTGTCATAAATTTAATGTAGTCAATAACTTCTTCAATAGAATTACATTTTTGATTTTCAGCAGAGGTTCTAAAACCAAGTTCTTTTAACTTTGTTAAAACATTTGCTTGAGAATTAATATCTAATTCTTTTAAATTATTCGGATTAGGTAAATAATAAGCAATCATTTCAAGATTTCTTTGAGCAGTTAGTGCACTATTTAAGTTTCTTAATGATCCAGCTGCTGCATTTCTTGGGTTAGAAAACTTTTTTTCTTTATCACTTATTTTATCATTAATTACATTGAATTGTTTAAATGACAAGAATATTTCTCCACGAACTTCAATTTCTTTTAGATTAGTATTAATATTTAATGGAATTGATCTAATTGTTTTTGCATTAACAGTAACATCTTCACCATATTCTCCATCACCACGTGTTAAAGCTCTAATTAATTTACCGTCTTTGTATTTTAACGAAATACTTAAACCATCAATCTTTGGTTCAACTGTGTATGAATATTTTATATTTTTATTAAATTTTACTAATGTTTTTTTAATATCATTATCAAATTTAATTAATTCTTCGTAATTAAACACATCTGATAATGATAACATTGGAAAATCATGTTTAAATTTAGTAAATTTTTCCAAAACAGTTCCACCCACTCTTTTTGTCGGAGAATCATCAGTAATATATTTGGGATATTTTTTTTCTAAAGAAATTAATTCATTCATCGCCATGTCATATTCAACATCAGAAACTAATGGATTATCAAGAGCGTAGTAATGATATTCTCATTTTTTAAGATTAGATTTTAAATTGTTGATTTTTTTTAAGATTTGATCCATAATTACTCATTAATATTATTAATAATAATGTTCTTTTTATGTCTTTTATTTATATGGTGTTCTCTGTTAAGAAAATTGATTGCTAACAATAAAGGAATAAAATATATTAGATTCAATAGAGAAAACATATTTAATAAATCACTAGGTAAAAATATTCTATACATCCTCATAGGAATAGGATTAATAAAGAATATTGCTACAAATAAATAGTAACTAAACAAATAACCATAATTTTGTTTTTTCTTACTAATAAGCATATATAAAAGTCATCCAATAATTGAAGCAGTATATATTAATCATAAAAATATGTTTGCATACATTATGCTAGAATCAGATAAATCAAAACTTCAAATATTATCAAAGTTATATATATAAAAATCAATTGATTTGCTATTATTAACAATTCAATATAAAGAAATTAAGTATATTAACATTCCGATTGCAAAGAAAATTAATTTAGAGCCTTCATTTAATCCTTTGGAAATTTTTGAAACCAATAAATAGTTATATCCTCAAGTGTATCTAGTAATATATCAAATGACAAATAATACATAAATGACATAGAATGTAATCCATCATATTTGTGCTTGTAATATGTTATACATATTAACTATTTGGAATATATTAATTAATAAAAGATTAAAAAATACAAATAATGCTGCAATATTATTCTTTCAACATAATCACAAAACAAATAAACTTAAAAATAAAGAAAAGACAACACCATTTTGAACAAAGGATGTAAATGAAAATAAAGCTAAACAGATAATCATCAAATAAATTTTATTATCAAAACGTCTCCCAGCTATTATTGAATACATAAAGTATGAAAAAATAATACATAATCACGTTTCGCCTATAGCGGTTGAATCATAAGTAAAAAAACTAAAAAACAAAAGTAATATTTCAATTATTAGTAAAAAAGAATAATTATTCCATCAACTTAATTTACTTCTGTAAAATACAGAAGATAAGAATAGAGAAACACAAAAAGTAAATAAAATAGTTCATCCTCATTTTAAAAAAATAATAGCATCTATATTGTTGTTAATTTTAAACAAATTCTTAGATATCTCCGTAAAGATATTTATTACAGAAAAATCAATTAATTTTGTTAAGTAGATTTTTTGATGGATATTTGCTGTTGAATTTTTAAGATACTCAAATAAACTGATTTCTTTTTCTACATTTGCTCAACGAAAAACTTCATTATAGATGTAAATAAATAAAATACTAACTAACCAACTTACAAAGAAAAATATCAAAGATTTTCATTCTTTTTCGCAAAATAAAAAGTATCTTCAGTTAAGACCAAAAATAATTAGCAAAATTATTTGAACAACTAAAATTACATATAGATATGAAGATATATCTGCATTAAAGACATACACAAATGTGAATACAATTTGAAAGATAGCAAAAACAGTAAATATTCCTGTTAATAAAAGGAAATATTTATTTAAAAATATTTTTCATTTTTTAAATAAAACACTGATGCCGTATCCATTAAATATAAAGAATAATGGAATTAGGATTATTGCTGCGTAAATCATTATTCTAGGATATCTTTAACTATTTGCTCTGGAGTTATGTGGTTCTCTTTTAAAATAGTTTTAACATCAAAACGATCGATAAATTCTTTTTTATAACCATAATTAAATGTTTTGGTGTTTGTTGGTCCAAAATATTTTGCAACATTAGAGCCAAAACCACCTTGAATAATTCCATCTTCAATAGTTACAACTATTGAGTGTTCTTTTTTTAATGAATTTAGTGTTTTGGTGTCAAGAATTGTTGCAAAATAAGGATTAATTAATGTTGGAGTAATGCCTGTTTTTTGTTTATATAGTTTTGCTGCTCGTTCTGCTATTGAATAAAAAATACCTAAACCTATAAAAGCGACTCTACTACCTTTTTGATTTACTTCATATTTAACTTTTGAAAAATCTTTAACACATTTTGGACCATTAATAATATAACCTGGAGTTTTAATGAATACTGGTTTATCGTTTTGATTTATAGCATAATCTGCTGCTTTTAAAAACTCTTGTTTAGTAGTAGGAGCAATATATGTTAAATTTGGAATACTTGATAAAAATGAAATATCAAAAATTCCTAAATGAGTTTTATCTTTAAAACCATAAATCCCATTCATATTCACAAATACAGTAACTGGAGAGTTGTTTAAACAGATGTCATGAGAGATTTGATCGTATGATCTATTAATAAAAGATGCAGCTACTGGTCAAATAGGTTTACCTCCATTCTTAGCACAACCTGAACAAACAGCAGCTGCTGTTTGTTCTGCAATTCCTACATCAATATATTGTTTACCTAATTTTTTTCTTTGTTTTTCAAATAAACTTACACTTCCAGGAGTAGCAGCAGAAACAACTAATACTTTAGAATCTTGTTCTGCTTTTTTTAATAAAAAATTTCTAATAATTAATGAATATGTGTTAGTTGTGCTGCTTAATAATTTACCAGTTCTAGGATCAAATGGTGTCTTATAATGTCATATTTCCTTATTTTGTTCTGCAAACTTTAACCCCTTACCTTTTGTTGTTTTGATGTGAACGACAATAGGTTTGTTTATGTTTTTGACTTTTTTAAATGCAGTAATTAAGTCGTTAATGTTATTGCCATTATCAACATATAAGTAATCATAACCAAAAGATCTAAAAATGTTATTTTTAGATTCTCCCTTTGACTTTCTTAGTTCTGCTAAGTGATTATATAATCCGCCATGATTTTCAGAAATACACATGTCATTATCATTTAAAATGATAATGAAATTAGAATGCAATTCATTACAAGCATTAAGTCCTTCTAATGCTTCACCACCACTTAATGATCCATCTCCAATAAAAGCAATCACGTTATAATTTTGTTTTTGTAAATCTCTTGCCTTTGCAACACCTATTGCCAAACTTATTGATGTAGAGGTGTGTCCAACACTAAACATATCATATTTACTTTCAAGCGGATCTGTATATCCAGAGATTTTATTAAAATCTTTGTCATTTAAAAATCCATATGCTCTACCTGTTAATAATTTATGTGGATAAGATTGATGTGATACATCATAAATTATTTTATCAATTGGACAATTGAATACATAATGTAATGCTATTATAGCCTCAATAGAACCAAAATTTGGGCCAACATGCCCACCAATTTTGCTAACTCTATTAAGAAGTGCTGCTCTCAATTCGCTAGCTAATTTTGGTAAATTTTTTAATGAAATTTTCTTAACATCCTTTGGTGTCTTGATTTTTTCTAGCATATTATTAAATTATAAAGTTTTTATTTTAATATAAAAAAATAGCGCTAATCAAGCGCTAAATTTCTAAATTGAAATATAAAGTGCAACACTTAATATTTAAATTTAGAGCATTAAAGATACTCTTTAATGCTAATTTTCTGCTTATTTTATATGGAGCGAATCGCATACAAGTTACGAACTTTGTTCTCTTTCTATAAATATTATAGATGAATTATTATTAAATTTCAATGGGAGTATGGTTATTTTTGCCTATTTTTGTTATAATTATCTTAATAAATACAGCAAAAAAATATAGAAAGGAGTCTATTATGTTATCTATACCACAAAAAGAGGCAAATTTATTTGTTCAAAGTGAAGTAAGTAAACAATATTTATGGTTGGTTACTGCTCTTACAGCAAATCATTAAATTCCTAGTTTATCAAAAAAAGATTTTGAAAAATTATCAAAAGAACAGCAAAATTTCTTAAATTTAAAATGGGGAGAATTATTTTGGTTATCTCAAAGTGAGTGGAAAATCACATCAAAATTTCAAAAAAATGAAGGTAAAACCCAAATAGATTGTGAATTATGTGGACATAAAGAATTAGATTTATTATCTGAGATTGAAAATATGAGAAACGGCAAAAAATTAACAGTTGGTAGTACATGTATATCTAAATTTGATAAAATTCAAAACAATTCTGTTGATGATTATAGAAAGTATCAAAAGGAAAGAAAAACACGAGAAAAAATGGTTCTTAATGAGGAATATATAGAACAAAAATATAGTGGAATAATTCAAACAATTAGAGAATTTCGAGAAGTTCAAAATAATGATTCAGTAATATTAGATAAAAAACTTGCCGATGATTATAAAAGAATACTTGGAATTATAGAATCTGATTATGAAAAACAATTAAAATTAGCACAGTCAAAAATAGATTTGAAGATAATTCAATCAACTTATTCGATTACTCAAGGATTTTTAAACGATTTTAAAAAATATAAGGAGAATTGTAAATCAAAATTATGGGGAATTACTCCAGAAATTGCTAGATGGTGTCATAAAAATGGTTCTTCAAAATTAATTGAGTTATTGCAAAATTTTGGTGAGATAAATATACAGTCGATCAAATTAAGGAAGATAATCATTTATATAATGTTGTAAAGAGATTTAAGGATTTGTTTGAAAATAACAATATGAAATTAATTACAAATAATAAAAATTCATTTAATATTATAAGTAATATAAGAAATAATATAGTGATTATTATTGATACTATACAATTCCTTACTTCAAATAAAGAATATCTATTTGATGATAAACAAATAAAACTAAATATAAAAGATCTTTTAAGAATTGGGAGAATAAGTTCTCAATCTTATGACAATGCTACTAATCTTATATGTAGGCATGGAAATTTTAAACAACATTACAAATATTATTATGCGGATACTAGTATAAATGAGATTGCCTATGTTGATAACACTAGTCATAAAATATGTGTATTAGACTATAATTTATTTGTTCAAAAATTTAAATATTATGTGTATGAAAATAAAATTGACATAAAGAAGAATCAAGCATTATTAAATTATGTGCGGGAAAATTCTGTAAAGTATGAACAAAATGATTATAGATATCATTTAAAACAATTAGGTATATTTATAGATAAATAATTAAGAGAGGTAAAAATGGCAGAATTAACAGTTTTAGATCAAAAGATTTCTTATTTTAAAATAGAAGATGAAGATTATATTTCAATTACAGATATGCTTAAATCTAAAGATGGCAATTTCTTTGTATCTGATTGGCTAAGAAACAGAAATACTATTGAATTTTTAGGCATTTGGGAAGAAATCCATAATCCTAATTTTAATTATGGCGAATTCGCCATAATTAAAAGTCAAGCAGGTTTAAATAGTTATAAAATCAGTGTTAAGGAATGGGTAGAAAAAACAAATGCGATTGGGATAATGTCAAAAGCAGGAAGATATGGTGGAACTTATGCACATAAAGATATTGCTTTTGAATTTGGTATGTGGATTAGTCCAAAGTTTAAATTATTACTTATTAAAGAATTTGAAAGATTAAAAGCAGAAGAACAAAAACAACTTGGTTGGAATGCTAAGAGAGAACTTTCAAAAATAAATTACAGAATACATACTGATGCAATTAAGCAAAAATTAATCCCTACTCAATTAACTAAAGAACAAATTAATTATATTTACGCAGAAGAAGCAGATGTTTTGAATATGGCATTATTTGGTATGACTGCAAAACAATGGAGAAATAAAAATCCAAATTTAGACGGAAATATTAGAGATTATGCTACTATAAACGAACTAATATGTTTAGCAAATTTAGAAAATCTTAACTCTGTATTTATCAATGATGGATTAAAACAATCCGAAAGACTAATAAGATTAAATCAAATTGCTATTTCACAAATGCAAATTCTTAATGATAGTGATATAAAATATTTAAATGGAGATACGTAGTATGGCTTCTGTAACGCAAAGAATAAAACAAATTACACAACCACGTGGTGGCTATCTAAAGCCAAGTGAATTTGAAAAAAAAGAATTTATAGATAACGAATTTTTAAAAGAAGAAAATATTCATAGCAGTTTAGTTGGTCTTACTGTTCATTATTTAACAAGACTTATGTTGGATACCTTGCCAGAAGAAGCATTTAAAATTTCACTTCTTGGGGCTAGTATAATTGGTGAAGAAAGAAAAGCATATAATCTATTAAAATCAATAAAAGGGATAGATAATTTGTCAATTTACTATGCTTGTAAATTAGTAGGATATGATGTTTGTTTTAGAGCAGGTCCAATGGGTTATAAAGAAGTAGATGAGATAGAAGCCGATACTAATACAATTAACAATATAAAAATAATGGTTAAAAGAAGTATTTTATTTTTTAATAGGTATGGCCCAATAACTAAAGATGGGTTTACTTTTGAAGGTGGATATACTAAAATTATTGATTCTGGAGACGGCGATTTTTTAACATCTGATACATTATGGGATTTTAAAGTTAGTAAAAACAAGCCCACATCCTCACATACTTTACAATTATTAATTTATTATATTATGGGAACTCATTCTATTCATAGTGAGTTTAACTCTATAAAGAAATTAGGTATTTTTAATCCTAGAACTAATTGTGTATATTTACAGAATATTTCGAGCATTCCTCAATTAATAATAGACGAAGTTTCAATAAATGTAATAGGATACATTAAGGATGATTCTAGTAGTGATAATACGAAAAATAAATAAGTATTCTCAGAATGTAATAATATGCTTTCAATGGCAGAAATAATGAGAACGTTATCTTGTTCGAGATATATGGTTATGAAATATTATTCAGAAAAAGATTTACCATTAATTAAAGTAAATAATAAATACTTTATTAGCAAATATGATTTAATTGAGTGGCTGGAACGAATGGAAGAAGAAAGAAAAAGGCAACAAATGACATCATTAATCATTGCTATTGTAACTATTGTTTTCATAATGATAATTATGCTTGTTATGTTTAAAAGCATAGGAAAATAATATTGAAAGTAAACAACTAAAGAGCCATACCTAGGCTCTTTTATGATGCAATTAAATTATTTATTGTAAAAATGCTTCAAAACTTAAAAGGTGAATTTTGAAGCGTTTTGTTTGGGCATATTTATTTTTTCAGTCTGCTTATCCAGAAGTCAAAATCAATCATTTTATTTTTCAAAAATTCTTCATCTTCAAAATAGCCAAAATTATGAAGTCTTCTTTTAAGTTTTAATAATTTGTTTATGCTCTCCTCTAAACTTTCAGCAATATAAGTGATGTCGCTATTAGACAAAGAATTTATTTTAAAATCATCAATCAATTTTCTAATAAATTTAGATTGAGATAATTTCATTTTGGAAGATTTTTCTTCAAGTATTTTCTTTTCAGTTTCATTTAGAAAAACATTGATTTTAATATTTCTTGTTCTCATTTTTAAGAATTTCCTTTCTAATTTTGAGGGTATGGGATTTCCCATAAATTGAAAACGTGCGGGAGTAGGTTTTCAGTGCTGGCTAGGACATAAATTTTAATTTGTCCTCACACATTTTCGGTATAAATTAGTTCCTTTAAAATCAATTCTTCTGCCATATTTTTATAATTATTCATTCGTTTTACCCACTCAAGTTGGTTATCCATTTTATTTTTTTCAGATAGTAATTTATCAGAATTTTTGTATTGTTCTATTAAAATATTTAATCTATTTTCTGCTTCAATACTGACTAAAACAAGATGATTTGTTAATTCATTTTTCATTAAAAGAGTTGTATAAAGTGGCTTATTATTTTCTTTCAGATAGTGTAACCTTAAATAGCCCCATACTTATTAATTCTTTCATTGTTTTGTTTTTCTATTGTTAAATTTGGTAATAAATAATCCCCAACTTTTATATAATTTAAATCCATTTTTCATCTCTCCATTTCTTTATTTTTAATGTTTTTCTCGTAAAAATCTACTGATTTTATTTTAGAATTGTATTTAAAATAACCTTGTTCTTTATTTTTATCTATAACTTTAATAGTAAATCTATCAATTAAAAATACATTAAACTCGCCAATAGATAATTGCTTTTTTAGATAATCAAGGACTTTAAATTGTTCTATGGTATCTACTTGATTCTTTAAAATATTTTCTTTTGTTAATTGTTTCATTGCTAACTCCTTTCATTTTTAATTTGCTTTTACCGCTTCTTTTTTAGGTACTAATAATAGAAAATCTTTAGAAACATTTCCCTCAAAATAGGGACTGCCAATTATACCATCTACATAAAAATGACTATGGGCTTTAGTAAAAAAATCATCTACAAACTCGCTCGGATATTCATTACTTGTCATTTTTAGAATAGATAAAACATCATAATCTTTTTTCTTGATTTCTAATTCATCTTTTGTTATTCCATTTAGATATTTAATACCGATAGTATCATTTTTTAGGACAATATATAAGTATTTGATAAATTCTGTACTACTTTTTGTGATAAACTCATCTGTAAATTTTATATATTTAATTTCAATATTGTAGTTATCATCTCTTGTAATTTCTATTCCAGAGATAAGCCTATGAATCATATCTCGTTTTGCTTCTCTTGATAGTAAATTATAGAAAAAAAGTGAAGTCCATCATCTTAGCATTCTTGAATACTAATTTGTCATTTTCCTTTTTACAATCTAATTTTTTTAGTAGTTCTGTTGTATATTCTTTTGATTCGTTATCTGGATTAAGAGTTATTTTCTTTTTGTTTAGTTTTTCAATTTCTTTTTTGATAATATCGTTTTTGTGGTTAATCGTTTCAACATCTAGTGTAGAACTTAAATATAAATCAACTAGCCTTTTTTCTTGAAGTTTTAACTTTTCAATGGCTTTTTCTATTTCTTTTACATCATTACTTTTTGTAGAATTACAAGTAATAATTTCGTTATTTGTTCCCATCATAAAGATAGTTAATTCTTCTAAAACTCGCCTTAATTTTACTTCTATTTTCTCGGTATTATAATGAAGTCCATAGCCACTACAATTATGATTTTTACATCTTAAATGATAATAAACTTTTTGTTTTCCATTTGGATATTTAAAAGATTCTGATGAAGCCATAATCTCGCCACATATCGGACATTTTACTAATCCTGAAAATAAATGAATAAATTCGCCATAGTTTGAATGTTTATTTTTTACCAATACATTTCTAGTAGCATTCCAAATCGTTTCATCTATAATCGGCTCACAATAGTCTTTCACTCTTAAAATATCTTGTGGTTTTCTTTTATATTTTCCATATTCAAACACACCTATATAGATAGAATTAGTAAGTATTTTATAAACTCTGTCGGCTTTCCATTTCCCACTTTTTAAATAAGCATTATTATCTTTCATAATTGTAGCAATGCCCCTAGTAGAATTACCTTCTTGGCATAGTTTAAAGATTTCTTTAACAACTTGGGCTTCTATTGGCTCTATTTCTAAATGTCCTGTATCTTTATTTCTAACATAGCCATAAGGTGCCTTACTAGGGTGAATATGCTCTAAAGCCATTTCTTCCATTGCTCTTTTTGTTCTTGCTCCAATTTCTTTTCTTTCTCGTTGACCGAACACTAAATTCATACCAAAAATCATTTCACAATTAGCAGTAGATACATCATAAGGTTCGAGTATTAACTCGATTTTAACATCGTGTTCTTCACAATAATTTAAAAGCCAAAAGCCATCATAGTTATTTCTAGTAAGTCTATCTACCTTAATAGCAATCAACTTATCAATTTTTTTAGACTTAATATCTGCAAGTAGTCTTTGCATTTCTGGTCGCATTAAATCTTTTCCAGAATGCCCAGCGTCATTATAAACATCTGCAATGCTATATTCGTTCTTCTCACAATATTCTTTAATCATACGAAGTTGTGAATCAATAGAATAACCATTATCTCTTTGGTCATCTGTACTAACTCTCACATATGCTGCACATCTCATAAAATAATCATCTCCTCACCTGTTTCCTCACTCAGAAGCCAAAATTCAGACCTGAGTTTTGAAAAAAGTTAAAATTTCACGCATTTTTTACACTTTTTTCATTAGTTTCCTCATTAAAAAGGGCTTTTACGAAGTCTAATTTGAAAAATTAATCCTCTCATCTGTTTCCTCACAAAAACAGAAAAAGTAAAGTCTAAAATTTTAATTTCTTTAAAATTTGTATAATTTCTGATAATGAATATTTTTGATTATGCTCTTTAATAAAAAATGGTTTGTTTGATATTTCGTTAATTTTATACTCTAGTATTGTAAGAGTAGTAGGATATGTAATTAGATACTCTATAGGCTCTATAACCTGTAAATTAGTATGTAATAAATGTTTAATTGTTCCTTTCTTAACTTTGTAGGTGTAATCTTTGATAACCTCTAAGATTTTGCTATTTGGCTTTAAATTTTCAATAATCTTAAATTCTAACATCAAAAAAGCCCTCCTTCCTAGAAAGAGAACTAAAGTTATTTATATAAAATAAAAACTCACGAACTTGTTACAGTCCGTAAGTTGTTTTCAAATGGAGCAGATGACGAGAATCGAACTCGCGTTTTGACCTTGGCAAGGTCACATT
>CATAWQ010000012.1 GCA_949500635.1 uncultured Mycoplasmatota bacterium
TAGTAACATTTATTACATATCCTGTTCAATTACTTTCTACAGTAATAGTTTTTTTATTTAGCGATGTAATTTTTCCAATGATATATGAAACCATATTTTTTTCCTTTCAATAATATAAAATTAGAACTATAGTTCAAATTAAATTTTAATATCCAACCCTAATTATTTAGGTTGATTTCTTTCGTTGTTAGAATTTTCAAGATTTAAACATGTTTGTTTAATATCATCGAAAACATCAAGGTTATCTAACAATGTCTTCTTTGTAGCATCTTTACCTTGACCAATTTTTTTATCTTTGTAATAATATCAAGCTCCTCTTTTTTCAATAACATTTTTTTCAAGAGCATAATCAATTATTTCCATAGCATGATCAATACCTTCATTAAAATAAATTTCAATGTAAGCTCTAGTTAGTGGGGGAGCTAATTTATTTTTAACTATTTTGGCGCATGATTTAATGCCAATACAGTCGTTTCCTCTTTTAATTAACTCAGCACGTTTAAGTTCAATCCTAATTGAAGAATAAAACCTTAAAGCACGTCCACCTGTAGTTATTTCATTGTTTCCAAACATTACTCCAATTTTTTCACGAATCTGATTAATAAAAATTACAGTTGTGTTATATTTAGCAAGCAATGTTTCAAGAATTCTTAATCCTTTAGACATAAGTCTTGCATGTAAACCAATAGTTTGATCAGAAATTTCTCCATCAATTTCAGCTTGGGGGACAAGAGCAGCCACTGAGTCTACTATGACTAAATCAATCATTCCTGTTTTAACAAGAGCTTCAATCAATGCAAATGCTTGTTCACCAGAATCTGGCTGAGCCAACAATAATTTTGATAAATCAATACCGTTTGCTTCACAATATTTAGCATCTAATGAATGTTCAACATCAATATATGCACATTTACCATTAATTCTTTGACAAGATGCAACTGCTTGCATAGCAAGAGTTGACTTACCGGATGACTCGTTCCCATAAATTTCAATAACCTTGCCTTTAGGATAACCCCCTACTCCTAAAGCGTTGTCTAGTTGCAAACTACCGGATGGAATCACATCTATTTTACCAACAACATTAGAAAAACTTGCTATGCAACCCTTACCAAATTGTTCTTGAATCTGCTTTATGGCTTCATCAAATATTTTTTGTTCGTTCATTTTATATTTTCCTTTCAAATTTTTATTTTTATTCATAATGGAACTAACAAAATACTATATTAGTATAAAACTTAATCCCTGATATGGTTGCTTTATTAATGCAACGCATATTAATGTACACAAATAAATACATTTCGGTCTTATATCTTGTGTTATCAATAATTTTTTAGACCTTGTATGTGTTCAATTAAATTATGCCTTACTCTAAACATTCATAATTCTTCTAACTTATTTTGAAGGTAACAAGTGTACTATTGCACCTTCATATATACCTATGCTTTCTATAGGTAAGTTTTGTAAATTTTTTAAATTTTTTATTATTTGTAAGAAAAAATATACACTTTTAAATAAAAAAAATGAAACAGAATAATTTATATATAAGTGTTATTTATAATATTTAACATGAGTAATAAAAAAATATATATTACAACTCCAATATATTATGCATCGGGAAACCCTCATATTGGTCACTCTTATACTACTATCTTAGCTGATTGTTTGGCCCGTAGTAAAAAACTAATTGGTTACGATGTTTTCTTTTTGACTGGTATGGATGAACATGGTCAAAAGATTTTTGAGAAATCTCAAAATGAAAATAAAAATCCTCAACAATTTGTAGATGAAATTGCAACTAAATTTCAACAGTTATGAAAAGATCTAGATATTAATTACAGTATTTTTGCAAGAACTACTAATAAGGAACACTGTGACTTAGTAAAAAAAGTTTTTCAAATTTACGTAGAGAAAAATTTTATTTATCTAGATAACTGAGAAGGTTTATATTGTGTTCAATGTGAAGAAAACTATACAAAATCCCAAGCTCTTAAACATGAAAATGATGATTGTCTTTATTGTAAAGTGGGCCATAAATTAACTTACAAGAAAGAACAATCATATTTTCTAAAAATTACTCAATTTCAAAATTGATTAAAAGAATATTTATTAAATCATCCAACATTTATTTATCCAAATTGTAGACTGAAAGAATTAAATAATAACTTTATTAATCAGGGATTAACTGATTTATCAATTAGTCGTACAACTTATGATTGAGGAATTAAGGTTCCTAATAATAGTAAACATGTCATTTATGTATGAATTGATGCATTAATGATCTATTTATCAGGTTTAGGTTTTTTAAGTGATAATGATAAAAATTATCAACTTTACTGAAATGATGAATCTTGTGAAATCGTTCATTTAATGTCTAAGGAGATTACAAGATTCCATTGCATCTATTGGCCGATCATGCTAGAAATGTTGGGTATAAAAAAACCAACTCACATCATTTCTCATGGTTGAATTATTACAGATAAGGGTAAAATGAGTAAATCTTTAGGTAATGTAATTGATCCTTTTGAATACATTCAAAACTATGGTTCAGATGCCTTAAGATACTTCTTGGTTAAAGAAATTTCTTTAGAAAATGATGGAGTTTTTTCTAAAAACTTATTTATTAATTCTTTTAATAATGATTTAGCAAATAACTATGGAAATTTAGTTTCTAGAACTATTGGGATGTTAACAAAATATTCTAATAAAGTTGTTAATAAACCTGAGAAACAATATTTTGATAATAGCGATGAAGAGTTAACATCAATTGCTAAAGCAACAATTTCTAAATGTATTGAATGCATCGGTAACAATAATATTCAACAAATGATTATTGATATTATGACTCTTGGTAATCATGCTAATAAATATATTGAAGATAAAAAACCTTGAATTTTATTTAAAGAAAATAAAACCAATGAAATTAACGCTTTCTTATATACGTTAATCAATGTAGTAAGAATTATGACTTTATTTTTATCACCTATCTTGACAAAAGGTACACAACAAGCAATTATTCAATTAAATTTCTCTAATGAACAACTATCTATTGATTCAATCAAAAAGTTTGAATTACTTGATAAACATATAGTCAAAGAATCTTTTCCAATTTATTTAAGAATTAAATAATTTATCATAATTAATAAAATTAAGGTAAAATATTTTGGGGATGTCAAGGCTTCGACATGAGTAATTGACTACCAAATGCAGTGGGGTTTGCCCCTTACAGCTCAAGGTCTTCTTAAATGCAGACAACAACGACAATGTTAACATGGACGAAGCATTCATGATTAACCAAATGTCAAACCAAAACCTTAATTTAGCATATTTAGCTTAATTTAACTTTGGAATAGGTATTAATGTTTGCTATTTACATTAATACATTAATATAAATAGCTATATTCTTTGAATCCGATAAGAAGAATAAACTCTATCGGATGAGTTAAACATAGGTTCGTTTTATTACCTAATAATGTTTAATGAATGCTCTAAATTAAAACTAAACTGTAGATTTTGATAGAAAGTTATTTGTGGAAACGGGTTCAATTCCCGTCATCTCCACCATATAAAAAACACCAGGATATAGTTTCTGGTGTTTTTTAATTTTGCTAATTCACAATAATATTAAATACTATATATTATTTATTTTTATTGAAATAAATATAAAGTTAATAACATATGAATTGTTAAACCATATTGATTACAATCATTTTCAATGTATAAAAATAGTAGTATATAAATTTAGTATTTTATTTCCTAATTTCGCAATGTAAAGTTATTAACAAATGTTGTAGTTCTTTCATCATTTGATCTATTTCTTCAGAAGAATATATTTTATCATTTTTAAAGTAAACTCTCAATGTATATGAATATTTATTTTCATCTATTTTAAATAGATCGATATATTCATATGAAGAAATAAACGGAAGTTTTTTAAGACTTTCTAAAACTTGTACTGTATCAATGTTTAGCATTGACACATATGAAATATCTTTGTATACAGATGTAAGTTTACTTGCATATTGAACATGAATATCTTGTGGTTTATATAACTTAAACAATAAATTTAAGTTTATAGTAATAAAATAAATTAGTTTATTATCTAAACCATAAGACTTTAAAGATGAATTTTTAATTCTACCAACATAACCTACTAATTGTCCTGAACAGTAAATTGATAGCGTTTCTTGATGATAATAAATGTTTGATTCTTTAGCTGGAAAATATGATAATTGAATGTTAAATATTTTACCTAAAGAATTAATTATTGACTTTAATGAGGAAACATTATAAACAAGATTAATTTTATTAACTTTATCCAAATTGATTAATTGTTCAGTAATACAAGTTAAGTTTCATTCAATATTATTTTGAGTGTAAATTTTTTGTAATTCAAAAATTGGTTGAATCTTATTTTTATATGAAATGTTATATTTATAAATTTCTAATAAGGATTCGATTAAATTTGTTCTTAAATATTTATGATTTGAATTTAATGGATTAGCAATCTTCATGTAATCTTTAATATTAAAGATATTAAAAGTATCTAATGAATGTTTGTTAACTAAATTGTATGATTTGACTTCAGTAAAATAGTTTTCATTCATTATTTTTTTAATTTCATTAATCTTGTTGTATTCAATATTTTGATCATTTAAGATTGGTGATAAGTTAACACCAATTCCACTTATTTTATTAATATCTACAACCTTCAATATTTCTTCATAGACATCTTGTCAAATTTCAATATCAAGTCTATATGGAGGAACTATAATTCTGTCATCTTTAAATCTATATCCGTATTGTATTAATTTAGAAACAATTTGTTCTTTAGATAAGTTAATACCTAAAAAGTTATTTGCATCTATGAAATCTATTTGAATATTTTTTGATTCTTCAACTTTTAAGTTTTTATAAATTACTTCAGCACTTGTAAATTGACTTAATGACTTTTCAATATATCAGTTAGATAATGGTTTTGTTAATCTTCTACCTGAATCTAAATATAAATCGTGTTTAATCATTGATGCTCTAATAGTTCCAAAATCATAGTTACCTATTTCCACCAAGAAATTTTTAGTGTTCTTATCAGGTTTGTATTCGTCAAAAGCCCCTATACCAGCAAGCCCTACTGGATTATTTTTATTGCTAATAATAATATCTTCTTTAGAGATATTAAGTTCTCTATTATTTAATCTAGCTTTAATATCACCTTTAGATAATCCCGCAATAATACTTGATCCTACTTTGTCGTAATCATATAAAATAATAGAAACATTATTGAATAACGAAATTAAAGCAAGTTCATCTAAAAGGTTATTAGTTGGAATAATACCATTATTCATTAAATAAGATTTTGTTTGTCAATCTGATTCAATAATTGAATTCGTTTTAATTTTCAATAATACTAAACCTTTACATGTAGAATCTAGTGTAACATCCAATTTATTGGTATTAACCAAATTATTAATAGGTAAAGTATTTTGATAATTAAATTCAAAATATCCGCTTAATTCTTGACAAATGGAATAAATACTATTTAAATCATTTCTATTTGATGGCAATGATAAATCATAAATTGTATCTTCCAAATTGATGTATTTAAACACATCTGTATCACCAATTTTAGCATCATCTAAGATAATAATATTTGTAGCTTCTGTAGGGCTTAAATAATCGACAAATGAAGTCAATTCACTATAAGCACAAATCATTCCCTGTGATAAAATTCCACGTAATTCTTTGTATTCAATTACTCTACCATCTACCATCTTGGCACCTTGCAAAGCCACAATTACATATTTATTTATTTCTAAATTTGTAGCACCACAAACAATTGTGTGAGTGGCTCCCTTAAGATCTATTTGAACTTGGCAAACATTAAGTTTATTTGCATTAGGGTGTTTTTGCAAATGAATAATCTTACCAATAACTAAGTTATTTATTTGCTCATGATGGATAATTCTCTCTACTTCACATCCAGAGTTATTAAATGCTTTAGCGATTTGTTCATCACTAACATTTTTTAATTCTGGAATTATTTTACATAAAGCTTTTTTAGAAACAATCATAACTATTTTTTAAATTGGTTTAAAATTTTGAAATCATTTAAATATAAATCTCTAATATCAGTAATTCTATATTTAATCATTGCTAATCTGTCAATACCCATACCAGCAGCTAATCCAGTTTTAATATTTACATTAGCATTTTTCATAACATTGGAATGTAACATTCCAGCACCTAACACTTCGATGAATCCTGAATTTTTACAAATATTGCATCCTTTACCATTACAATAAGGACAAGTAACATCCACTTCTAACGAAGGCTCAGTAAATGGAAAATAACTTAATCTAAATCTAGTCTCTACTTTACTACCAAACAGATATTTAAGTAACTCATGAATTAATCATTTAAGATTAAGCAAAGACAATCCATCTTTTATTCAAACAATATCAACTTGATTGAATTGATGCGAGTGAGTAGCATCATCGTCATCTTTACGATAAACATTGCCAAAAGATAAAACTCTAATGTCTTTAGACTTGTTGTTATTGATAACTCTTGCTGTTGTAGCGGTACAATGAGTTCTTAGCATATCACCGTCATCTAAGAAAAATGAATCATTTCCTTGACGAGCTGGATGGTCTTTAGAAATATTTAACAGATCAAAATTTTCAACACTTGTAACCACTTCATCGCCATATTCAATTCTAAAATTCATTTTTTTAAAAAAAGAAATAATTTCATTGGCTATTAAATTTAATGGAGTTAAAGTTCCCTTTTTAAAATCTGAAGTATTTAAATTAATATCATAATTTAGAGAGTAATTCTTTGATTCATTTAATTGCTTAATTTGATTAATTTTATTTTCAATAGTTTCATTAATTTTATTCTTAAGTAAATTAATTAATAAACCAAACTCTCTTTTTTGTTCATTAGGAGTAATCTTTAATTCATTGTATAAAGGAGTCAAATATTTTTTAGAAAAAATATTACGAACTTCAATTGCTTGTTTTTCGCTATCAATGTTTTTTAATTGATCACTCAACTTCTCAATAAGTTGATTTATTTTAATGTCTTGCATTGTTAATAATTATTATATATATTAATAAAATGTTTAAGTGCTTCATTAGGAGTAAATATACCAATTTTTTTACGATCTTTTATTAAAATTATTTTATTTTTGCTTACACCATAAATACCAATATTAGCTTGTTTACATTCACCAATACCATTTACCGAACAACCCATAACAGCAACTGTTATATTTTTAGGGTTATTGTTAATATATTTTTCAATTTTAATTAATAATTCATCTAAATTATATTGACATCTACCACATGTAGGACAAGCTATTACATTAGCAAGATTTTGTTTAATACCTGCGATGTTTAATAATTTCATTGCTACTATTGGTTCATCGAACGGACTACCAGAAATTGAAATTCTGATAGTGTCTCCAATCCCTTCTTTTAATAATTCATACAAACCAATGGTAGATTTCATAGTAGCATCAATGATGCTACCTGCCTCAGTTACACCTAAATGTAATGGATATTTAATTTCTGATGCAGCTTTTAAATAAAGATCTTTAGTTAAAATAGCATTTGATGATTTCAAAGAAATCACTAAATTAGTAAAATCATTTTTTTCAAAGAATTTAATTCAAACCTTAGCACATTTTATAATGTTACTAATAGTTGGTTTAACATTTTTTGGTAATGATCCTGTGTTTATCCCAATTCTAATAGCAGCTTTATATTTATTTGCTATATCAATAATTTGAATTAATTGTTTTTTATTAAAAATATTTCCTGGATTAATTCTAATTTTTTTAGCTCCTGCTTTTATTGCTTCTATAGCATATAAATAGTTGTAGTGAATGTCTGCAACTATCGGGCAACTTGCCTTACTACAAATCTCTTTAAGACCTTTAAGATCTAATTCATCAAAAATAGCGACTCTAACCAATTCACAACCATTTTTAACTAGTTGTTCAATCTGCAATAAAGCATCACTTATATTAGAAGTTTTAATATTAGTCATGCTTTGAATTACTACTTTGTTTTGTCCGCCAATTGTGACATTACCAACATGAACTTTGGTTGTTTTATTTCTTAAATAAAGCATTTAAAAATTATAACTTTATTTACTTTAAGATATTTTTAAATTAAGTTATATGCAATTGAAAGTCAAGCAATACCGTATCCTAATGCAATCATTATTAGGGATGCTAATAAATCTATCAAGATGTATCTACCAATAAAATATTCTAGAGGTCTATCTGTTAACCCACTAGTTAAATTATTCTTGCTTCCTCAAGTAATATATTGGTCATATTTTCCAAATCCATTTTCAGATAAATAGTACCCAAATCAATATTCAACATTAGTAAAAAATTTTGTCAAGCCAAATGTCATTTTTTTAGATTTAATTAAATGATAACATGTTCAATATGATGAAGTAATTAGCAACGCAAAAATAAAATCTAAGAAATAGTGAACTTTTAAAGTAAAAGTTGAAAAACAAACTCCCAAACAAAAAATTACCATTAATGATGTCAGTGTTGCTTTAGTAACCAAAATAACTTTCGGACTATCAATTTTAACATTAAAACCTAACGCATGTTTTTCATTATCAAAATAATTAAAATCAATAATTGCATATGTTAGCACTAATGTATTAGTACAATGATCTGAAGGAAAACAAGCATAATGAGACATATTAGTTAAAGTGTTTTGCAACTCTCTGTATAGTCATTCATCGTTTCCTGACGCAATTATTGCATTTACTTGTTGTAGTCCGTAATCTTCAATTGTTTTTGAAGAAACGGGATAAAGAATATTAATTGCAAAATTAGTAAGATAAATAAAAATCGCAATAACAATTAACTTTGAAAATCTTCTTTTACCATAAATAAAATAAATAATTACTGGAATAATTATTCATGAAATATTTCCCAATTTATAGAATATTAAAAACCCAACATAGATTGGTATCTTTCTATCTATTGATAAGTCTAATGAATTCATCTTTCAATCTGTTTTAGTCTCAAATAATTTTTGAAATACATTACCAAGATTTCATTGATTAGCTGCAATAAAATGAAAAAGCAAACCAAATAAAAGCGAAGTAAATAATAAGTTATGTATTTTAAATAGATTTTTCCAATCAAATTTATTAGCCTTAAAAACCATAGAGTATAAATTTCTAATATTTAAAAATTATAGTTATTATAACTATTAATAAAAAAATTCATGGTTCACATGAATTTTCAAATTATTGTTTTTTAATGGAGCGGGTAATCGGAATCGAACCGACATCAACAGCTTGGAAGGCTGTGGTTCTACCACTGAACTATACCCGCTTAAAATGGTGCTGAAAGAGGGACTTGAACCCTCACGGTATTGCTACCACAGGATTTTAAGTCCTGTGCGTCTACCATTCCGCCACTTCAGCATAAATGGTGTCCCACCGGAGAATCGAACTCCGGACCCCTTCATTAAAAGTGAAATGCTCTACCGCTGAGCTAGTGGGACTTAATGGCTGGGTAGGTTGGATTCGAACCAACGCATGTCAGAATCAAAATCTGATGCCTTACCGCTTGGCTACAACCCAAACTGGTGGACGAGAGTGGATTCGAACCACTGAAACCGGAGGTGGCTGATTTACAGTCAGCTGCGTTTGGCCGCTTCGCTACCCGTCCGCGTAAACACTATACTTACAAAATATAGTATTAAAATTATATTAATAAATAATTAATTTTTAATTTTTTCTATTTTAACTTTGTATGGGTCTTCAACACCATGGACTTCAACTGTTGAACCAATAGTTTTGTTTAAGATAGCTTTTGCTAATGGTGATTGATTAGAAATTTTGTTTATATCTGGATCAGCTTCAACTTCACCTACAATTTCATAAATAAATGATTTCTTTTCAGTAAAATCATAAATTTCAACTTTAGAACCTATTTTAACACGAGCATTTGAATCTTTTGGTTGATCTTCTATTACTTGTGCATAGTTCAAGATTTCTTGAACTTCTTTAATTCTACCTTCAATTTCAGCTTGTTGATTTTTAGCTGCATCATAATCTGCGTTTTCAGATAAATCACCTTGTTCACGAGCTTCTTGAATTAACTTAATAACAGAAGGTCGTTTAACATCAATAAGTTCACGTAATTCTGCTTTTAATTTATCTATACCTTCTTGAGAAAGCAAATACTTCTTTTGTTCTTCCATAACCTGATTATTTTATTTATTAATTATATGTAATATACAAAATAATAAAAAACTTTATTGCTTTTTTACCAAAGAAAGAAATTCTTCACTCTTATTAAAAATAGATTGAAATTCTTTATTGCCTTTAAACACTTTGAATTGCTGTAGTTCTTTATAAAAAGAAAAATTAAAAAATGAAGCAAAATATTTTGAAAAAAAACTATTGTCATTTTTAATAAATTCATATGCTTTAACAAAATTACGAAGAAGATCTTCGGCCTTTTTGACTGAAAATCCATCGCTTGTTATTGATCCAGGAACACCAGCACAATAAAAATAATTTTTAGTATTTTTAACAATAAATTTATTGCATTTTGATAAACACGCTATGTTATAGAAGGTATCTTCTGAATACAATTTTTCTTCAATAAAATAAATTGAATTATTAGTTAAAAATTTTTTCTTGTATGCTTTTAATCAAGCCATTTTTGAAATACGAGATATAAGATTAAAATTATCTGGTTTTATTGGTTCAGACAAATTTGGTCAACTTTCATCAAAATAATATTGTTTTTCAGGAGTTACAGCATAAAAACTAAATCAATAAAAATCAATATCGTTGTATTGATCAAAAATATTTTTAACATCTTCTAATGCGTTGAAACTCAAATAATCATCTGAATCTACAAAAAGAATTATTTCTCCCATAGCATTTTTAATTCCAATATTTCTTGTTGGGCCTAACCCCATGTTTTTCTTGTTTACAATTAACTTAAATTTTGAATTATTTAAAACTCATTTTTTAATAAATTTTGTTGTTGTAGTTGATGATGAACAGTCATCTACAATAATGCACTCAAAATCTTGATTAGTTTGGTTTTGAATTGATTCTAAACATTTTATTAAATAGTTTTTAGGAGTGTTGTAACAAGGGACAATTATGCTAATCATTTTATTTTGAGTCAATAATTATTTTTTCAATTAATTTTCTTTGAATTAACTGTGTTTGTAAAAGAGAATATTCATCTTCGTATTTAGTTTTAACAACTTCTGCTGGAAGATTATATTTACTAGATAAGGATTTAAGAATTGTTTTATCATCTTCTTCTGATAATTGAATTTTTAATTCATCAGTCAATTTATCAATCGCAAAAAGCAATTTGATATTTTCAATAGCTTTTTTATTGATAAATTCATAAAAATTATCCATTGTAAGTAATGATTTATCGTTTGCTACCATAATTTGTAAAGAAATATTTTTAGATTTAGCATAATTTCTGTATTGTGAAAGCAAAATTGATTTTTGTCTTTCTAAAGTGACATCAGGAATAAAATCTAATTTTGTTTCGGTTTTAAAAATTGAAATAATCTTCTCTTGAACTTGTTCAATTTGAACTTTACTTTTTTCAATTAAAACTTTATTTTTTAAAAATTCTTTAAATTGACTAACTGTGTAAACGTTTTTTATGTTAAATTTTTTAACTGATTCATCACTTAATGTAATATTGGTTGAAATTATTTCTTTTAGTTTAACTTTATATGATACTGTTTTGCTTTGTAATTCTTCTAAATAATAATCTGCTGGTATTTTAAGTTCAAAATTGACTTCACTATTTGGTTTCAAACCCATTAATTTTTCTTCAAATCCAGGAATAAATTCATTCGATCCAACTTTTAATTTATAGTCAGTTGAAGATGATCCAGGGAAAGGGATATTATTAATTTTTCCTTCATAATCTATTTTTACAAAACTACCCTTTGATACAATATTTTGTTTTTCATTAATTGTTCCATATTTATTTAAAAACATTGTTACTTGGTTTTCAATTTCAAGGGGTGAAATTGAAGGTTTTATATAACCTTCGAATGCTTTTTTATAATCACTAACAGTTACTTTTGGTAAAAAATCGAATGTATATCTAATTGTTACTTCTTCATCGTTAATCTTTAAAACACTAATGTTTGGTACATCTTCAATTAAATTTTGATTAGCAATTTCATTACTATTAATCAACTCTCTATATGTAATATTTGATATTTCATTAGCGCCTTCAGCATAAGCGTTGGATTGCTTGATTTTTTGTAAAGCAATATTAAAAGGAATGTGACCCTTTCTAAACCCTTTTGTGTTTCCGATTTTAGAATATTTAGCAACTAATTTATTCAAAACACGTTTTCATTGTGCCTTGTCAGCTGCAACATCAACAACTAAAACATGTCTCTTATCATCTCTGTTTTTTTGCAAAATAACCATATTTAATTTATTATAATAACGATAAATGTCTAGGGAATATAAATTGAGTGTAATAATTCCAATTTTTGACACTAATCTTAATTATTTAGAAGAGTGTTTTTTATCAATTGATAAGCAAACATATCAAAATTTTGAAGTTATTTTAGTCAATGACTGTAGTAAAAAATTTACCACAGCTCAATTTATTAATAAATATCCTAAACATCATAATAAATATAGAATAATTAACTTACCTGAAAGTTTTGGACCAGGAAACGCGAGAAATATTGGTGTGGAAAACTCTACTGGGGAAATTATAGTTTTTATAGATTCAGATGATTATTTGTTACCAAAATGTTTTGAAGTCATCAACAACACATTTAATCAATGACCAGATCTAGATTTTTTGTCATTTGAAATTAAAATTTTAATGAGTAGTGGTGAATTATATGACCCAACAACAAACAAAGTTGTTTCTAGTCGACCAAGTAATGTTTCAGAAAACCCTAATTTTGCTAACACAAGATGTTCTGTATGAGCAAAAGGTTTTTCAAAGAAATTCCTTATAGATAACAATATTTGATTTAAGAAAGAAGACATGCACATGGAAGACTTGTACTACCATATATTAATTCTTTCTAAATCACAAAAAACTATGTGACTTAGTGATGTTTTATACATTTTAAGAGAAACCGTTAATTCACGTGCTTTATCTGAATTTAATTCAAAAAAAGCTTATGATATTTTCCATTGCTACACAGAAGCATATAAAGAAATTAAAAACGATAACAGTTTTTTATCTAATAATTTTATTCAATATTTTAAAAATACTTTTTTTGCTAAAATAGATTATTTATCTAAGTTTTCAAATTTCAAACAAACAAATGATTATAAAAAATTAATAAATGAAGCAAATAAATTTCTTCTTGAATTAACTAACGCCAAAGTGTAAGACAATTAATAAGAATATAATTATTTAATATGTCTTGTGTTTTTTGTGATATTCTAAATAAAAAAATTCCAGCATTTATAATTGCTGAAAATAAGAATGCAACTGCATTCTTAGATATAAACCCAATTGCTGATGGACACACTATTGTAATTAGCAAAAATCATTATGTTAATTTAAGAGAATGCCCAGATGAAGTTTTATCAGATATGATCAAACTTTGTAAAGAAGTAGCTAACAAAATTACAGACTCTAAATTAAAACCTTGAGGTTTTAATTATTTGTCGAATGATCAAAAAATTGCAGGACAAGAAATTATGCATATTCACTTCCATGTAATACCAAAATATGGCAAACATGAAGGATTTAAATTCGGTATTGGTACACATTATGTGGACGAAGTCGAAAAAGTCTTCAATTTATTAAATAAAATGTAATTAATTATTTTTTAATTTCTCTTCAGTATTTATCAAGTTTTTGTTCATTTATAGAATGTTTGCTTGGCTTGTAATATTTTTTATTTATTAGTTCTTTAGGTAAATAGTCTTGCTTAACCCAAGCGTTATTATAGTCGTGTGGGTATTTATATCCTGTTCTACCTAATTTACTAGCAGATTTGTATGATTGATCTTTAATGTTAGCGGGAATGTTATATGCTTTACCATTTTGAACGTCATGAAACGCTGAATCAATCGCCATAATTGCACTGTTGGATTTTTGAGATAAACATATTTCAATAACAATAGTTGCAAAAATTTGTCTACATTCAGGCATACCTACTTCTTTAGCTGCATTAATAGCATTTACCACTCTTGAACATAATTGGGGATTGGCCAATCCAACATCTTCATAGCAGCATGCAATTATTCTTCTACAAATTGATTCAATATCACCTGCTTGTAACAATCTTGCTAAATAGTAAATTGCAGCATTAGGATCAGACCCTCTCATTGATTTATGAAATGCAGATTGTAAGTCATAGTATTCATCTCCATAATCAACAGCAACTACATAAGATTGTTGCATAACTTCTTTAAGAAGTTTATCATTAATTGTTTTACCTTTATATAAAAAATTTAAAACATCAACCACATTAATAGCACTTCTAATGTCGCCGTTTGTTTGAATACAAATTTTCTTTAATATTTCATCTGGAATTTTGATGTTTAATTTGTATTTTCCAAATATTTTTTTTAACCCATTAAATGCTTCATCAACAGATACAGGTTGTAATTCTAAAATTTGACAACGACTACGAATAGCTGGATTGATCACAAAATAAGGATTCTCAGTTGTAGAAGCGAACATGTAAATAGTTCCGTTCTCAAGATAAGGTAAAAGAATGTCTTGCTTATCTTTATTTAATCTGTGGATTTCTTCAAGGATGATTATATATCATCCTTTAGATAATTTTGCTGTCTCAATAATTTGAATAAGTTTTTCTTTCTTATCAATTGATGCATTAAATACTTGATAAGGAACATTAAGATCATTCACTAATGCATAACTCATAGATGATTTACCAATACCAGGGTAACCATAAAAGATTAATGAATAAAGAGTTTTGTTTTTAACCATTTGTTTGATTAATGAATTGTTACCTAACAAGTGAGATTGACCAATTACTTGATCAATTGTCTTAGGTCTCAATACTGTTGTTAATAATTCTCTCATTAATTATTGATTATATCAATAATTAAATATGTTTATTTTCAACCTTTAATTCTATTACAACGAGTACACAAAATTTGTGAGTTTTTAATTTCTGTTTTGCCACCATTTGTGTGACAATATATGTGATCAAAATCTATTTCATTAAATCTTTTAATAATTTTACCACAAGCAGCACACTTAACTACTCCGCTATTTTTATTCATTTCATCATAATACATTTTTACCTTTTCTTTTATCGATAAAATTCTTTTTTTATCTATAAGATACTCAGAAATAACTTCTTTTACTCATTTAACCCTATCTTTAAAAAATGCATAACTATCATAATGTATTCCACCAATTTGTTGATCTTCTATAAGTTTTTTAAAAATTGGCTGCATTTTTCTGAATATTTCATCTCTATTACAATAAAAAGAATTAAATGAATCAATTTCCTCATAAAATGCAACAAATATTGCGGAAAAAATAACTTTAAATTTTCCAGGAGCTATTGAATTATCAAAAATTTTATTCATTATTTCAATTGTTTTCATTGATTTTTTATAAAAATCATTTCGAGTATCTTCGTCAAAATTTATTTTTATAAAATTTTTTACATTATTTCTAATTGATGCTTTTGATGAGTCATCAAAATATCCTGTCTGTCTATAGTAAATAATTGTTAAACACCATAGAAGTAAATATGATAATGAAAACCTTTTCCCTTTCTTTCCCTGCGCTAAATTATTTAAATCAAAATTATCTGTAGAAATTTGAGTGATTAAGTTTCTATTTTCAATATTACAATTTGTAAAAATTAACTCCGGTTTGTTAAGTTTAATTGAATTTGCATTAATACGATAAAAAAGTTCTTTTTGCACCTTATCATCTAAAGGAGTTTCGTCATCATTAACTAAATTAATTTTTATTAGTTCTTTATCTAATATTTTATTCTTTATTGCTGTATCTAAATCTTTAAAATAATATTTTTTGCCATCAATTAATATTGTAAATCTATCATTTATAAAATCAACTAGACATGAAATACGTTGTAATCCATCAAGAATTAAATTTCCAGAAAATAAAAGCGGCGGTATGTAAAAATCGTCTAAAACACTGTTAATCAAACCTCTTTTTGTCGGGTTTGTCCATGCATCTGCACACCTTTGAAATTCAGTAGGTTGATATATTTCTTTTTCGTAGTTTTGAACTAACTTTCCAATGTTTATATTTTCTTGTTTTACATTCATGATTTTACCTCTTTATTATTTTATTTCCCTTATTCATCACTCAACAACATTGAAAGGATTTTATCTTTCCTTTTTCCAAACAAGTAAATTTGCAATTTCTTTGAATAAAATAAAAATCACATAAATTTAATGTATTTCCCATGCTTTGTGAAAATATGGTCGTACCATAAAGTAAAATAAATGGTTTTTTAAATTTTAAGCATCTTTCAATAAGAATTCTTTTTTTTGAAAAAGGTGGGTTAGAAATAATTACATCCCAATTCTTTGGTTCAAATTTATAAAAATCTTTCCCTTCACTAATATGTGATTTTACAACTTTTCATTTTTTTGAGAGTTGTTTTACAAACTGACTTTTTTCAGTGTCAAAAGGACATCAAATTATTTTATTTTTTGGAAGTTGTAAAATTTGAATTAATTTTTTTACAGTCTCTTCAGAAGTGTAAAATTCATCATTCTTTTTTTGAAATCCTAATATGTTTGCTATTGAATATTTTTGGTTTTGCATGTTCCTGTAAGACAAAAAATATCCATTAAGTGAAATACACACCTAATGGATATTAGATCTATTTTATTTTTTTACTTACTATAATATATATATATATATCGATATAGTTTTTGTCATTACAAATTTATAATAACAAAATTTATACAAAAAAGAATTTATTTTATTATTTTTTTAAGATCAGTAATTTTAACATTCATCATATTTAATCTTTTAAAAAGTTGCTTATTATTACACTCTGATATATTGTAATAATCTGTAATAATTTTTCTTTTTTGTTTTGTATTTAATTGTAACTTTTGATATTCCTCTAAAGTTAATGAATTATTTGTTTTTTTAAATGATTTAAGCTTTTTAAAAGCATTAATAATTTGTTTGTCGGAAGCTTCAGCTACTCCAGGCTTCTTAGTTCCTTTTGGTCTAGAAATAAAAACTTGTTGAAATTCATCTAATTGATTTTGTAATCTTTTACGAATAGATTCTCCTGGTCCATCTGGATCTAAAAATAAGACAACATCATTGTCTTTAGAAGCTTTCTTAATAAATTCTATTGTTTTTTTAGATAACCTTGAACCATTGGTTTCAATTGTTCTAACATTAAATAGTTGTTTTAATCGTTGAGTATCAGTTTTACCCTCAACAACTACTATTTGCTTAATTGTTGGTTTATTTTTTAGGTTTTGATGGTTCATATAAGTTATAAATTTTAGAAATTGAACCATTTTCTGAATAATAAACTTCTATAACTTTAGCTAAATATTGTCCCAAGTCTACTACATTTAAATTTGGAATACCACAATCATATACAGATTCTATTGAATTAGATAAATAGATGTTAGAAATAATTTTAGTATTAACAGCATCTGTTAATCTTTCAATTGCTGGTCCTGATAAGATACCATGAGTTGCAATAATGTTAATTGTCTTAGCACCTTTAGATTTTAAAACTTTACATGCTGCAACAATTGTTCCAGCTGTATCGATCATATCATCTGCAATTAAGCAATCTCTTTCTTTAATGTCTCCTAATACATTTAAGATTTCAGCTTTATTAGGCTCTGGTCTTCTTTTGTCTAAAATTGCTAAAGGTACATTTAATGCTGTAGCAATTTTTCTAGCACGTTTAACTCCACCATAATCTGGAGAAACTACTGTTAAATTATTTAAGCTAATTTTCTTAGTAGCTTCTTTAATAAGTAACATTGTAGCTCTTAAAGTGTCTACTGGAACTTCAAAAAAACCTTGTGCTTGTTCAGAGTGAACATCAACAATTGCTACTCTAGTAGCACCTGTTTTTTCTAGCAATGAAGCTAATAGTTTAGAAGTAATTGGTTCACGACCAATTGTCTTTCTATCTTGTCTAGCATACGCATAATATGGAATAATTACATTAATTTCTTTTGCTGAAGCACGTTTAAGAGAATCAACAGCAATTAACAATTCCATAATCTTTTCATTAACTGGTTTAGATAATGATTGAATAACAGTAATCGCTCTATTCCTTACTGGTTGTTCAGGTCTAACCATAATTTCTCCATCAGCAAATCTACTAGAAAAAGTTTTAATAGGTTTAATATTTAAATTCTTGCAAATACTTTGAGTTATTTTTTCAGCACCAGATAGGCCCATTACATAAATTTCTTTATTGGTTGACATAATACTAATATATTAACATTTAAATTATACATTTACAATGTATAAAACTTATGATATTTTAAATAAAATTTTATATTATTTGTACAAATATTTATAATAATTTTGCCATTACAATACACGTTGCGAACCTAGTGAGGCCAGAAATGGAACAGCTATAAGCTTTAGCGGGTATGTGTAGTGGTTTTTTTATTCAAATATTATAAAAAAACTAAGGAATTACCCTAGTTTTTTTATATGTTAGTACAAGCTATAAGCCATGTTCTGTATCTATTACTAGACATTGATCATTTATCTACACTTTCATGTCTAACTATTAGTTTGATTCCCTTTAGTTAGTTCCTCTACCAATTTTGAGTTTCTTGCTTATGGAGTTTACCGCGTTTCACCTTATAGTTTCCTATAAATTCGTCTCTGTGGCACTTTAGATGTTAAGTTCATATAAACCTATACTTAGATC
>CATAWQ010000013.1 GCA_949500635.1 uncultured Mycoplasmatota bacterium
TAGATAAAAACACTAAAACTATCTATAAATCAGAAATTCAAGATAAAGAAGATAAACTTACTGAATTAAGATTCCAAATTGATAAATATCGTGATCAAATCAATGGATGTGAAAAAGACAAAGTTAAGTGTGAATCTTTATTAGAAAACATTAAAAATAAGCTTAATAAAGATTACAAAATGACAATAGAATATGCTACAGAAAACTATTCTGGAGAATTACCAATGTCTGATAATGAAGCTCGTGAACTAGTATCGCGTTTACAATCAGAAATTGAAAAATTAGGTTCTATTAATATGGAAGCTCTTGAAGAACTAGATGATATCCAAGCCCGTTTTGACACATTATCAAAACAAAAACAAGATTTAGAAGATGCTAAGAATGAAATCGTCAACATTATCACTGAACTAGATAATAGGGCAAGAGAGGATTTTAGAAAAACTATTGAAGAAGTTAATGCCAAATTACCTGAAATATTTAAATATCTTTTTGGTGGTGGCAATTGTCAGATTCAATATACAAATCCTGAAGATATTTTAGCATCTGGTTTAGATGTAATTGCTAACCCGCCTGGTAAGAACATTGTTCATTTAAACTTATTATCAGGTGGCGAAAAAACATTAGTAGCTTTATCTATTTTATTTGCAATATTGCAAATAAAAAATTTCCCTTTAATTATTTTAGATGAAGCAGAATCAGCCCTTGACCCAGCAAACGTAGAAAGATTCGCTAACATTATTCATGAAAATGGTAATGATACTCAATTCATTGTTATTACACATAGGCCGGGTACAATGGAACGTTGTGACGTCTTATATGGTGCTACTATGCAAGTCAAAGGAGTTACAAGTATATTTAAGATTTCAATTTCTGAAGCTAAAAGAGACTTTGTTAATTAACTATGGGTATTTTTAATAAAATTAAAGATGCTTTATCTTTTAAAAAGAAAAATAAGGTTTCTAGTCAAATTCAAAAAAAGCAAAATGAAAATTCTGTAATTAAACAAGAAAAATTTGACCAAGGTTTGAAAAAATCTTCAAGTTTTATTCAAGATTCATTAAATGAAATTGCTAAAAATTATGTAAGAGTAGATGAGCAATTAATAGAAAAAATTGAAAATTTTTTATTACAATTTGATATAGGATATGCTTCTGTACATAAGATTTTAGATTCAATTGTAGAAGAAATTAAGTTTCAAAAAGTTGATGATTCTAAATTAATTAAGGAAATTATAATAGATAAACTGTTTATCTACTATATTCAAGACACCGATATTAATAGTGAAATCAATATTGTCCCTGATAAACCTAATGTAATTTTAGTTACTGGTGTTAATGGAGTTGGTAAAACCACTTCAATTGCCAAACTTGCTAATAAATTTGTTAAAGAAGGATTAAAAGTTGGATTAGTGGCAGCCGACACATTTAGAGCGGGAGCAGTAGAACAATTATCTATTTGAGCAGAACGATTAAATATTAATATTTATAAACCAATAAAACCAGGTCAAGATCCCGCTAGTGTAGTTTATAGTGGTATTACTCAAGCGTTTAAAGAAAAATTAAATGTAGTAATCTGTGATACATCAGGAAGATTACAAAATAAAATTAACTTAATGAATGAATTAAAGAAAATTGATAATATTATCAAAAGATTTGATTCATCACAACCTATTGAGTCGTTATTAGTTGTTGACGCAACAACAGGACAAAGTGGTATAAATCAAGCAAGAGCTTTCAATGAAGTCACTAAATTAACAGGTATAATCTTAACTAAAATGGACTCTACATCTAAAGGTGGTATTATCTTGTCTATTAAAGACGCATTTAACTTGCCCGTTAAATTTATAGGTTTAGGTGAAAAAATAGATGATTTAGAAGAATTTGATTTAGAGAAATTTATTTATGGTATTACTAACAGTATATTAATTTAATATGAAAGAATTAATAAAATACAGTGAACTTTTATATCATTATCTGCCATTGTTTACCAAAAAACAACAAAAGTATCTTTCTCTATACTTCTTTAATGATATGACATATCAAGAGATAGCTTATGAATCTCATGTATCTCCGGTAGCTGTTTTCGATCTTATTAAAAGATGTAAAAAACAATTATTATCTTATGAATCAAAATTAAATCTTCATAAGATTAATATTGAAAGACTTAAATGTTATAAAAAAATCAAAGATAAAAAAATTAAACAACAACTCCTAAAAATAGATAATATATATAAATAACATTTATGTTAAAAGCAATATTATTTAATTTGGATGGAATTATTACTGATCTATCTGCATACAACTATTTATCTTGAAAAAGTGTTTTTTCACATTATGACGTTGATCTTGATGAAAAGTTATGAAATCAAATTAAAGACCATTCAAGATCAACGATTGTAAAATTAACTCTTGAAAAAAATAATATCCAATATGACGACTTAATGCTTGAAAAAATTTGCAGGGAAAAAAATGAATTATATAGGTCGTTGATAGCTAATGAATTATCGCCTGCTAACGTATTTCCTAATATTCTTAAAATTATAACAGAAGCAAAAGCAAAAGACCTGAAAGTGTGTGTAATTTCTCATTCTAAAAATGCAAAATTAGTTATAGAAAGATTAGGTTTATCAAGAGCATTCGACTTTGTTTGTTTTCCTAAAGAAAATGATAATGATGCTATTACTTCTCTAATTGGTGCATCACCAATCAGTAGTTCTATTGCTGAATTCCTAAAAATTTCTGGAATAACCGGTGGAGAATGTATCGGTATTGAATCTGATGAAGAAGGAGTATCAGAATTTAATTTATTTAACATCTTCAGTGTTTATGTAAGCAATTACAGTCATGAAAAATCATTAAAAGCTAAAATGAGTTTCCCATCAGTGGTAGATCTTAACTTAAATGAAATTATTTTTCAATACTATACTGTGAACCAAAAAGAATAATAAAAATATATAAAATAAAAACTTTTTTAAACCTAGTCACAAAGTTTTTATACAAAATCTAACATTTTACATTAAATTTAAACTTTGATAGTTGGCATTGAGTGATCCTCAAGTTGATGGTAATCCACCATTAGTTTTTAAATATTGAAATAATGCATCACTATTATGTTGACCATCAATTGGATTTGTTACAGTAACTGTTCCACCAGTTGGACAAACACCACTAAATGCAAGTGAATCTAAAGTAGTTGCACCTTGTCATACATCTCATGTAATACTGCTTAAGTTTGAACATCCATCAAAAACATTAGACAGAATTGTTGTTAAACTACTTGGAAAACTTACCGAAGTCAATGATGGGCAATTATAAAAAGCATATTCGCCAATTGATTCTAAACTACTTGGAAAATTAACAGATGTTAATTTTTCACACATTTGAAAAGCATAACCATCAATAGATAATAAATTTATAGAATTTGATAAATTGATAGAAGTTAATTCCGTACAACCACTAAAAGCAGAATTAGCAATCGTTATTAAACCACTATGGAATGTTACAGAAGTTAATGATGAACCTTTATAAAAAGCACCATTATCAATTAGTGAACATTTAGAACCATCAGCAAAAGTAAGTTTTGTAACAAATGTTGGTATAGTTGTCGCACTTGTTGAATTATTATAAAAAGCACCATAATCAATAGTAATTACACTAGCAGGAATTTGCATAGTATCATATTGTTCATATTTAGCTGTATCAGCCAAAAATTCATCAGTAAAACCTGTTAAAATTGTAGAATCGTTTGGATTATACTTATAAACTTCGTATGGTAAAATATTTGTTTTAATAGATGATGGCCCACAACTTGTGGTTAGAAATTGAATTGATGTTGCAAATCCGATTCCTGAAGTAACACATAAAACAGTTTTTAATAATTTTTTATTTTTCATATTTTTCTCCTATTTGTATATTTATACTGTTTTTTTTTTTTTTTTTTTGCAAGAAACTTGAAAAAATAATAAAAAAAATGCACCCATTTTTTGAGTGCATTTATAAAATTATTAAATTATGTAATTACTTAATTATTAATATTTTAGCTTTTTGGTTAACTTTACCAAATTTCTTAATACTAATTTTCTTTTTACCCAAACTGTTATTTAATACAATTACAGGTGTGATAGTATCAAGTTTATTATCTTTAATTTTGTCTAGATCTGCAGTTAATACTAATGAACCAGCACCGACTTTTTGGCCTAGTTTAACGTGTGGTTCGAAAACACCTTTATTTGTTAGTTTAACGGTATCTAGTCCAACGTGAACTAAGATTTCTATACCATTTTTAGCTCTAATTCCAAATGCATGATTATTTATTAATACAACTTCACCAGAGATTGGAGCAACAAACTCATTTGACTCTGGTATGATTGCAAATCCGTGACCCATTAAATCTTTACTGAATGTTTCGTCCTTAACACTTTTTGTAGATACAACTTCACCTTTGACAGGAGCTACAACTGTTAAATGTTTACGAGGTAATTTTATTTTATGTTTATGACGAACAGGAGTAACAGGAGCAGAAGTCGAAGTAGTAGGAGTAACAGTAGTTTGTTTAGAATCAGTTGATAAAGGAGATTTACCACTAAAGATATCTTTGATTTCATTCTTAATTCTATCAGCTTGTGTACCAAATACAGCATACACAGATTGCTTCGAAGGAGTCATTACACCTTTAGCACCTAAATCTAATAAAGCTTTTTTGTTAACTTTAGATTGATCTGCAACTTGGATACGTAATTTAGTAATGCATGCATCAACGTTTTTAATGTTTTCTCTTCCACCATATGCTTTAATCACTGCGTTAGATAATTGATTTATTTCACTAGTTGCTTTTCCGGTTTTATTAGCTAAATAGTCTTTTTTAGTAAATAACTTATCTTGTCCACCACGGCCAGGAGTTTTTATATCAAACTTTTTAATTGAAAAATAGAATACAAAGTAATATATTAATGCATACACTGCAGAGAATATTAGCAATCAATAGCAATTTGATCCTGAATGTTTAGCATCTTGAATAATACCATATATTGTAAAGTCTAAGAATCCAGATGAGAATGAAAAAGCTAAATGACAGCCCATACCTGTTGGCATATATAAAGACATACATGTAGGAATCATATATGCAACAGCACCCATAAAAGCATGGAACCCTCAATACAATCAAGGCGCTAAAAATAAGAATGTAAATTCTAATGGTTCAGTAATACCTGTTAAGAAGCAAACGAATGATGCTGAAGCAACAACTGAAATTGCAAGTTTTCTATTTTCCCCTTTAGGAGCAGCCATAATCATAGCAGCACCAGCTGCTGGTAAAGCGAATAATGTAAAGATATAAGCACCAGATGTATATTGTCCTGGATTAAAGGCAAAAGTGTGTGAAGACTTTAAACCATCAGCACCAACAGATCACTGAGTACCTCTAAAAATACAATCAATGTTTAGTGTATAGTTCATTTGAACAGCATTAGTATTAATAGGAATTAGTAAATGAGATTTTCCTGTTAATTGTTGCAATAAAATGTAAATATTAATATCACCAGAAATCAAAGTGTCTTTATCTCAATTAGGTAATAAGTCTATTCACTTTGTAGTTGTTGATTCAACATAATAAGCAACACCATTAACATCTACAATAGCGCTGTTATTAAGGTCAAAAGTACCACCAATTGATGAAAATCACATTGCGGTGTTAATAACGTGATGTAAACCAAATGGAACTAACGCTCTATTAAAATAACCAAACACTAAAGAGTTTAATCCAGCTGGAGCGCTAGACAAACCCTTACCTATTTCATAGAAAGCTTGTCCAACTCAAGGTCAAAGGATTGAAAATAAGAATGATAAAACAATCATTGATAAGAAGGTAATGATTGGAATAAATCTTATTCCAGAAAAGAATCCAATAATTTGAGGAAGTTGAATATTTTTAAATTTATTGTATAAGAATGCAACACATCATCCAACTACAATACCACCAAATACACCAGTAGAAAGTGATTGGATACCCAAATTAGTTGTAAATATAGCATTAAATTCATCAACTTTTCCAGATCAAAATAAAAAACTATAATGATCAATAACTTCTTTACCTGTATTTGGATCGACAACATTATGCGTAATAATCATTGCTGCTTGTAGGGCACAGAATACAATTCAACCTACAAATGCAGATAAACCAGCAACACCAGCATCATCTGTAAACGTAATAGCAATTGCTATACAAAACAAAACTGGTAAACAAGCAAAAACGATATTACCACCAGCGGAAATGATGTTACCAAATATAGCTTGTGCACCAGAAGGATCAATAGCAGTAGCTGTAATTGCTGAACCAATACCAAGGAATAATCCAGCAATTGGCAACATAGCGATTGGCAACATTAAGCCACGAGAAAGTTTAGCAATAAATTCTTTTATACTTCCAGAACTCTCATTTTTTTGGCGTTTTTTATTTTTGAAAATTTGAGCAAATTTCATATGTTCTCCAAATATTTAATAAGATAATTATAGTGCAAATAAAAAAAATGCAAATTTTTTTCACTCTTTTTTGCATTTTAATTTATTATTTTTAGAAATGTAAGTTATTATTTATTTTGAATCGCATCAACACCTGGTAATGGAGAACCTTCAATTAAAGCTAAAGAAGCACCTCCACCAGTTGATACAAATCCAAAATCAGTATCTTTAAATCCTAATGAAACAGCTGCAGCAGCTGAGTCTCCTCCACCAATTACTGTGAAAGCACCTTGGGTTGTGATTTCTTTTAAGATTTCACATACAGTTTTTGTTCCATATGTAAAATTTTTAAATTCAAATACACCCATAGGACCATTTCAAACAACAGTTTTTGCGTTCATTAATTTAGAGTTAAAAACTTCAATAGTTTTTTGGCCAATATCTAAAGCCATCATACCATTTAAATTATCACCTAAATCAAAATATTTAGATGGTTCGTCTTTATAACCACTTGCACATACAAAATCACATGTTAAAACGATTTTATCTTTACCTTTTGCTAATATATTTTTAGCTTCTTCAATCATTTCTTGTTCAACTAAGGATGAACCTACATCATAACCTTGCGCTTTTAAGAATGTGTAAGCCATTCCACCACCAATTAATACATAATCAGCAATTTCTAATAAACGATTAACAATTTTTAATTTATCACTAACTTTTGCTCCACCTAAAATGGCAACAAATGGTTTTACTGGATTAGAAGAAACTTTTGATAGATTTTCTAATTCTTTTTCTACCAAGTATCCAACACATGATGTACTAATTGCATTTGCTATACCAACATTTGATGCATGTTTTCTATGAACTGTACCAAAAGCATCATTTACAAACACATCTGCTAATGAAGCTCAGAATTTTCCAAGTTCAGGATCACACTTAGATTCTTTTTTAACAACATTATTATTTTCATCAACATCGTTGTATCTTGTATTTTCTAATAAGATTATTTGTTTAGGTTGAAGGTTGCTAGCGGCATCTACTACTTCTTGTCCAACACTTGTTGGAATGAATTTAACAGAAATTTCTGGTAATAATTTAGCTAATTCTTCTGCTACTAATCTCAAAGATTTTTTTCCCGATTTAATATCATCAATTGTTTTAATTCTTGATAAATGAGAAAGAAGAATAATTTTACAATTATTTTCAATTAAATATTTTAGAGTTGGTAATGAAGCAACAATTCTTTTGTTGTCAGTAATTTTACCATCTTTTATAGGAACATTGTAATCTACTCTAACTATAACTTTTTTGTTAGAAAGATTAACGTCTTTTAAAGTTTTTTTACTTAACATATTTTAATAACTATTAAAGGGATGCAAAGTATAAAGTAGTTCTTACTAATTGATTAACATAAGAAGATTCATTGTCATATCAAGTAAATACTTTGTAAAGTTTTTTACCTTCAACTTCAAGAGCCATAGTCATCTTTGGGTCAAAAATTGAACCATGAGTTTCACCAATAATATCACATGAAACAATTTCATCTGAGTTATAACCTAATGTATCACTAACTGCAGCTTTCATTACAGAGTTGATTTCATCAACTGTTGTGTCTTTACTAAATTCGCAAGTTAAGTCAACAATTGAACCTGTAATTGTAGGGACACGAACAGCTAAACCATGTAATTTTCCCTTTAATTCTGGTAATACTAAACCAATAGCTTTTGCAGCACCAGTTGATGTAGGAACCATAGAAAAAGCAGCAGCACGCGCTCTTCTTAAATCACGATGTGGAGCATCTTGTAATCTTTGGTCAGCAGTATATGCATGAATAGTTGTCATCATACCTTTTACAATGCCAAATTTATCATTTAATACTTTAACCATTGGAGCTAAAGCATTTGTAGTACATGAAGCACCTGAAATGATTGTGTCAGATGATTTTAAGATTTCATGGTTAACACCATAAACAATTGTTGGCATTTCACCCTTTGCAGGAGCTGAAATAACAACTTTCTTAGCGCCAGCTTGTAAGTGTTTAGAAGCACTTTCTTTGTCTACAAAACGACCAGTTGATTCAATAACGATATCAACATTTAATGAATTTCAAGGTAATTGAGCTGGATCTTTTTCAGCAAAGATAGGAATTTTCTTTCCATCGATAATCAAATTACTTTCATCAAAAGTAACATCACATGATAATTTACCATGAGCTGAATCATATTTTAATAAATGAGCTAAAGTTTTAGCATCAGTTAAATCGTTAATACCTACGATTTCAACTTCAGATTTTTTAATTAGTTCTCTGAAAACTAATCTACCAATTCTTCCGAATCCGTTAATTGCAATTTTTTTTGACATATATTTCTCCTATTTTGTTTTTATTATATTTGTTAATGTAAAAAAATATAAAAAATTACATTGAAGTTGCTGCTGAAATATCAAATAGTTTTAGACCACTTGCAATAACAAATTTAATTGCAGCACACAACCAAATTCTTTGAGTTGTTAGTTTTTGGCTCTTTGGATTGATGATTTTGATATTTCCATAATATGAATGGAATAATTTTGCTAATGTAATTAAATAACTAGTAATTTTAGTGGTATCACAACTATTAGCTGCTGATTCAATTGTGGGAATATAGCAATTTAATCAATCAACAATTTGTTGTTCGATAGGTTCTTTGAGAAGACTAAAAGTTTTAGGTTGTTTGCATTTATTAGTTTTTAATAATTTACAAATTCTTGCATGAGCATATTGAACATAGTAAATTGGATTATTACTATCTTTTGCTTTTGCTTTTTCTACATCAATTTCTAAATGGCTTGATAAAGATTGACTAGCAAGATATCATCTTGCAGCGTCTTTGCCAATAGCCTCTACTAAGTCAGCTAATGTTAAAGAATTACCCGTCCTTTTTGACATTTTATATTCTTTACCATCTTTAACAAGTCTTACCATTTGCATAATTAATACTTGAATTTGTTCTGGTTGAAATCCTAATAGTTGAACAGCAATTCTCATCCTATCTGCATAAGACTTATGATCTGCGCCCCAGATGTTGAATATTTTGTCATATCCACGAGATAGTTTAATCTTGTGGTATGCAATGTCAGGTGTAAAGTATGTGTATGAACCATCTGATTTAATCAATACTCGATCTTTATCATCACCTAATTCAGTTGTTTTTAACCATAATGCATCGTCTTTTTTGTATGTATGATTCTTTAATGAATCTAATGCAAACTTAACTAAACCCTTTGCATATAGTTCAGTCTCATGAAATCAAATATCCATATCTACACCAAAATCATGTAAAGTGAGTTTAATGAGTTCTAACATGTAATTAGATGCATATTTTCTAAAGAAATTGTTAGTTGAATGTTCAATAATTTTTTGTTCATTAAATTTAACTTTAACATACTTGTCACCATATTTATTCTTGATCATTTTGGCTACATCAACAATTTCTTGTCCATGATATGAATCTTCTGGTAAATCAATATTCTTACCAAATAATTGTTTGTAACGAATTAAAGTTGACAAAGCTAGTTTGTCAATTTGATTACCAGCATTATTTATGTAATATTCTTTATTAACTTTAATTCCATATTTATTCCAAATTCTTGAAATTGTGTCACCAATAGCTGCGTTTCTTGCATGACCAATATGTAATAATCCAGTTGGGTTCGCAGAAACAAATTCAAGATTGTAAAATATATTTTTATTTTTGAATTGTCCGTATTCTACTTTATGCTTTAAAATTTCATTAATAACCTTTAATTTGTAAGCAGGCTGAATTCATAAGTTTAAAAAACCAGGTCCAACAACTTCTGCTTTTTTAAAAATTTTTTTTGGTAGTTTTTTAATGATATTTTTACTAACTCGGGGTATTAATTCACGGCTAATATCTAATTTCATTAAGATGTTGGTAGAATAATCACCAAATTTGATGTCTTTTGTTTTTTGCAAATTACAATCAAAAGATTGTTTAACAGAACTTCTTGATGAAATATTCATAACTTCTGTAAAAATTACAGAGTTTAATGACTTTTTAATTTTGTCATTATAGTTAATTGAATATTTCATAATTTCTATTAAATTATATTACTTGATTGGATATCTTTTATTAATTCCTTCTAATTTAAATGTTTGATTGTTAGTGGTTGCTAGAATTCTTTGTAACAATCTGTTTCCAGGAATTAGACCACAATTAGTAATCAATTTAGTTTTTAATTGTTCAACAGATAAATTAGATGTAAAAAAAGTAGGTAATTTGTGTTCCATACGGCAATTTAAAATGATATTTAAATGCTCACTATAAATTCAATTACTGCCTTTTTCTGCACCAATATCATCTAAAAATAAAACATCAGCCTTTTTCATATTATTAATAATATTGGATGTTTTTGCTTTCACTTGTTCATTATTGATACCTTCTTTGATATTCATTACAAGTAATGGCAAAAAACAAAATACCACCTTTTTACCTTCACGTGCTAAATCATTTGCAAAAGCAATTGTTGTATAGGTTTTACCTATACCATATGAACCAAAAATATATAAACCATATTCAAATTTTGCATTTTTATTTTTTTTAAGGTTTTTAATAATACCTAAAAAGCGTTGAATCAATTGAATTTTACTCGGATGATTGTCATCATCAAAATATTTTTTACTTAATGAAAGTTTTAATTCATCTGGAGCAAAAGAATAATACAAGTAATTTTTTCCATGCTCTAAATTCTTATTAAACATTTTCATTTTAGGACATTCAATTGCATTATAAAATAATCTGCCGTTTTTATTTCTTACTAAAATTGTGTGAATACTGTTAGCATTAATACACTTATCGGGTAAATTATCGCAAGCTATTTTTTCATCTACCATTCTTTTTATAAAAATAAAATTCTTAGCAAATTCTTCTTCTGTTAAATGAAGTCTTTCAACTAATGGATGTGTTTTATATAAATCTAATTGATCATTATTGTCTGGCAAATTTTGGTGCTCAATAGATTTTAATATTTTAATTAAATCAAGTTTTTCACTCATTTTTACATTTCATCTCAATTAATCTTTACTAATTGCACTTGTTCTTTGTCATTCACATTTAAAATTCGATTTACACTTTCGTTTTTGTATATGAAATAGTTATATACATCATTCAATGTAGAAAGATTTAAACCATTGATTGTTTTTGCTATCTTTGTTATATATGTTTTATTTAATTTTCCATTTGTTTTAAATATTGTAAAATCAACTAATAAGTTAATTAAATAATCGGGAAGTTTATATGTATTTCTTAACTGATTAATTGTTTCTAACTCGTCAGATATTAAAGGTGTTTTATAAATAGCTGATAGGTATTGTTCAGCGTTCAAATTCATATATTCATCAAAAATTGTTTGCTTATCTGTTGATGATAAATTTTTAATAAACATAGAAGCGTTCCTATGTAATTTCAAATTAGTTATAGCAGTAATATTTTTAGCAGATGTTACATATTCATGTAATTTATTTTGTAATAAATCAGGATCAGCTTCATACCCTATACTATTTTCAACTATACATGAGTAAATTGCATGTTCAATTTCACTTGAAGATAAATTAAAATTTTCGTAATAGTTTTCAATAATTTGACGACTTCTATTGTTTAATGTAATAACTGTAGAAGTGTTTTTGGCAATATTTTTGTATAGTTTTTCAAAATTATAATTTTTAACATTTTCAATGCTTTTATCGTTAAAAACCATTTCAAATGTAGATGAAACATTATTTGAATCTGTCGGAATTCTTGAAGGCATATACATATATTCAAGCTTTTCATAATTCAATTGTCCAATTGCATTAACTAACAAATGCTTAACTTTCTGATTATCGATAAATTGTTCAAATGATAATGGTTCTTTCAAAACAAAATGGTAAACTACTTCATCACTATTTACTTTTTTTTGTAAATAAGTTACCAATAAACCAATAGCTTCTAGTTTAGATCTTAATTCGTCAAATTTATTTTGATTTAAACCACAAAAATCTTGAAAGTCTTTTAAAAATGTAGTAAGATTATTGGTTTTAATTGCTTTTTGTGAATCATGAAATAAGTTTATATATAAATTAATTGCTTCTGGACCGATTATTGGAGAGTATAAGTCATATAGTAGTTCATAGTTAATTCTGAATCCATAGTCTTTATAGATTAGATATTTAACATTTTTTAACATATTTAACTATACCCTCCTAATAATAATTTTCGCATTCCAAATAACTAATGTTATTTAGACAATATGAAAGTATAGAAAATAATTTAAATTTTGTGTGTAATTTTTTTGATATTGTTATGAAAAATATTTATATTTTTAGAGTTATCTACATAAAAGTCATATTTAATTTTATTGTTTTTTATAGGATTTTTTAAACTTCCCACACGTTTTGTTGGAAATTTTCTTAAACTTCCAAATTTATTTTTTAAATTATTTTTTTCTAACGTTTTTGGGGCCGAAATTAAAACAACTTTATCAAAAATATTTTTAAAGTAATTTTCATGATTTATATATATAGCTAATTCACAAAAAATAGTAGTGTTTTTTTGCTTTAATTCCAAAAGTTTGTTTCTAATTAAAGGAAGCATTATTTTGTTGAGTTTATTTAATGATTTAACATCATTAAATACAAAGAAACCAAGTTTTTTACGATCTACTTCTTTATTATTGACGTATTGATCACCAAAAACTTTTTTAATAGCTAAATAACCTATATTACCATATTGATAAATTTCATGAATATATTCATCTGCAATTCATGTATTAAATCCTAGTTCTTTTATATACTGTGTTGCAGTAGTTTTACCTACTCCACTTTTTCCTGTAATACAAACCAACATTTTATTTTCCCACAGGTTTTTGACAAGATGGACAATAATATGTCCCTCTACCATTAACTTTAATCTTATTAATTATGGTTTTACATACTGGACATGGTTTCTTGTTGCGCGTATGTACTTTTAATTTGTTTTGATATCCTCCAGTGTGATTTGGATCAAATTTATATGAAGCTACAGTTGTGCCCTTATGCTTAATAGCTTCTTTTAAAATTTTCTTAGCATTGTTAGAAATATGATTAAAATCACTTTTTGACAGTTGTTTTGGTTTAGTTAATGGATTAATCCTACTTGCAAATAAAATTTCATCCGCATAAATATTTCCTATTCCTGAAACAATCGTTTGATCTAATAATGTAGTTTTAATTGCTTTGGAAATATTTTTACATTGATCCATTAAATATTCACCATCAAACTTAGGATTTAATGGGTCAATTGCTACTTTTTTAATTTCTTTAGAAATTAAATATTCATTATTTCTAAAGATATGGAATGTTCCAAACATTCTCATATCATAATAAGATAAACGATATTTATTTGCAAATTGAATTGATAGCATTAAGAAGCGTTTTTCTAATTGTTTATCTATTGATTCATAAAATAATTTACCTTCCATTCTTAAATGAACAACCATTTGTTTATTGTGAGTCAATTTAAAAATAATGTATTTACCAATTCTTTCAATATTAACAATTTTTTCATTAATTAAAAAGTTAGTGAATTCATTTGGTGTAGAATTCTTTAAAACTTTTGTCTTAAAAAAATCTACTTTAATGATTTTACTAGTAGTAATTTTTGCTTTTAGCAAACTGTTAATAATCGTTTGAACCTCAGGTAATTCAGGCATACATTAATTATAAAAAATATCACCATTTAATGGTGATATTTGAGTTATTAATGGTGCTCCGTAAGGGACTCGAACCCCTGACCCAATGATTAAGAGTCATTTGCTCTACCAACTGAGCTAACGGAGCGTCTATAAAATTAATTTTATCACATTTATAAATATAAAAAAATATTTTTAATATTCATTTAAAGATATTAGTTTAATTCCAGCAGTGTCTATAATAAATTGTTTAAGATTTTTAATAACATAAGGAAATAGATCATAATATTGATGAATTTCATCAAATTTATTGTTGAACAACAAATAAATTAATTTGCTAAATCTAATTTCAAATGGTTTAATAAATAAGTTTTTTGTGCAATTATTACACAACATTCCAAGATATTTGAAAGAAATAGTTTTTAACAAATGTGATCCACATCGAATGCATCTATTTACTTCTAGTGTGATTCCTATTGCATCACAGAATTCTTTTAAGGAAATAATAGTAAATAAATCAGTGTCTAAAGAATTGTCCTTAATAACTTTTAATTTTCTTGTATAAAAATCATATCTATTAAAACTTGAATTATTAATATTATTAATCATGTCATTAAGTAAAATTAATCTTTTGTCTGCTTCATATTCAAAAATAGGTTTTTCTAATATTATGCTTTTTTTGAATTTAGACATCTTCCCTTCAGTACGCGATTCAAATAATTGAAATTCTGTTTTACATCCATAAAATAAATTACGTGAATTTTTAGATTCTATTTTTTTACTACCAAGAGATAAACAGACATATTTTTTGTTATCTTCCCCTAAAAAAGTTAATACTTCATCAAAAGTTTGATAATCAACTCTGTTGATTAAATATCCATTTAAGATTAACTCAGCCATTATTTATTCGAATACCCTAACGTTTTTAAAACTATTTGGTCATTTCTTCAATTTTCATCTACTTTAACAAATAATTTTAAATTAATTTTACAATCATATAGTTCTAACAACTGTTTTCTGGCTTCTGTACCAATTTTTTTAATCATCAATCCATTCTTACCAATGATGATAGGCTTTTGAGATTTCTTCTCAACTATGATGTTAGCAAAAATATTAAAAATATTTTTAGATTCATCATAATTTGTTTTTGTTACTATTACTCCTGTTGAATAAGGAATCTCTTTTTTACAACTTAAAATTATTTGCTCTCTAATGATTTCACAAATAGTAAAGTTATCATTTTCATTTATTCGTTCAACAGAGTTGGCACCTTCATCTAAACAACAATAAATACAATCAAGCAATTGTTGCAATTGACCACTCTTAGCAGAAATAGCCATTTTAGCAATTGGTGTAATTGATTGTTCAATTTTACTCATATGGTTGTTAATTGAACCTTGACTAACAACATCAGACTTGGTAATGACTAAAACTATTTTTTCAATTTTATAAGATTTAATAAATTTAATAATCTCTAAATCTTCATCATCTATTGGTCTAGTAGGATCTATCAAAAATAAAACTAAATCACAAATTTTAAATGTTCTCTTGATTTCAGAATTTAAAAATAAATCTAATTTATTTCTAGCAAAGTGAAAACCTGGAGTATCAATAATCATTAAATCTAATTTATCATTAGAAAAATTGGATTTAATTTGGTTTCTAGTAGTTTGTGGTTTGTATGAAGTAATAGCAATCTTTTTATTACCAATAGCATTTAATAATGTTGATTTACCAACATTTGGTTTACCAACTATTGCTATCGTTCCAGATTTCTTAGAGTTTATCATGTTTTAAATACATCTATAATTTTTGGTATAAAAATAACTAACCCAATCACAACTGAAGCAATAGTTAAAACTAATGTGGCTGCAGCAGAAATATCTTTAATTTTTTTAGCATTAACATTGTATTCAAACATAACAACATCTATAATGTTCTCTATTGCAGTATTTAATAGTTCCATACCAATAATAATTGCAACCAACAAAACAACAATTGATCAGTCAATATAACTCATTCTATCATTAAGAATGATCCCTAAAATCATTACAATTGTTCCAATAACAAAATGAACAACTAGAGAAGATTCTTCTTTTAAAGAAATGTAAATTCCTTTAAAAGCATATCCAAACTTTTTTAATCAACTTCACTTGTCTTTTTTAGTAATCATATATTTATTATATATTAGCCTTTTCTAATAAGTGCTGTTGAATTTTAACAACTTTGTTGTAATCTTTCTGTGTATCATGATGAATTTTCAATAAATGTAAAATACCATGAACAAATAATAAACAGATCTCTCTATTTAAACTATTATTATTTTCTTTAGCTTGTTGTTTTGCAATATCCATACAAATATAAATTTCTCCTAGTAAAGGAAGATCAAATGATTTATTTTGATCTCTAAAAGCAAACGTAATAACATCAGTAGACATATTGATGTTTCTATATTTTTTATTAATTCTTTGAATTTCTTTTTTATCAACAAAACAGATGTCAAAATATAGCTTTTTTTTGATAAAAAAATCCTTGGAAATGATTTTAATTAAATTATCAAAATCTTTACTAGGAATATTTTTTTTAGATGTTTTTTTATCTTTAATTGAATAAGAATATTTTAACATGTTTAAATTATATTTTTAAACATATATGATAAGAAATTAATTTTACCTAATTCAATAGAACAATTATAGTTACCAAAATCCAAATAAAAAGAAGCAGCAGTGCAGTTTGCTCAATAGATATAAGAGTCATCTATCATTGAATTAAAGTAAATGTAAAAAGTATATTTTTGCTCATTAATCTCGGTTTTAACTTTTCTTATATTATTCTTTTTTATGTATTGATTTGTTTTATTATTAACAATGACTTGATATTGGTCATCTTTACTAATAAATGTACATAATTGACTAAAGTCAAACTTTATAAAAATACATGAAATTATAAATATGAAAAAAGTGATTACAAAAGATCATTGAATCCACACAAGTTTTGTTTTCATATTCATTAAAATATATGGACCTTTTCACTAATTATCCTGTTTTGTTCATTAATTAATGATAATCTACCCTTAATACCAATAACAGTTCCATTACTGATAGATTTTAATTCTTCTTTAAAATCCTTGTTAGAAACCAATATCGATAGTTTTTCATATCAATCTTCTTCATTAATATAATTTGGTTTTTCGGTTTTAACTAATAATTCAGTTGTGTAATTATCTAATTTTCTACAATCATCTACAATTCCAATTATTGCTACAAAATTCATTTTTCCTCCTTCCAATTAAATGATATCTTGAAGTAAGAAAAAAACTGTCCAAAATTTATATTAAATTTGTCTAGTTTTTTTTCTTAATTCTTAAACTATATGATTTATCTTTAATGAATATTAAAAAAATTTTTTAATGTTAAAGCAACTCCATCTTTATCATTTGTAAATTCTGTTAAGAATCTTGCTGATAGTTTTGCAGTCATTGATCCATTCTTCATAGCATATCCATAATGAGCTGTTCTTAACATTTCATTATCATTATCTCCATCTCCAAAAGCAATACAATTTTCTAACGGAATTCCATAATAGCTTGACAAATATTTAAGGGCCATACCTTTTGATGAGAAAATTGAATTAATTTCAATAATCGTCCCAGCACTTGGTATTGATCACGTACGAACAATTAAAGTGTTACTTAATCGTTTTATTTCATATGTTAATTCATCAATGTAATTCTCATTCTTTAATAAAATCAAAATTGAATGAATATCTGAATGAATGTTACTTCAATCATTTGCAATATATCTAAATTTATCTTTCTTTTCTATATGAAAATGAGAATATAGCGTATTTCTTTGCTTGATATTCTTAGGTTCTTTATAAACAAAAACACCATCCATATTTTCGATAATAACATTTCCAATTCATTTATGAATTCTTTTATTATTAAAAATATTAATTGCAATCTTGTAGTTAAAACCTAAGTTTATAGGTGTAAATTTAGGCTTTGATGGGTTATTAATGTATGAACCATTAAAATTCACCATTAAAGTTTTTAATCCTAATCTTTTATAAAAATCAACTGAAGCTCTTTTTGGACGACCTGTAGCAATAGCAAATAAATGACCTTGTTCATTTATTTTTTTAATAATCTTAACTGTTTGTGTAGATAATTCTCCTTTATTATTTAATAAAGTACCATCTAAATCTGACATAATTAAATACTTCATTGTCGGTTCTGTAATATTTTCTTGATTAAGTATTTTGTTTGATTTTTTAATTTTCATTTCTAAATCCTATCTTTTTATAAACTTCATTTATTTTTTTATTTGCTATAT
>CATAWQ010000014.1 GCA_949500635.1 uncultured Mycoplasmatota bacterium
AGTGCACACCATTATTTTATCATTGGTGTTGCACTTTTAATTGCAATTTGGGAACCACAATTACTTGTGGTTTTTATTTTATAAATGGTGCCGACTATCGGAATTGAACCAACAACCTACTGATTACAAGTCAGTTGCTCTGCCTGTTGAGCTAAGTCGGCATTACTATTTTTATTATATATATAATAAATAATTTTAACAAATATCAATATAAATTTTAATATAATATTTAAAATTATGGGAAAAGCAAAAGTCAATAAAACTTCATGTATTGGGTGTGGTGCTTGTGTGGCTTCTTGTCCACATGCAGCAATTACAATTGGTCCAGATGGTAAAGCTACTGTTGATCAAAATAGATGTGTTGGTTGTAAAACTTGTGAGACTGTTTGTCCGATAAACGCAATTTGTGTCAAAGAATAACACAAAATATATTGGTCATAGGGGTTTGCCAAGTAATCCAAATGTATTAGAAAATACATTTGAATCTTTTTTGTCAGCTGCTAAATCTAACTTAGATGGGATAGAAACAGATATTTGACCCACAAAAGACCAACAATTTGTATGTGTTCATGATTGTCGACCGTTTAAATATTCGATAAAAAAAGTATTTAACTATACTTGAAAAGAAATTCAAAGAAAACAACTTAAAGGTTCAAGAAACTATCCTAGGGATAATCCTGGAAGTTTTACACCTAAAGATAAGAAAATTAAATTTTATCCTTGTCATTTTGAAGATTATTTAAAAATTTGTAAAGATAATAAAAAAATAGCTTTTATTGAAATTAAAAATTGTTCTTCATGTTCTAGATGAACAAAGCAAACGATTAACAAAATGTATGATCATATTGTTAAGTCAAAAATTCCTATGAAAAATATTTATCTAATATCATTAGATAATGACTTGTTATTTAATATAAAAAAAATTCAGAACGATCTAAAAACAATGCCTATTATTGACCCTAAAAATAAAAAAATTATTTATCGTAACATTGAATTTTTTTTAGAAAAAAAAGTTTCAATTGATATCGGTGACTTTGATTCATCAAGTACAAGAGATTGAGGAATTAAAATAAATGACGAATTAATCACTAAGTTTCACAAAAATGGTTTGTTAGTAGGAGCATGAACCGTTAATACAAAAAAAAGAGCTAATGTTCTTAAAAATATGAATATTGATTTTATTACTTCAGATTTTTTATTAAAAGATTAGTTATTTAATAACTGGAGTTGTTTTGTTTGAAAAAACTCTTTTTTGTGAAATAGTAATTTGAATTGATAAATAATTTGTCTTTTCATCCTTCATCAATTTCTTTTCTATTTTATCGTATAAAGATTTATATGCGTCAGGTTCAATTGCTATATTAGGATCTATATAGATTAGCAATTCCCTACCTGCACGGTATACATGTGCTTCCACAACTTCTGGGAATGAATAAGCAATTTTTTCAATAGTTTCTACTCTTTCAATAAATTTACTACTATCATTAATTCTGCTTCCTGAACGTGATGCAGATATTTTATCAGCAAGTCTTAAAATTCATGAATAAGGATTATCAATTTGTATTTCATTGTGATGAGATTTGATTGCATTTATATAATCAGAATCCTGAAAATAGTCCTTAATAATCTTAACACCTTGTTTAACGTGATCCATGTCTATTTCATAATCTTCAGATTTACCTATGTCGTGTAATAGACCGATTTTAGCAGCTTTGATAGGGTCTAGGTTTAAATCTTTTGCAATTGAAGCACAGATTCTAGCAACTTCTATAGAATGTTGTAAAACATTCTGAGAAAATGATGTGCGGTAGTTTAATTTACCAATATATGGATATAATTTTTTGTTAATGTCATAGATGTGTAGTTTAGACAACGCATCTTGTCCTATTAGATAAATTTCTTTTTCAAATTGAACTAATTGTTCATCATAGATTTTTTTAATGGTAATTGGATTAATATTTTTATTAACTATTATTTCCATTACTCTCTTTGCAATTAATCGCTTACGTGGATTGAATGATGAGATAGTAATTGCTGGGTGTTTTTCTATAATAATATCTACTCCCAAACATTCTTTGATGAATCTAATATTGTTTCCGCCTTTTCCAATGATGTGTGCTTTAATAGCCTCATCTTTTAATTGAATAGTGTAAGTGGTATTTTCATTAACACATTCATCAACTATACCTTCCATTGCTTGAAGCAATACTTCTGTTGAATGCTTTTTAGCATCTTTATCAATTTGTTCATACATTTTATTTAGTTTTTCATTTTTAATTTTTGGAAGAGAGCGATTTACAGAATTAATTAACTCAGATTTAGCTTGATTAAAACTTAATCCGGTTACTTGCTTAAGTTTTTCTTGTAAAATTCTATTATTTTCTTGATAATAAGAAATTTCCTCTTGAAGATCAATTTTCATTTTTTCAATTAGTTCTTTATCTCGATTATTAATATTTTTATTAGAGTTATATGTGGATTTTTTCTTTTTTAAATATAAAAGAAAAAGAATGATTATTAATAGAATTAATAATATTACAAGGATGATTAAAGTTGTTAACATTCCTATATTTGGTTTGTTATTAGTTGTTAAAAGATAATTTTTCATAATTAATCAGCTAGGATAATTTTTGTTTTTTTTGATAATTTTTTATAACCATCGCAGCCAAGTATTGTTGAGATAAACATACATCCAACAAGATTTCCTTTAGATTTTTTCACTAAATTGATAATTGCTTGAATTGTTCCACCGGTGGCAACCACATCATCAATAATTAATACTCTGTCATTAGGTTTAATATCACCTTTTGAAATTTCGATTGTATTTTTACCATATTCTAAATCATATGAAGATGAATTTGTCGGTCTTGGTAATTTCCCTGGTTTACGTGCAGGGATAAATCTTACACCTTTTTTAATTGCTAGTGGGCATCCTAATCAGAACCCCCTAGACTCTGGTGAGATAATAACATCAATTTTTAAATTTTTAATTTTTTTGTATAAATTATTAATTAAAGATCGATATACTTTAGCGTTATTCATTAAAGGAGTTCAATCTTTAAAAACAATTCCCTTTTTTGGAAAATCTTTAATATCAACAAAATACTTAAGATATTTTGACTGTTTCACGGTCTTATAAGTAAACTTTTTGTTTATTTACTTTGTTAATACCATCAATAACTTCTTCATCAATTATATCATAATTTTTATTTAATAGAGCTTTGCTTGTAATGTTTAGCAAGTATTTATTTTTAATTCACATAAAGAATGAAGTAATGTAAGGTGAAAAGAACATTGAACTGAATATAGAAATAATGAAAGCTATTAGGATTAAATAGTTAAATGATGTTAATGTAATAGACGAACAAAGAATTGAAACAAAAATAGATAATATTACCATGGTTGCAATAATAGCAAAGTATTGCAATGAGCTATTAATTTGACCATTAACGATCTTTTTAATGCTATCTCAATCTGTTCCTTTTTCTTTAAATCATGTATTATTGATGTTTGCTTGAACATTGAAGACTAATAGTGCATTAATAGCAAAAGCAAAGATTGCGGCATAAACAATGTATGTATCAAAGTATATTTGAAAAATGGTTACTAGTGACAAGGTTAATAGTAATGGCAATATTGTTGCAATAAAAATACCAATCACTGATGTTCATCCTAACCTAATAAATGCATATAAGCAAATAAAACCAGTAGTAATTAACAATAAGTTGACATCTTTATAGACAAAATTCATTATTGTACTATTTGAAACCATTTCAACCCTTATTGTATCGTAAGGCAACCCTCAAGAAGCTACTTCGTTATAAGTAAAGGTTTTAGATGTATAAGCATATACATAATTACTATCAACAGAAACGTTATATCAAGATCCGTATTTATTTATTTCTTGTTTGAACGCATCTAGGTCAAATGTGTCTGTGTCATATCAGATAACTAATCTAGTACCACCATAGAATGAATAGCTTGAATGCACCCCTAAAGTAAACAATATTGAGAGACCAATTAAAATAATTAACAAAGGAACGCTTCAATAAATTACAGATTTTCATGTGAAGATATTTGTTTTACCAAAATATTTATTTAATAACTTACTTCCTTTAGATTTTTTTTCAATAATAGGATTACCAAAGAAAGTCATCTTATTTAAGTTTGGACTTTGTTCAGACTTCTTTTCTAATTTAGTTACAAGTTTATTTCTTTTTCAAACAAATACATTAAAATCTTTTTCGTTTGCTGAATTACCAAAATTAATTCATAGCATTATTCACAATAAAACAAAATTAAAAGCAAATGATAATAATGACCCAATAATTAATACGATCCCAGCACTAATTAAAATAGATGGACCAAAATAAGTCAATACTATACCTAATAGTAAAATAATTACATGCAAATCAATGCATGGCATTATTGCAGACATAAATGCACGCTTTGTAGATGTTTGCATATCATATGTCATTGCCACTTGTTTTTTTAATCTTTCTAGTAAATTAATTACTGATAAAGCACCAACTGCTAAAATCATAATTAAACCCATCACTAAACTAACGGTGAATTGGTGTCCACCAAGAAATAGTAATACCATTGTTAGGATGGTAGTAAAAGTTGTAGTGCCAAATGCATATAGTCCTGGTACTTTGTATAAGAGACAAACGATAATACCAATCAACAAATTTACGGCAATAAAAACAATTAATGTTGATAATAATGGAGTATTACCCATGATGTTATCAAATAATGAAACAGATATTTCATTAATATTCATTACTTTATTGTATTTGTCACCATTTTCTTCAACACCAGTCAATAATTTATATCAATTACCATCAAAGTTATCATATGTTACATCTTTTACAGGGTAAGGAAATGAGTAAGTTGTAAATTCTTTTTTTAATAATTCTGTGGTAAATCTACTAGAAGTTGGTGAAGTAAGAACAATTCATTTGTCATCAGAGTTTTGTGTATTTTTAGTAGGGTTTTTGTCAGGAAAAAACTTAGTATAATCATCTGAACCAGATGAACCATTTGCTAAGATAGCAATAATTCATTTGCTCATAAATGAGTATTTTAAATTGCCTGTATGAACTAACGGTTTATCGATATCATCTTCAATACCTTCAATAAAATTGTGATGTTTATTATTGTATGTATTGTCATCACTAAAAATTGACCCACAATGTAAAGAGCTTTCTATAGTACCTGTGTCGTCATATGCAGCTTCGCCATTACATACATTTAAATTAGGAATTATAGATTCAAGCTGTGGAATTACGACATCATAATGATAAAACTTAATGTAATCTTCAGCAAATTCTCTTTCGCTATCAGAAAAGAAGTAGTTGTAAATGTTAAAATAATATTCATTATTTGGATATTGCTTAGTGATTAAAGCAACTTTTAAAATATAGTTTAACCTATTTAAAAAACCTTGTTGATCATTAATTACATATAAATATGGTTGATCTTTAACGTCTTCTTTAGATTCAGCAGCATTTTTAAATATTTCTTTAATTTCTTTAACACCATTTTTCTCATTAGCTGCAGGAGAATCAACGTTAATAAATAAAGAATTTTCGTATGCACTACTAGGTACATAAAAAGATTTATCATTACTTACTAAATCCTGTTTAGTTAAAATATAATTTTTTTGATTGTTTGAATCAGGATGATAAAAAATACTTAATCTTGGAGAATAAACATTGTCAAAATAGATTTCTACAGGATTTCTATCAATTTTTGGAGAATCTTTTTCTGCAGAAGGTCTAGGGTCATCAATTTTTTGATTTTGAACAGTTACATTAATGAAAGCTTGTAAGTTACCTTGATCATCACTGTTGATTTCAGGATAAATATTTGATGTATATAACTGTTGATCATTTAAGTAATCTGAAAAAGCAATAACGGCTTTATCCAATGCTTTTTTTACATCTTCTTCACTTTGAATTGGTTCAGGCTCATTAGGGTTTTCAGTGTTCTTAATATCTAATTCATAACGTAAGTTATATGATTTTGAAAAATCTGATCCTTCTTGGAATTGTTTTTTTGCAACATAGGCTGTTCCTATCGTAGAACCCACAATTCCTAGGAAAATAAAGCTAGAAAAACAATAAGACGTTATCTTAACTGTCTTTCTTTTTTTACTAAAAAAATCCTTGAACTTACCCATATAAGTAATAAGAATTATACATATAACATATAATAAAATGTATAAAATATTTAATATTATGGTTAAATTCCCAAAAATAAGAGGAACTGAAGATAAATATGGATTAAATGCTGATAATTTTTCAATGTTATCTAGCATCTTTAGCTTGTTAGCTAAGAGAGCGGGATACCAAGAAATTATTACACCAATATTTGAATCTGCAGATTTATTTATTAGGTCAGTCGGTGATACAAGTGATATTGTTACTAAAGAGTTTTATGATTTTAAAGATAAAGGTGGTAGACATATAGTGTTAAGGCCTGAAGGTACTGCAGGTGTGATTAGAGCATTAATTGAGGAAAAATTAATAAACTCTAAGCAATTACCAATCAAAGTTTATTACGCTGGTCCAATGTTTCGTTATGAACGTCCACAAAGTGGGCGTTTAAGACAATTCAACCAAATTGGGATTGAATGTGTTGGTACAAATAACTGTTATGACGATGCAGATATTTTGATATTGGCTAACAATTTCTTAAGAATTTTAGGAATAAAGAACTATTCAATTTCTATCAATAATATTGGTAATTTTGAAACTCGTTCTAAGTGAATTGCACAGTTAAAAAAATACTTTAAGAAATATGAAAAAGATTTAACAGAGGATTCAGTTAAAAGAATCAATACTAATCCATTAAGAATTTTAGATGATAAAGTTGATGGTAAAAAAGATTTTGTGAAAAATGCTCCAAAAATTGATAATTTCTTATCAAAAGAAGAAAAAGAATACTTTGATGAATTGGTTAAATTATTAAAGATGGCTCAAATTAATTTTACGATTGATTCTACTTTAGTTAGAGGGTTAGATTATTACACTAACTTTGTTTTTGAAATTACATCAAATGAACAAGTTTTGAGTGGTCAACCAACATTAATTGGTGGCGGCAGATATTCTTATTTAGTTGAAGAATTAGGTGGCACAGATTTATCTTGTTGCGGATTTGCAATCGGCATGGAAAGAATTTTAATTCAGTTACAAGCAGAAAAACAAGAATTATGTAAACCATTTTCTGTAGACACATGCATAGCTTGTATTTCAGACAAAGCTGAAATAAAAAGAGTCGCTTTATTAACAATTAATTTAATAAAGGCAACCGGATTTAGTTGTATTGGAAATTTTGATTCAATAAAATTAGAAAAACATTTTAAATATGCAAAAGATAATAATGCAAAATATGTAATTATCTTGGGTGAAAAAGAATATGAAAAAGCACAATTTGTTATAAAAGATCAAGCAAATATGACTCAAGAAATTATTGGTGCTGATAATTTAATAGATTACCTAAAATCTAAAATAAAATAATAAAGAGTATGATAAATTGACGTTATTGTGGAATGGTAGATAAAACGGCTGTAGGTCAAAATATTACTATTCATGGATGAATAAAGAAAAATAGAAAATTAGGTAGTTTAATTTTTCTTGATGTTTATGATCGTTATGGGTTAGTTCAAGTTGTTGTTGAAGAAAATAATAAATATTTTCAACAGATCTATTCTACACCTAAAGAATCTGTTGTAAAAATTTTTGGTCAAGTAAATTTAAGAAAATCTCCTAACATAAAAATTAAAAATGGTGATATCGAAATATTACTCAAAGAATTTACATTAATTTCTAAATCTGAAACAACCCCAATAATTGTCGAAGAAATAACAGACGCTTTAGAAGACACTCGTTTGAAATATCGTTATTTAGATTTAAGAAGAAGTTCTGTTCAAAAAAATATTATTCTACGAAGTAAAATAATTAATTCATTAAGAAACTATTTAGTTAAACAAGATTTTATCGAAGTTGAAACTCCCTATTTATCTAAACCAACCCCAGAAGGTGCGCGTGATTATTTGGTTCCAACTAGAAGCAATCCTAATTCTTTTTATGCTCTTCCTCAATCACCCCAAATTTATAAGCAGCTTTTAATGGTTGCTGGATTTTTGAAATACTTTCAAGTTGCTCGCTGCTTTAGAGATGAAGATTTAAGAGCAGACCGTCAACCAGAATTTACTCAATTAGATATTGAAATGTCTTTCGTTGATGAAACAACAATTATGCAAAATATTGAAAAAATGCTTTGATCAATGATGAAAGAAGTGTTTGACATTACTATTAAAATTCCTTTTAAAACAATTAGTTATATCGATGCTGTAAATAACTATGGTAGTGATAAACCAGATTTAAGATTTGATTTAAAACTTAATGATGGAAATGAATATTTTAAATCTTCTGCTTGTAAAATTTTCTCTTCAAATCTTAAAAAAAATAATGTAATTAAATATATTATTATCGATGAAATAATAGACAAAAAAGAAATAGAAGTATTAAGAAAATTAGCAAAGGATAATAAGGCTTTTGATCTTATCTTCTTAGCATTAAAAAATAATGAAGTATCAGGTTCTATTAAAAACATTATTGAACATGATATTGTTAGAGACATTTTTTCTAGACACAATATTTCTAATGGAACAATATTTATTGTTGCTGATAAATTAAAAATTGTTAATCAAGCTTTGGGGTCTGTAAGAAACGAACTGGGTTCATTTTTAAAATTAAAAGACCCAAAAGATTTTAAATTTTGTTGAATAACAGATTGACCACTATATGAGTATAGTGAAGAAGAAAAAAAATATGTAGCAGCTCATCACCCATTTACTTCTCCTACACTTGATTGCATGAATAGTTTTGACACTGATCAAATTAGTGCAAAAGCTCGAGCGTATGATATTGTTTTAAATGGTTATGAAATTGGTGGAGGAAGTATCAGAATTACTTCTGCTGAAGTTCAACAAAGAATGTTTAAAGCTATTGGTTTAGAAAGACAAGAAATTGAGAAGAAATTTGGATTTATGCTAGAAGCTTTTAAGTACGGTGTTCCGCCACATGGTGGAATTGCTTTAGGGTTAGACCGTCTAGTTATGTTGTTAACTAATAGTGAAAGTATTAGAGATGTAATAGCATTTCCAAAAAATAGCCATGGTAATGATTTAATGATGGGGTCTCCAGGAGAAGTGAATAAGTCATCATTAGATGAATTACATATAATTATTAACAAATAACTTTTATCTATTTTAATACTAATTATTTATAATATCAAAATACATAGTATGCGTAGCAAAGCAATTGAGTTTTCCAATATTACTTTTGGTTACACAAAAGATATGATCAACTTAGATGATGTTTCATTTACTATTTTCGAAAACGAATATGTTTGTATTATTGGACACAATGGTTCAGGGAAATCTACATTATCTAAAGTGTTAACTGGATTGCTAAAACCCCAAAGAGGAATAATTAAGTTATTTAATCAAGTTATTAATCAACAAAACTTAAAACACTTACGTGATAATGTAGGTATTGTTTTTCAAAATCCTGATAATCAGTTTATTGGTTTAACCCCAGAAGATGACATTGCTTTTGGTTTAGAGAATCGTAAAGTCAACCCTAAACAAATGAAAAAGATTATTTGACAAGTTGTAAGAGCCATCAACATTGTTGATCTATTAAAACTTGATGCTCAAACGCTATCAGGTGGTCAGAAACAAAGGGTAGCAATTGCTTCTGTGTTAGCTATTAACCCAAAAATTATTATTTTTGATGAATCCACATCAATGCTCGATCCACGTGGTAAGGCTGAATTAAAGGAATTAATGTTGTTACTTAAAAACAAGTATCATAAAACTGTTGTAAGCATTACTCATGATATGGAAGAAGTAGTAAATGCAGACAAGGTAGTAATTTTAAAAGCTGGTAAATTACAAAAAGTTGGCTCACCAGCAGAAGTGTTTGAAGACGAAAAATTCTTAAAAGAAATTCAGCTTGATATTCCTTTTAATTTAGACTTATCTAAACAACTAAGTGCTAAAATCAAAAATATTAAACCCAGTTTAAAGCTAGAAAATTTAATTAGTCAACTATATGCCACAAAATAATCAAGTTAAAATTAAAGATTTAAAAATAGTTTTTGATGAGGGTACACCCAATCAAAAAGTTATTTTTGAACAATCCTCTAAAACATTTAACTCAGATAAAATTCATTTTATTATTGGTAATTCTGGAAGTGGCAAAACAACATTATTGTCTCACTTTAATGGTTTATTAAAATCAAAATACGGCGACATCTTTATTAGTGACCTTTCTATTTTAGGAAAAAAGAAAAAAATCAAAAAAATTAAGAAATTAAGAAAGAAAGTTGGAATGGTATTCCAATTTCCCGAATATCAATTATTCAAGGATACAATCGAAAAAGATATTATGTTTGGTCCTGTTAATTTAGGCGTTCCAAAAGAAACTGCAAAAAAACGTGCTAAAAAATATCTTAATATGTTAGGATTAGATGATTCATTTTTGCAACGTTCTCCATTTAACTTATCAGGTGGACAAAAACGTAGAGTTGCGTTAGCTGGTATTTTAGCCATTGAACCTGATATTATTATTTTTGATGAACCAACAGCAGGGTTGGACCCGGCAGGAGAAAAAGATATGATGAATATCATATTGCATCTAAAAAAGCTTGGTAAAACAATTTATGTTATTACCCATGTGATGGATCAAGTTTTATGGGTTGGAGATGAAGTTACTGTTATTGGTAATAAAAAAATCTTAGCTTCTGGAACACCATACGATATTTTTACTGATAATAAATTAATTTATGAAAATTTTTTAGATAAACCAAAAGTAATTAAAGTTGTTGAAGAACTTGTTAAAATTGATGTTAAATTTAATCAACTATATCAAATGAGACCAAAAAACGTAGAACAATTAGCAGATTCCATTTATGAGATAATAAATAATACCTCTAGGAAAGGATATGATGAATAATGAATAATTTTTCTAATTTTATTCACAGCAAAACTTTCATGCACCAAATGAATCCATCATTAAAATTGATGATTACTATTTTTTTAATAGTGATGATATTTTTACCTATTGGATTTTTTGGTCAATTAATATGTTTATTGATTGTTCTTCCATTATGATTTTCTGCTAAATTACCGTGAAAAAGATTGAAAGCTATCATAATTTCATGTGGTGTAATGTTTGCTTTGCTTTTCTTAATTAATTGAATTGCTTTTAAATCACCTTCACTAATTTATTTGAGCAATAATATTCATTGATTGTTTTTTTATGGTGATTATGGAATATTTGGTAAAAATGTTATTACAAATGTTAAAACATCAAATAACGAATTTACTTACCCTTTTTTTATGGCTCCAACTAATTTCCATTTCTTATCTGGATATTTATGAGGAGGTAATGTAGACACATCATGTTTGTATACTATAAAACCAACTGATAGTTCTATTTCATATATCTCGATAGTATCTGATGATTTTGCAAGTATTCCTGGTGTAGCTCAAAATCATACTCTATACTTATATTACACTAAAAACTGATATTGCTTATCTTCTGATGTAGTCACCAATACAACATATATCACAATTAAGATTTTCTTAATGGTTATGATTGTTTCGCTGTTAGCATCTACAACTTCTAGTGTCCAATTAACTTTTGCAATTGAAGATATTTTAACTCCATTAAAATATTTAAAAGTTCCAGTAAATGAATGATCAATGACAATTTCAATTGCTATTAGATTTGTTCCGTCACTTCTTGAAGAATCACAAAAGATTCTTAAAGCTCAAGCCTCAAGAGGAGTTGACTTTTCAAATGGTAATTTTAAAGATAAAATTAAAGCGATTGTTTCTTTAGTGGTTCCAATGTTTAGTGTTGCTTTTCATAAAGCAGATGATTTAGCAAATGCAATGGAAGCTCGTTCATACAATCCAAGATATTCAAGAACAAGATATCGTAGTTATTCTATCAAATGATATCAATGAATATTCTTCTTATTTATTACAATATTACTAGGTTTTATGATAACATTTACAGCATTTAATTGCGTATTTGCTCCATTTTCATGAGTGGAAGCTATAACTGTATTGGGATAATATGAATTACAAGGTAACATTAGCATATGATGGAAGTAAGTTTCATGGATGAGCTAAACAACCGAATGTAGTGACTGTTCAGCAAACTATCAGCAATGCTTTAAAGAAAATTTTAAAAGAAGAAGTTAATATTATTGGAGCTGGACGAACAGATGCATATGTGCATGCTATAAGTCAAGTATTTAGTTTAAAAACTAAACAGAATTTAATTAATATGAATTTTAAAAAAGCAATTAACGATCTGTTACCAAAATCTATAAGAATTAAATCTGTTAAAATAGTTAATGATAATTTTAATGCTCAACATTTTGCATTAAACAAAACATATAAATATGTTATAAACACGGCTTCATATGACTTATTTAATAATGACTATTTATACAACTACAACAAAAAAATTAATGTTTCCTTATTAAAAAAAGCTTCAAAAGCATTATTAGGTAAACATGATTTTTTATCATTTAGTACTAGCGAATTAAAAGATACTATTAGGATAATTAATTCAATATCTTTTAAAAAAGATAAGAATTTGTTAATTATCAGAATTAATGGGAATGGTTTTTTAAGAAATCAAGTAAGAATGATTGTTGGATCTTTATTAGATATTAATGAAAATAAAAAAGACAAAAACTCACTAGAAGTATTGTTGACTAATCCTAAAAAAGGAAGCTGTATTAGAAAGGCTCCTGGATCTGGTTTGTATCTAGAAAAAATTAATTATTAAAAAAACTCACATGAGTTTGTGAGTTTATTCAGGATCGTAATTACTTACAACAGATTGGATGTCATCATCATCTTCACATGAAGCAATAAAACGATCATATTTTTCCTTAACATTATTAGGTAATGAAGTAATAATATTTTGACTAATCATTTTAATATCTGCTTCAAAGATATTAAATCCTGCAGATTTTAAAGCGTCCTTTACTTTATAAAAATCATCAGATTCAGTTAATACTTGAAATGCATCTTCATACTCTATGATATCAACTACTTGATATTGCATAGTAGATTCCATAATGCTATCCATATTTGCCTTATTATCTTTAACAATAGTAATTACTCCATATTTGTTAAAGAAACTTTTGACACTATTTGCTTTAACAATTTTAGCATCGAATTTTGATAAATATCCTCTTAAGTTGCTAGCAACCCTATTAGGATTGTCTGTTAATGCATTAACAATAATTTGGATGCCATTAGGACCATAACATTCATATTCTAAAGTAATTAATTCTGATTCATCTTTTTGAGAACCATTAATATTTTTTTCAATAGATTCTCTTGATAAATTTTTGCTTAGAGCTTTTTCAATAGCAGCTTTTAATCTTGGATTAGCTTCTGGATTTGGCCCACCAACTTTTACTGCAGCTTTAATCTCTCTAGCAAGTTTTTGTCAGATTTTTGCATTTTGTTGTTGTTTGCTATTAGTTTGACTAGCAACCAAGTGTTTACGAGGCATATTTGTTTATATTAAATGGTGCTCAGAAAGGGACTTGAACCCATAAGATATTGCTATCGGTAGATTTTGAGTCTACTGCGTCTGCCATTCCGCCACCTGAGCATTTAAATAAATTATATATGTGTATTGAGTGGATAAATATATAATTTATATAAATAAATTATATTATGGAAAAATTAATATTAAATGTGGTTATCGAAATCCCTAAAAATTCAAAAGTTAAATATGAATATAATAGAAAAACTGGAAAAATTAGTGTAGATAGGATTTTATATGGTCCATCTACTTATCCGCAAAATTATGGATTTATTCCTGAAGCTTTAGATTGAGACGGTGATGAATTAGATGTATTAGTTATTGCTGATCAAGAATTTATGCCTGGTGTTGTAGTTCCTACAAGAATCTTGGGAGCAATGGAAATGATAGATGGTGGTGAGACCGATACTAAGTTAATTGGTGTAATTGATTGTGATCCGAGATTTAAGGGACACAACAACTTAGCGAGTCTTCCTGAACATTTATTATTAGAAATCAAAGATTTCTTTGAAACATATAAAAGATTGCAAAAAAAACAAGTTATTGTTAAAGGTTTCCAAGAAGTTGAATGAGCAACTAAAGAATACCATGAATGTGTTGAACTTATGAATAAATATGGAAAAATTGATAAGGATGTGTTTGTTCAACAAATGAGAAAAGAGCACCCAGAAAAATATTGTGCTTAATTTAATTCATTAGTTATTTTAAAATGTAGTTTTGCGAATTTAGGTAAATCATTACCAAGTTTGCATGCTATTTTTTTTATAGAATGATCTACACTACCAAATGGTATTTTAGTTTTTGCTTTAATAGATAATTCTTGTATTTGTCTTTCAAATAAAACTCTTGAAATAATAGAAGCTAATGCAACTGCTAAATACTTAACTTCAGCTTTTGGTGTCAAAACATCAATTTTTTTAATTTTAACTTTAGCTTTTTTTAAATATTCATAATATTTTTTTTCATTAACAAATTGGTCCAAAATAATTTTAATGTTTTTCTTTTCATCAACTTTTTCCAAAACTCTGTTAATAGCTGCATTATGGCAGTATGCTTTAATGGCATTAGCGTTTTTTAATTTATTAAATAAATTATTGTATTGTTCTGGGTTTAAAATTGCTGAATCAAATTTAACATTTACTTTTTTAAATTTTAGTAAATTAGTAAGTTCATCATAAATCTTATGGATTTTAATTGAAGTTAATTTCTTTGAATCATTAACTCCTAAATTATGAATGACTTGTTCATCTTCTGTTGGAATATAGCAAGCCGTGCAAACTATTCCACCAAAGTAATCACCAGTCCCTACTTCATCACAACCAATAAACGAACAATTAATAGGGAATTTTGTTTTTGATTTTTCTATAGCATTTATATTTAAAAAAATTAAGATTTTATCGACAGCTTTTCCTTGAATTAATAATTTTTTAGATTTATATAAATAAACCTTTGTTTTATCATATTCATACTCATATGCAACATAAATATTTGTAGGAATAATTTGATATTTAGACATTCTTTTTAAAATGTATTCAAACTGTTTATCACTTAATTGTTTGGAAAAAGAAACCATATTAATATAATTATATATGTACAAATATGACAAATAAATTAGATCAAATGATGCATGAAATATTGAACAAAAAGTTCAATAAAAAAATTCATTCAGGATACGATCCTGAAGATGTTGATGCATTTTTTGATTATGTTAATAATTATTTAAGAGAAATTAATGCTCAAGCCAACACTTTGTTAGTTTCATTACAAAATACCCAAAAAGAAAGAGATTCATTAAATATGGCTGTTAATGAAAAGAACAAAACTATTGAACGTTTACAAAATGAAATCGATGAATTAAAAGCAGAAGGTTATAACAACCAGAGATTAAGTAGTGAACTTTCTGAATTAAAAAAGAAAATAGGCAAAATAGAAGAAAAAGAAAACAAATAATTTTAAATTTATTTAATACCACATTTAATAAACAAAAAAACTTCTTAATAACTCTAAATTTTTTTATAAAGATTTTCTAGTAATGAACTATTCACTAAGCTGGAGTTCATTCTGAAAAATCAGCAGTGGTTTTCATTTGAATTCAAGTTAACAATTGCTCCGAACTAGCGATTGATCTATTTAAAGATTTAACAGTTCCTTTTTTTGGCAGAAAATATTCATCGAATGCATTTGTGTCAATATTTATATTGTTTTCGTATTGAACTGGTAAATCTCAAGCAATATAGTTTAATGATCGGCAGTTTCCAAAAGAACCAGCATCAATTTTTTCTAAACTACTTGGGAAAGTTACAGAAGTTAGTTGAAGCGCATCATAGAAACTTACTGAATTAATCGAAGAACAATTAGATCCATCAGCAAAAGTTAAATTCTTAATAAAAGATGGAATTTTATTATTAAAAGCATTATCACCAATACTTGTTACACTGGCTGGAATTTGCATTGTATCGCAAATTCCATCGTATTGTGATAAATCTATACCTGATTTAAATCCATTTAGAACACCAGTAGTTTCATTAATGTCATAAACTTCATATGGTAATATTTTTTTATCTACAGGGATTGGTTTACTACTACCACAAGCAGTGGTAGTAAACGGAATTGATGTTGCAAACCCAATTCCAGATGTAATACATAAAACAGTTTTTAGTAATTTTTTATTTTTCATATTTTTTTCTCCTATTTGTATATTTATACTCGTTTTTTTTTTTTTTTTTTGCAGAAACTTGGGAAAATAATAAAAATGCACCCAAATTGCTTTGAGTACATTTATTTAATTAAATTAATTATTGAGCTATAGTTCAAACTGATGGTAGGTTACAATTTGCCTTTAAATAATCAAGCAATTTCTGACTATCATTACCACTAGTTGGATTAGTTACTTTAACTATTCCACCAGTTTGACAGACATTAATAAACGAATTTGCTGCTATTCTAATATTCTCTCCTTGTCAAGAGTTTCATGTAATATTTTTTAAGTTTATACAATTTTCAAAACAAACTGAATCAATGTAACTTAAACTACTTGGGAAGGAAATTAACGTTAATAATGAACATTCTTTAAAAGCATCTGCGCCCAAATATGATAAATTTGTAGATCTTGATAAATCTACAGAAGTTAATGATGTACAATAACCAAAAGCAAGATTACCTATTTTTTCCAAAGAACTTGGAAAAATAATTGAAGTTAACGATACACAATTTTCAAAACAATAAGAATTAATTGCTGATAAATTTGTACATCTTAATAAATTAACTTCAGTAATAAAAGTTGATAAACTAAAAGTGTTATATCCAATTGAAGAACAAACAGATCCATCAGCAAAAGTTAAATTCTTAATAAAAGAAGGAATTTTATTTGCAAAAGCATCATCACCAATACTTGTTACACTAGCAGGAATTTGCATTGTATTGCAAATTCCATCATTATATTCATCTAAGTTAATACCTGATTTAAAACCATTTAGAACACCAGCTTGATCAATGTCATAAACTTCGTATGGTAATATCTTTTTATCTACAGGGATTGGTTTACTACTACCACAAGCAGTGGTAGTAAACGGAATTGATGTTGCAAACCCAATTCCAGATGTAATACATAAAACAGTTTTTAGTA